>NZ_JAIEFA010000035.1 GCF_029067145.1 Helicobacter sp. | reverse complement strand
ATTAAAACAATCTTGGTTATTTGCGTGATTGTAGTTATTACTTATTTTAGGCTTTAACAATGAGTTGTGTAAGAACATTTAGAATCTTTTAGGATTCTAATGTAAAGATTTACAAAAATGCTAAAGAGGAGTTTGAAGTTTTTTGTTTTCTTTTACTTCTAACTTTCTTTATAATTCTATTCTATGCCAAGCATAAAAAAGAATGTATGAAATACTTACATTAGAATCTTTTTTATCCTATTGTATTGACTACATCAATAATATATTATTTTTGGTGGAGAATAGCGGGATCGAACCGCTGACCTCCTGCGTGCAAAGCAGGCGCTCTCCCAGCTGAGCTAATTCCCCTTAATAAATATTTCAAGAATCTCTAATCTTTATCTTTGGGATAGTTTAATGATTTTAAAACGCAATTATTTTTTAATTATTTTGGAAGTTGTTGAAAAGTTTTTGAAAGGAGTTACCTTAAAGGTAATGACCAAAAAAACTTTGAAAACTCTTTCAAAAGAATAAAAAAGAATTTCGTTTGGTGGGCTTAGGAGGACTTGAACCTCCGACCTCACCCTTATCAGGGGTGCGCTCTAACCACCTGAGCTATAAGCCCCTACTTTAAAGTTAAATAATCTCTGAAAACTAAGCAGGAAAAGAACAACTTAAACTAAAAGAAACAAATCTTTAGTCTCTTCTCTTGAAAGGAGGTGATCCAACCGCAGGTTCACCTACGGTTACCTTGTTACGACTTCACCCCAGTCGCTGCATCCGCCGTGGGCGGTAGCCAGTTTGGCATTCCGACTTAAGGCGAATACAACTCCCATGGTGTGACGGGCGGTGAGTACAAGACCCGGGAACGTATTCACCGTAACATAGCTGATTTACGATTACTAGCGATTCCAGCTTCATGTAGTCGAGTTGCAGACTACAATCCGAACTGAGAGAAGTTTTTGAGATTTGCTCCATTTCACAATATTGCATCTCTTTGTGCTTCCCATTGTAGCACGTGTGTAGCCCTAGGCGTAAGGGCCATGATGACTTGACGTCATCCTCACCTTCCTCCTCCTTGCGAAGGCAGTCTCCTTAGAGTGCTCTACCGAATAGTTAGCAACTAAGGACGAGGGTTGCGCTCGTTGCGGGACTTAACCCAACATCTCACGACACGAGCTGACGACAGCCGTGCAGCACCTGTTTTCAAGTTCTAGCAAGCTAGCACTCCACTATCTCTAGCGGATTCTATCAATGTCAAGCCTAGGTAAGGTTCTTCGTGTATCTTCGAATTAAACCACATGCTCCACCGCTTGTGCGGGTCCCCGTCTATTCCTTTGAGTTTTAATCTTGCGACCGTACTCCCCAGGCGGAATGCTTAATGCGTTAGCTGCATTACTGCAGAGACAAGCTCCACAACAACTAGCATTCATCGTTTAGGGCGTGGACTACCAGGGTATCTAATCCTGTTTGCTCCCCACGCTTTCGCGCATCAGCGTCAGTTATGTTCCAGCAGGTCGCCTTCGCAATGAGTATTCCTCTTGATCTCTACGGATTTTACCCCTACACCAAGAATTCCACCTACCTCTCCCATACTCTAGAATAACAGTTTCAAATGCAGTTCTATGGTTAAGCCATAGGATTTCACATCTGACTTGCTATCCCGCCTACGCGCTCTTTACGCCCAGTGATTCCGAGTAACGCTTGCACCCTCCGTATTACCGCGGCTGCTGGCACGGAGTTAGCCGGTGCTTATTCGTTAGATACCGTCATTATCTTCTCTAACAAAAGGAGTTTACAATCCGAAAACCTTCATCCTCCACGCGGCGTTGCTGCTTCAGGGTTTCCCCCATTGAGCAATATTCCCTACTGCTGCCTCCCGTAGGAGTCTGGACCGTGTCTCAGTTCCAGTGTGTCCGTTCACCCTCTCAGGCCGGATACCCGTCATAGCCTTGGTGAGCCATTACCTCACCAACAAGCTGATAGGACATAGACCAATCCTTTAGCGAAAAACTTTCCCTCGTAAGGAGTATCCAGTATTAATCATCGTTTCCAATGGCTATCCTAGACTAAAGGGCATGTTATCTATGCATTACTCACCCGTGCGCCACTAATCCACTCTAGCAAGCTAGAGCTTCATCGTTCGACTTGCATGTATTAGGCACGCCGCCAGCGTTCACTCTGAGCCAGGATCAAACTCTCCATAAAAAAAAGAATCTTTTTGTTGCTTTTTGTAGAGCTTGCAATTTGCTTGTGCGACAGACCATTAGTCTAGTCTCCGCGTAAATTGCTTCACAACTACAAAAACCATTCAAAAATCTTTCTATTTTAAAAAACTTTAAAACTTTCTTATAAATTAAAGAAAAGAATTTAAAGTGAAAGTAGCAATTTATAATGCTGCTTTCAATTGATTTTCAATTTGTAAAGCAACAAAAAGAAAAATCAAGTATAGGTTAGTTTGTCCTAAAATCTCAAAATCTCTGTTTAGACTTGTGTTTTACAAGTGTAAAACTACAAAGTAATAAATGAGTTTATGTTGTAAAGAAATTAGAAAATAAAAAGAATGTTGTTCTTCTATTTCCTGCTTAGTTTTCAAAGATCATTTTAACTTTATATAGATGTAAATACATTACAAAAGTTAAAGAACATTTTTACTCTAAAGATTTTTAGCGCAAAAAAGGAAGCAAAATTATATCAAAGAAAACTTAAGGGGAGGTTAAAGGGAATTTTTAAACAAAAGATGAATAGGAAATAGCATCAAATTCTCCTACTAAAGATACGCAAAGCCTCAAACATTTGGCTTTGTGCTGTCTAAGGAATCTCATAATCTTCTACAATCACTTCCGTTTGATTTGGACTTTTTTGTGTAAGTATATAGATAGTGCCGTAATACTCATAAGCCAAAGAAAGAATGAATGTGTTTTGATTATCTTGCCATTTATAATCAATATACGCAATATACGTGAGACCACCTTGTGCGTCGTTACTAATCTTGTCTTCAAAATCTTTTTTTGCCCTTATTTGCTTGACATCTGCAAGATATTTCCCATCTTGTTCATTTGTTTTTATTGCCTCATAAGCGTCAAAAATATTGCCTGCGAAACTACATTTTCTTTGCTGAGAGTATTCGCCAAATTCTGGGTCTGCACGCCCGTCCCACCTATTATTGTGAATACTTGCGCAATGCTCCAAAAACCCAAACTTTTTTTTAAATATACTTTGTAATTGTGCAGAGATTTCGCCATAGCGGGATTTATAAAGCGTTTTGATACACTCTATATCATTTTGACATTGATTGCGTTCTTTTAGCCACGCTTTTTGTGAGGCTTCAATACTCTTACGTTCTATATAGTCTTCTGTCTCTATCAATAGTGCGTTATAGAGATAGTATAATTTTATGTCCTCGTTAAAATTTTCTTTTTCCGCAGCATTGCAAATGGCAATTTCAGTTTTGAGATTCGCCTTTTTGCAATCAAAACTCACAGGCAAAGCTTTTGAGTGTATTTTGAGATAAGTGCCTTCTGCTTCTTGTGTGAATTCCAATATGAGTAAAGCATTATCTGTCCGAACCCTAAAATCATCTCCTAAAGCCTTATAAGTAATAATTAAGTTTTTTGGGCTTTTATATGTGTAACTTAAGCTCACATCAACCCCCTCATCACTCATTTTTTGCGCATCACCACACGCAAAATGAAAATCAAAATTCCATTCTAAAGTCTTATTTTGCTTTGGGAGAGTTGGAAGCCATTTTGTAATTTTACATCTATCTGAAATATCATTTTGGTTTTCAAAATGCTCTCCTGTTGAGTTTGTTACATAGCTCTCATAGGCTTGATTGATGTCCATATCCTTATAAAGTGTTGTAATGATATAGCGTCTCACATTGTATTCATCAAAAAATTCTTCCATTTTCTGATAACTATTAAACCCCTCTTTTTTTCTAAATGCCCTTTCGTCATAATGTGCCGCTATTTCTCTTGCCTTCTCATATTGCTCTTGACTCATTTGCTCTAGGCTTTCTTTTGCGCTCAATAGATTCAACAATAAAGCCAAAAGCATTATTGGGAATATGCCAAACAAATTTTTCATATTTTTTCCTTTTCTCCCACTCTTGCAAACTACCATAGTTTAAGAATTATACCCATTTATTCCCAATCCCCAAACTCCAATGCCTTACCACGATACAAATCACGACTTGCACACTTGCCTAGGACTTGCTTTAAATATTTTGGTGCGATTCCGAATCCGGGTCGGATAGAACGCACAGACTTTGCAGTAATCCTCTCACCTTTTTTAATATTTTCCACCACATACAAGGAACGCATAAACGCTCTGCCCTCCTTAGATTTTTGGCTTAATTCATAAGTCGGAATCCCAAGCAACTCCTCTACCTCTCGCACCGCCTTTGCCATTTGTGCAAACTCTTCGGGTTCAAGACTAAATGCACTATCCACACCGCCGAGCTTACGATTCAGTATAAAATGCTTTTCAATCACTTTTGCGCCAAGAGTTACAGCAGCAATCGGTGCGGTGATTCCTAAAGTATGGTCGGATAACCCAACTTCCACTTCAAAATCCTGCCTTAGCTCTGGAATAAGACTAAGATTCGCGCTATTAAGCGGTGCGGGATAAGAGCTTGTGCATTGCAAAAGCGTAATATCTGCATTACCCGCTTGCTTGCACGCACCAATAGCATCTTGAATCTCCTCTTTGGTTGCGATTCCCTTTGATAGAATCATCGGCTTGCCCAAACGCGCCATATAGGAGATTAGCTCCAAATCCACAATCTCAAAAGACGCTACCTTATAAATAGGATTCCCTAAAGTCTCCAAAAAATCCACACCCTCTTTGCTAAAAGGGCTAGAAAAACATACGAGCCCAAGATTTTGTGCATATTCAAATAGTTCCGCGTGCCATTCCCACGGCGTCATCGCTTCCTGATACAAATCATAAAACTTCTTTCCACCCCACAATGTTCCTTTAATCTTGAAATCCTCTAAATCACAATCAATCGTGAGGCAATCGGGCGTATAGGTTTGCAACTTAATTGCGTCTGCACCGGAGTCTTTCGCCGCTTTAATCGTCTTTAAAGCTAAATTTTTATCTTGATTGTGGTTTGCAGAAAGCTCCGCAACTAAAAAAGTTTTATTACTTTGCATATCCATAACCCTTAAAAATCAACAAATTTCGCTAAGATTATATCAGAAAAAACATTTTAAAATATAAGGTTTGTTGAATAAAAAACATTAATAAAATTTTTGGAAAAAGATTAAGGATAAAGTGGCTCCGGATGTAGGATTCGAACCTACGACCAAGCGGTTAACAGCCGCCTACTCTACCGCTGAGCTAATCCGGAATAAAAGCTCATAAAAAATGAGGTGAAATTATATAGCAATTTTATTTTAATGTCAAGAAATTTGTAATATTCTTGCCAAATATCTTGCAACTTTAAACTTAAAAATACTACAATTTACTTTCAAAATATTCTAAAATATTAGAGGTTTTTATGGGACGAGCATTTGAATATCGCAGGGCAAGCAAAGAAAAACGATGGGACAAAATGTCCAAACTTTTTCCCAAATTAGGAAAAGCAATTAGTATCGCTGTTAAGGAGGGCGGCAGCGGAGATCCCGATATGAATTCCAAGCTCCGCACCGCGATTCTAGCAGCAAAAGCACAAAATATGCCAAAAGACAATATTGAAGCAGCTATTAAGCGAGCTTTAGGAAAAGACGGAATCCAAATCACAGAAGTCAATTATGAAATCAAAGCTCCACACGGCGCATTATTTTTTGTAGAATGCGCAACAGACAATACCACACGCACGGTGGCGAATCTCAAAAGTTATGTCAATAAACTTGGTGGACAAATGCTAACAAACAATTCTTTAGAATTTATGTTTGCACGCAAGGCGCATTTTGAAATCAACAAAGCGACTGCTAGGGATTTAGAAGAGCTAGAACTCACATTAATTGACGCAGGTTTAGATTCTATGGAAATAGAAGAAGAAATTGTCCATATTTATGGAGATTATACGAGTTTTGGCACACTTGCCAATGCACTAGAGGAACTCAAGCTAGAGGTTAAAAAAGCGGCATTAGAGCGAATCGCAACGAATCCTGTGGAGTTTAACGAAGAGCAATTAATAGACATTGAGAAATTGCTAGACAGGATTGAAGAGGACGATGATGTGCAAGCGGTTTTTACCAACATTGCCTAAAAGATTCCAAAAATGCTTTTCAACCAAACATTTAAAAAGAAATGTAACAAAATCACGGACGCAACTAGTATTTTGTATTTTTTAAGCAAAATTGATTCAAAATTCTTTTCATAACTTTAAATAAAAGGAATTTAAATGTTGGAAAAATTAACAAAAGCTACTTTTGAAAATGCTGTTAAAGAGGGAGTTTGCCTTGTCGCAATTGGAGCTCCTTGGTGTCCAGATTGTCGTAAAATTGAGCCGATTATCGGAATGCTTATGCAAGAATATGGCGCACAGGTTAAGTTTTTTGCTATTATGGCAGACGAAGAAGAAGCGCTCAAGGATTCTTTGAATGTGCGCAGAATCCCGACACTTATTTTTTATAAAAATGGTGCAGAAGTGGGCGAAAGACTCGTTGAGCCAAACTCCAAATCACTGATTGAAGAGGCAATAAAATCTGCATTGAATGCTTAACTTAACACTATTTTGCAAGGGTGCAAAAGCATAAGCAATTTGCTTAATTTGCTTTTGTTCTTGTAAATAACTTCAACTTGCATAACAATCTATCCTCTAGCATATCTTAAACTTTGTAAAAAATCACAAAATTTAAGATGAGATTCTTTCTTTGATTATTTTAGACAAACTCTCATAATAACCTAACAAACATTTCTTATCCTAAAATCTCTTATTTACTTACAAATTAAGCACTTTTTAGCTAAAATAAAAGGTTCTTTTCTCAAAAGAAATAATTTTTAAGGAATATTATGCAAAATCCTCATACCAAAAGCGGTTTTATTAAAATTGCCGGACTTGTTGCGCTCGTGGTTGTTATTTTGTTGGGAATGTTTATGTTAAGCTCCGATTCTTTTGAAAAAGAATCTCCTACAATTCACCTAAAAAGCACTTCTTGGAATCTCAAAGGAACATTTCCTATTGAGGTTAGTGATAATGCAGGAATCAAAAGCTATCAAGTCTCACTGATAGAAAATGGACAAAAGATTCCACTTGATGCGCAAAAACTCACTGAACAAAATGAAATCTGTGCAGCCAAGAGCGCAAATATTGCTCCATTGACACAAAATATCACTGCACAATCCCCGATTAAGAGTTTCTGTATTGGCATACAAAAGCCTCAAAATCTCAAGAGTAATATCCAATCTTTCCTCCTTGAAGTGAGCGTAACAGATACAAGCAAATGGAACTTTTTTGGAGGCAATACAACCACCGAACAATTCCATATTCAAGTAGATACCAAAAAGCCACAAATTGCCATTATTGCAAATTCTTATAAAATCACGCAAGGCGGGAGTGCTTTAATCATCTTTAAAGCAGAGGACGAAAATCTAAAAAGTATAAAAATTAACAATGGTAATTTAGACTTTACGCCACAACCTTTCTATAAAGAGGGATTTTATATTTCCCTGCTTGCGTGGTCTAAACTCCACGAGGATTTTAACGCTAAAATTATCGCCGAAGATAGCGCGGGCAATGTCAGCGTTGCGCCAATTAATTATTTCAAACAAAAAAAACAATATCGTGATTCCACGATTCCACTAACAGAAAACTTTATTGATGGCAAAATCTCTAGTCTTGTGCAAGAAATTGGAGAAAAAAATTTGGAAGATTTTGCAGACAAGATTGAAATTTTTCGCTATATCAATGAAGAAGTGCGCGAAAATACTTTCCAACGGGTTTTAAATGCCTCTTCTTTCGCGGATACAGAATCCCTAGTAGAAAATTTCCCCATTCAAGCCTTTGCACCCCTAAAAAATGGTGCGGTTATGGCGAGTTTTGGCGACCACCGCACCTTTACATATCAAGGAGAAAATGTTAGTGAATCCAATCATATGGGATTAGACCTTGCAAGTATCAAACAAGCGCCTGTGATTTTAAATAATGCGGGCATTGTTACACTCAATGAATTTGTAGGGATTGATGGCAATGCACTTGTTATTTATCACGGACTTGGACTTTCTACTTTATACGCGCATCTAACAAGCACAAATGTCCAAGTTGGGGATTCTTTAGAAAAAGGCACAATTATCGCAAATACAGGCAGTACAGGGCTAGCATTGGGAGACCATTTGCACTTTAGCGTGCTAGTGCAAGGCTATGAAGTATGGAATGCAGAATGGATGGATTCCGCTTGGATAAAGACAAATATTACAAATGTGATTTCACAGGCTAAAGACATCATCAACAAACTCTAAAGGCAGATTATGGTTAAGGCAAGACAGAAAAACTTTCGTGCTTTTATTTTCACTCAAGGAGAGGGGCAAGAAACGATTGCCTATATTGAAAAAAACTTTATTTTGCTCAAAGATTTTTTGATGATTTTTACTTATCCTATCAAAACAACAGATTCTACCGCGCTTTATGATTATCTCGTCTCTAAAAACCTCAATTTCATAGAATCTTTGGATACAAAAAAGGGCGAAACTTGCGGGCAAATTCAACTAAGCTTAGAAAATGCAATCCATTCTATGATTCCACCCAATACCACAACAAACACGGAATCCAATGCAAAATCCCAAGAAATAGAATCCAAGCAAAAACCTACACTTGTTTTTCATCGCACTATTCGGAGCGGTGAAGAAATCATCACGCAAGGGGATTTGACGATTTTTGGGCGCATTAATAGTGGTGCGCATATCCAAAGCGAAGGAAATGTACAGATTTTTGGAAAAATTAGCGGAAATATATTTTGCAATGGAGATTATATGATATTAGGTGAAGTAGGAGAGGGAAATGTCCTTTTTCACGGAGAAATTTTAGATAAGGAATTGTTACAATACAATCAAAATAAAATTTACAAAAAACAAGATGAAATTATGATAGAGGAACTACGATGAAACAACAAACGATTGCAAAAAAAGTAGAATTAGTTGGAATCGGGCTACATAAGGGAGTGCCTGTCAAAATGACTTTAGAACCCCTAGATGAAAACTGCGGGATTCATTTCTATCGCAGTGATGTGGGGATAAGCATTCCATTAAATCCAGAAAATGTAGTAGATACGACAATGGCAACCGTGATTGCAAAAGAACAATACAAAATCTCCACGATTGAACACTTACTCTCCGCAATCCACGCGTATGGGATTGATAATCTAAAAATCACATTGGACAATGAGGAAGTGCCGATTATGGACGGCAGTAGCATTGGGTATTGTATGCTCTTAGAGGAAGCAGGAATCCTCAAGCAATCCTCACCTAAAAAAATCTTAAAAATCAAAACTCCTATTGAAGTCAAAGAGGGGGATAAATTTGTGCGTTTTGAGCCAAATGACGCGTGTATTTTTGACTTTTCTATTCATTTTCCTCACCCTGCCATTGGCACACAATCCTACAAATTTAAGTTTTCTACCAAAAATTACAAAGAAGAGATTGCGCGTGCTAGGACTTTTGGGTTTTTAAGTGAGGTGCAATATTTGCGCTCTATCGGGCTTGCATTAGGTGGTTCTTTGGATAATGCCATTGTGCTAGATGATACTACGATTCTAAACAAAGAGGGCTTGCGCTACAAAGAGGAATTTGTCCGACACAAAATCCTTGATGCCATTGGAGATATGTCTTTGCTTGGGATTCCATTGCTTGGCGCGTATGTCTCCTATGCGGGCAGCCATAAACTCAACCATTTGCTAACCAAAAAACTTTTTGAAAACAGCAATGCTTTTGAGATTTTAGAAAGTGAAGAATCTCAAAAGATTTATGAATACGCTTTACAAAATGCATAAAATCTTAATTTTGCCCAATCTTGCAGGAGAACCAACACTTGTGGGTATTTATTCTTGTATCCAAAAAATATGGAAATTGACACAATCCCACCTCATCACTCAACCTTTAAGCGAAGGGTTAGTGCCATTGTTTATGGATTTGCGCTCACAAGGAATCGCATTTGAAAGTTTGTATTTCGTGCGTGGTCCGGGAAGCTTTATGGCTTTGAAACTCATTTATCTGTTTGCAAAGACTTTAGAAATCACACAAAATGTGAAACTCTACGCTACACACGCCTTTCACTTTAATGAAAACTCCCCTATCAAAGCCTATGGAAATTGCTATTTTATCCAAGCAGATTCCACAAATCCAAGCAATAAATCCCAAACTCTAGACAAAGAAGCAAGAGAGCTGAATATTTGCCTGCAATCCTTTCATACACCACCCCAAAGGAAGTCCTTTGTTTTGCCTGATATTTTGGACTTAACCCTTTTTAATACGCGGCTCAAACCTCTTTATTTGCTCCCTCCCATTTAAGGATTCTAATGTCTGTTTCACAAAATAATATTCCCAATAATTGCGCAGTAGATTTTACAAAAAAGCCAAAAATCAGTATCCAACGTCAAGCCACCATTGTTTCAAGTTTAACAGCTTGTATTCTCATTAGCGTAAAATTTATCATCGGAATCCTTAGCGGCTCGGTGGCAATCTTAGCAAGTGCGATTGATTCTTTGCTAGATTTGTCTGCCTCACTTTTTAACCTCTATGCACTAACCAAAGCCGAAAAGCCTGCAAATTTTGAGTTTAATTATGGTATGGGCAAAATAGAATCGCTTGCGGCTGTGATTGAAGGAAGCGTGATTTTAGTCTCTGGAATCTTTATTCTCTACCAGTCCTTTAAAAAACTTTTCTTTGGTGGAGAGTTAGTCTATTTAGATTATTCACTCTATGTAATGCTTTTTTCTCTGATTCTAACCACGATGCTTGTCCTTTATCTTAACTATATCGCAAAAAAGAGTAATAATCTTGTCATCAAAGCAGACGCATTGCATTACAAAACAGACATTTTAAGCAATGGTGCGGTGCTAGTTGCTCTTGTCCTTGTGCATTGGACACATCTCCATATCATTGACGCAATTTTTGGGATAGGGATTGGAATCTATGTCGCCTATTCCGCCTTTGGAATCTTAAAAGAGGGCGTGCTGATTCTGCTTGACAAAGCCCTAGAGAAACAAAAGGTTGAATCTGTCAAACAAATCATAGCCTCTGCCCCGCAAGTGCAAAGTTATCACGATTTGAAAACGCGCCAAAGCGGTGAAACAAATCTTGTAGAGGTTCATCTTGTCTTTGACCCCAACATTTCTTTGCTAGACGCGCACAGAGTTGCAGATTCTATTGAATGTGCTATCCAAAACCTAGAGGGAAAATGGGAAATCATCACCCATCTTGACCCTTACGATGATGAAGGAGCTGTATGCAATATTTACTAGATTTTTTGCAAACCAACCCCATTAACAAAACAAAAATTTATCCTTTTTTGAAATGCAATTATGAGGAAGCACTTATTTTGCGTCATTTATGCACCGAAATCCTAAAAGGCAACGATGAAAATATTTGCTTAGATATTATCAATGCTCTTTTTATTCCGCAAGATGAAGTTGCGATTCTTAAGCACTTGCCTTATTTTAAGAATCTCTTAGAATTAGGCTGGATTAATCAGCAAAGTTTTCTAAAAAATCTTAGCCAAGAAGTTATTCTATTGGAATTACTCAACACTCCTTTTAGTCTTAGCTCTAGCTTTCTAAAGCTCCTTGAAGAAGGGGGTATTAATCCCAAACTTCCAAAAGTCGCTCCTTATAATAACCACTTAGAATATCTTAAAGACCAATTTCTATCCATTGAACTATTACACAGCTTAAGCCCCCACAAAAAAGACCATTACACCTCCCCTCTTTTAAACAAAGGTATGCAAAAATTCAAGCTCTTACAACAAAGGATTGATGAGCGTTTAGAATTAACAAAAGAAAAATTAAGCTTGGAAGTTTTGTTTAAAGAATATAGTCTCAATGCGCAAGAAAAAATCATTTTCATTGCCCTTTTGCGTGAAGAATATTTGGGCAAAGAAAGTGAGGGAAGAGAACTAAATACCCTTATCAATCTCATTAGTATGAACGACTACGAAAGAATGAAGAATCGCGCATTTTTAGACGATAGAAGTCGTTTGGTAGAAAAAGGATTGGTAGATTATGATGAAATCTTAAGCCCTTTTGGAGGGATTAACCGCACCTTTTTTATCCCTGATGCGATTCTAAAAAGAATCACACACCCGCAAAATTACGACAAAAAGGAGCGCATTAGCCTAAAATCACTCGTCTTAGAGCAAGAAATCTTTGAATTTTTGCACCCCAAGATTCCATTAAGCGAAGTAGTCTTAAGCCCAAGCACGCAATCCACCCTTGAAACTCTGCTCAAACAAATGGATTCTAAAGTTTTGCAATATCTCAAAGATTGGGGAATCAAAGACAAAAAGCGTGGAATTGACGCAAAGATTATCTTTTACGGTGCAGCAGGCACAGGCAAAACGCTTACCGCTTTAGCCCTAGCCAAATCCCTTAAAAAACCCATTTTGAGCTTTGATTGTTCTAAGATTCTTTCTATGTATGTGGGCGAGAGTGAAAAAAATGTGCGCAAAATCTTTGAATCCTATAAAGAACTTTGTTCCAAAAGCAAACAAACGCCTATTTTGCTACTAGATGAAGCAGACCAATTCCTAAGCACGCGCACAACCAATGGAAGCGGGGCAGACAAAATGCACAATCAAATGCAAAATATTTTCCTAGAACAGATTGAACGATTTGACGGAATCTTAATTGCAACAACCAATCTACTAGAAACGCTTGATACTGCCTTTTCAAGACGTTTTAATTATAAGATTGAATTTAAAAAACCAAATTTTGAAGAACGTATCAGGCTTTGGGAAAAACTACTGCCTAAGAATGCTCCCTTTGAAGAGAATTTTAATCTCAAAAAGCTAGCCGAATTTAATCTAAGTGGCGGACAAATTGCGCTGATTGTCAAAAACACCGCCTACAATATCGCGAGCCTTTCTAAACCGCAATTTAGCACACAAAGCTTTTTAGACGAAATCAAGCGGGAACTAAACTCCAACTTTGATGGAGGACGCGAAATGGGATTCCACACTTAATTCTTGCTATTAAAAATTAATAAAATCCTCTCAAATAAGCAAATCAAAGTGAAATCTCTTGACTAATTTTTCAAAAAGCCTTTATTTTAGCGTTTGATTCTGCTAAGATATATCTAAAGATTAAAAGGGGATTTGATGACGAGATTTTCCAAAACAGGCTATATATTATCCACAGCGGGTAGTGCGATTGGACTAGGTGGAATCTGGGGGTTTCCTTATTTGGTAGGACAAAACGGGGGATTCGCCTTTGTTCTTGTGTTTGTGCTAGCTTTTTTAGTTTTTGGAGTCAGTGTTTTTATCGTAGAAATGCTTTTTGGGAGGGCAAGCGGACAAAATAGTGTCAGCACCTTTGAAAATTTCGCCCCAAAACATCTGAAATTTTTAAAATATGGTGGTTTTATGGTAATTTCTGGTGTTTTGATTTTCGCCTTTTATGTCGTCGTTTTGGGTTGGTTAGTGCATTATATGTTCTTAAGCGTTATAGGATTGCCCAAAACCTTAGAAACCACACAAAATCTATGGGGGGGGTTTATAAGCAATCAAATTGGCTGGCAAATGTTGTGGCATTTTGCGATAGTAGCACTTTGTGCGTATGTCCTCAATCGTGGCGTAAAAGCAGGGATTGAAAAATTAAATCTCATTCTTATGCCTTTGCTTTTATTCATCTTTTTGGGATTGCTCGCTTATTCTATGGTACAAGATGCTTTTGTAGAATCTTTCAAATTTCTCTTCCACCCAAACTTTGAAAAAATCAATGCAGAAGTAATTGTGCGTGCGATTGGACAAGCTTTTTTCTCTCTTTCGTTGGGCGTAGGAGTGATTCTAGTTTATTCTAACTCTATGCCAAAACAAGGAAATTTCGTTCGTTTTGCTCTTATCATTGCCTTGCTCAACTTTTTCTTTTGTCTTGTGGCGGGCTTGGTTATTTTTACCTTTATTTTTGGTTATGGAGCAGAGCCAACAGAAGGCGTTGGATTGGTTTTTATCTCCTTGCCACTTATTTTTGCCAATATGGGTGTGGTAGGACAAATCATTGCATTTTTATTCTTTGTTTCCCTTATTTTTGCTGGAGTTACCTCTGCTGTTTCTATGCTAGAGCCTCTCAATAGCTATTTGATTGAACGTTTTTCTATGAAGCGGCACAAGGCGAATCTCATTAGCGTTTTGAGTGCTTATGCTTTGGGTATCATTGCCCTACTTAGCAACACTACTGCCTTTTCGGCGGATTTAACCTTCTTTGGCAAGAATCTTTTTGATTGGTTTGTTTATCTCACTAGCTCTTTTATGCTCCCATTGGCAGGAGTTTTTATGTGTCTTTATATGGGCTGGATTCTACCAAAAGAACAAGTCTATGCTATGCTTGAAGGAAAACTAAGCGGAATCTTTTTCAAGGGTTGGTATTTTGTGATTCGTTTTATTGCACCGCTTGGAATCCTTGCGGCAATGGCTAACCTCATTTAACCACAAAAGGTTAGAATCTAAAAAATTTGTATTTTAAGTAAAATTTCTTTATAATTCAAAATTGGCTTAAGGATTAAGCAAACAGCTCTTCTACTTTACCTACTTTCTAACAGCTGTCATTTATATTTTAGGAGTTTTTATGAGATTGGCAATTTGGCCTATTTTAGCGGGTATTGCACTTGGAATTCTCGCGCCTGTTTTGGTGTATTTAGGGAATCCGGGCAATATGGGTATGTGTGCGGCGTGCTTTACGCGCGATATTGCAGGGGCATTGAACTTACATCAAGCGGGTATTGTGCAATATATTCGCCCTGAAGTGATTGGGTTGATTTTGGGTGCATTGCTTGCTTCTTTTTTATTCCGAGAATTTCGCCCACGCGCCGGGAGCGCACCGATTGTGCGATTTGGACTTGGAATCTTTGCGATGATTGGCGCACTCGTGTTTTTGGGTTGCCCTTGGAGAATGTGGTTAAGGCTTAGTGCGGGGGATTGGACTGCGATTGCGGGTGTTTTTGGGTTAATTTTTGGAATCCTTATTGGAATCTTTTTCCTCAAACGCGGCTTTTCACTTGGACGCAATCGTCCTGCAAGCAAGATTGTAGGGCTTGTATTTCCACTTTTTGCCTTAGGATTACTCGGGCTTCTTTTTTGGGGACTTACAGGGGAAAATACTCCGATTAAATTTTCTGCTAAGGGTCCTGGTTCTATGCACGCACCTCTTATTATTTCACTCGTTGCTGGATTGTTTTTGGGTATTATCTTCCAAAAAAGCCGTTTTTGTATGATTGCTGCGGTACGTGATACGATTCTAATGCGCGACACGCACATTTTACAAGGCGTCATTGCATTAGTCGTTGCTGCATTTATTACCAATCTTGCATTAGGATTCTTTAATCCCGGATTTAGCGGACAACCCATTGCGCACAATGATACGCTTTGGAATTTTCTTGGTATGGCACTAGCTGGAATCGCATTTACTCTAGCGGGGGGTTGCCCAGGCAGACAAATTATCCTTAGCGGCGAGGGAGATGGCGACGCTGCAGTTTTTGTGCTTGGGCTTCTTGTGGGTGCAGCATTTGCGCACAACTTCGGGCTTGCAAGCTCTCCTGCTGGAATCGGGGCAAATGCACCTATGGCAGTTCTAGTGGGATTTATTTTTTGTCTATTAGTTGCAGTTTTTGCAAGAGAAAAAAGGAGTTAAAATGGTAGAACTTGATGTGCGAGGGCTTAGTTGCCCTGAACCTGTGCTAAACCTCAAACCTCTTTTGGATAGAGGCGAAAGCGAAATCAAAGTGCTTTGTAGTTGTGGTGCAAGCAGTGATAATATCCGCCGTCTTGCTAAAAATAGCGGATACAATGTAGAAAGCGAATCGCAAAATGGTGAGGATTTGGAGTTTATATTAAAAAAAGCTTAAAACCTATGCGTCATTGCGAAGCCTCGTTAGAGGCTGTGGCAATTTATAGTCTAGCAAAAAGCAATCTTAACAATAGAAGCTTTAAAAAATTAAAGGCAAGATTCTACATCATAGATTGCTTCGCTTAGCTCGCAATGACGCGGTAGTTAGCTTGTCGTCCTTGCAAGCCAATAGCAATCTATAATTTAGAATCTCGTTGTTAGCATACAAGAATCTTAAAACAACAAAGAAAGGAATCTTAATGCAACCTCAAAACATTTCAAAATGTATCTACCTAGACAATGCCGCTACTACCTTTCCTAAAGCTCCGGGCGTGAAAGAAGCAGTGAGTGGATTTTTGGAAAATATCGGCGCAAGTGCTGGACGCAGCGGACATTCTCTCTCCATAGAATCAGGCAGAATCCTTTACCAAACGCGCAAGGCTCTAGCAAGTCTCGTAGGCTTGAAAGACTGCAAACGCGTCCTTTTTACTCTCAATGCAACAATGGCGATTAATACCCTTTTGCAAGGCTTTTTGAAAGAAAAAGACATTGTGGTGGTTACACAAATGGAGCACAATGCAATTAAACGACCGCTCAATGCACTAAAAGAGCATTTAAACCTAGAAGTGCGTGAGATTCCGTGCAGCCCTATGCACGCGGTGGATTTAAAAAGTGCAGAAGCAATGCTAAAGGGAGCGAAACTCCTAGCGTGCGCGCATATTAATAATGTCAGCGGGGCGAGGATTCCGCTAGAGGATTTAAGCGCGTTAGCTAAAGCCCAAAATGTCGCCTTTTTGCTTGATGGCGCGCAGAGTGTTGGCTGCATAGAAATGAAAGAAGTAATGAGCCAAGTGGATTTTCTTGCTTTAAGTGCGCACAAGGGCTTGCTTTCGCCTATGGGAGTGGGCGCACTTATTGTGGCTGATGACTTCGCAATAGAGAGGATAGAGCCGCTTATTTTTGGTGGCACGGGGAGTTTGAGTGAGGCAGAGATTCAACCTCTTTTTTTACCCGATAGGTTTGAGAGTGGCACGCCCAATATGCACGGAATCGCTGGGCTTCAAGCGGGGTTAGAATGGATTAAAAACAAGGAGGTAAAAAATATCCATAAGCACGAATTGTGCTTACGCGAACAGCTCCTTAGTGGGCTAAGTGGAATCCCAAATATTAAAATCTACTACACACAAGGGCAAAGCAGCGGAACATTGTCCATTGATGTGCAAAACCATACTCTTTCCAAAGTAGGAGAAATCCTAGATAGAGAGTTTGGAATCTGCGTGCGCGTGGGATTGCACTGCTCGCCCTCAAGTCACAAAAGCCTTGGGAGCTTTGAGCGCGGAGGCACGATTCGCCTAAGTCCGGGCGTTTTTAACACAAGCACGGAAATAGAATCCACGATAGACGCATTACGCGACATTGCCACAAGGCGCGTGTGATGATAAAGGGCTACATTCTTGTATTCACGACTTCAAGTGCGTTTGAGAGTGAGGCGATTCTAAAGGATTTACAAATCTATGTCAAGCTCGTGCCAACACCACGCGAATTTTCAAGTGATTGCGGAATCGCAGTGTATTTTGAAGTAAAGGACAAAGCAGAATTAGCACAAATCCCAAACGCACTAAATGAACAAAAAATTGAATTTGATATAAAATACATTTAAAATTTAATGCAATGTCACTTTAATAACACAAAAGGACAACCAATGAAAAAATACATTTTTAGCTTTCTTGTATTTATTAGCTATTGCGCTTTGGATAAAAAGCGATGATTTAACTAAACAAATTAGCGACTTTCTCAATAGACAAACAATTAATGAGTATAAAGCATTCAAACAAAATGCTTTATCTTGCACGAAAACGCACAATAAAGAATCGTGTAAAAAACTCATAGCAATGGCAAAGAAACAAAAAAGGACATCAAAAAGGCAAACAAATATTTTCAGTTAGCTTGCGATGGGAAAGATGCCTATGGTTGTTTAAATATAGGCACTAACTACTATTATGGCAAAGGTATTGAACAAAGCTACTCTCAAGCGTTTAAACATTTCCAACAAGCAAAAGAGAGCAAGATAGCAGAATCACATTTGTATTTTATGTTAGGGATTATGTATTTAAAAGGACAAGGTTGCCGATTAGACAAAGATGAGGCTCTTGAACACTTTGGAATTGCTTGTGATATGGGCAATGATACAGCTTGTAAAAACTATGCAATCATAAAACAATAACACTAAGCGACTTTACCTCTTTATCATCGCAAGAGCTTCGTTAGAATCTTACCCTTGTGGAATCCAAACTTTACACAAAATAATAGATTTGCAAATATTACGTCGTGATTCCACAAATAAAATTCACAATAACGAAGGTAGAATCACAAAGATTTTTGTCGTCATTGCGAGACTTCATTTATCAAGTCGTGGCGCACACTGCAAAGCAGTTTGCCCGCTTTAGCGCAAATCTATAATTCCGCACAAAGAGGATTCTATTAATGAAATAGTAAATGAAATACAAAATTTAAAGATACATTCTCTTAAGGGAGGGGCTTAAATTGCAAAGTCGCTCCCTCCCGCTTAAAATCCCCCACCCCGACAACGCTTTTATTAAGGTGGTGCTTACGCACGATTTTGGTTTATGGATTGCTTCAGTGTTGCAGTCCTCGCAATAACAGAAAATTTGCTACCTTGTCATTGTGAAATTCTTTACTCCACCGTTACACTTTTTGCCAAATTTCTTGGCATATCCACATCATTGCCCAATCTCACCGCAACTTCTAGCGCAAAAATCTGCAAAACCACCATCATTGCAAAAAATTCTACCATATAATGCGAATATTTCGGAATCGCAATCCAATCATCGCAACCCTCATAATATTCTGCGCTTAGAGCACAAATCATCGCGTCGCGCGCACTTAGCTCCTCCACATTGCTTTTGATTTTGTCATACAAAAGATTCTGTGGCATTAGTGCGACACAAAATAGCCCCAAATCCGCTAAGGCAATCGGTCCGTGCTTCATCTCTCCGCTTGGATAGCCCTCCGCGTGTAGATAGCTAATCTCTTTTAATTTCAGCGCGCCCTCTAATGCAAGGGGATAGAAAATATCCCGCCCGATAAAAAAGAATCCGTGTCCGTGCAAATATCTGCGTGAAAGCCGCTTGATATGTTCGTGCGCCTTTTTATCCACCTTTGTTGCGCGCACCGCCTCTAGCATTGTCTTGATTTCTTGCTTGATTGCTTTCTTGCTTAGGATTCCGCATTTTTGTGCGATAAAATTCGCCAAAATCCACAGCACCATTACCTGCGTTGCAAAAGCCTTTGTGCTCGCCACACCTTTTTCAATCCCCGCACGCGTCAGCAGGCTAAAATCACTTTCGCGCACGATAGAGCTATTATCCACATTGCAGATTCCAAGCGTTTTTAGCCCATTGCTTTTTGCCAATTTTAAAGCCTCCAAAGTGTCCGCAGTCTCTCCGCTTTGAGAAATCACGACAAACAACTCGTTCGCTCGCAAAATAGGATTCCGATAGCGAAACTCACTCGCAATTTCCACTTTCACCTTAAGCCTCGCAATGCGTTCAATCAAGTAACTTCCCGCAATCGCCGCGTGATAACTCGTGCCACAAGCACAAAGCGTGATAGAATCCACACGGCTTAAATCTAGCGCGTTTAATTCCTCCAAGCTAAAATTATCCTCGCTCACGCGCCCCATCATCGTTTCCAATAAAACCTTGTGTTGCTCGTAAATCTCTTTTTCCATAAAGAAAGTAAAGCCGTCTTTTTGCGCTGAGAGTTTATCTCCGCTCAAAGCTTTGGGATTAGGAAGCGTGTGAAATGTCCCGGATTCTATTGCCCCTACCGCTCCATCTTCTAGGTAGCAAACCTCCTCTGCAAGTCCAATCAAGGGAGCGTCTGATGAAGCAAAATAAATTGCCTCTGCGCCCTTGCTATCCCTTCCTCTGCCGATAATGAGAGGCGAACCATTTTTGGCATAATAAATCGTATCAGGCGATTTTTGCGTAATTAATAGAATCGCATAAGCACCTTTTAACTCGGAAATTGTGCGCTTAAAAGCCTCAAATGGATTTTTGAGATTTTCCAAATGCGATTCAAACAAATGCACAATCACTTCGGTGTCTGTCTGTGAGATGAAGCTTCTACCTTGCTGTTGTAGGGATTCCTTAATGCTCTGATAATTTTCAATGATTCCATTATGCACAACATTGCTAAACTTACCAAAATGCGGGTGCGCATTCACTTCTGTTGGCTTGCCGTGTGTTGCCCAACGCGTATGCCCGATTCCTAAACCAAATCCGCTAGAATGGAATCCCTCGCATTTGCGTTCTAAATTTATCAACTTGCCTACCGACTTAAATGTACTTAACTCGCCCTCACTCAACACAGAGATTCCAGCGGAATCGTAGCCACGATATTCTAATTCTTTCAAGCCGTTTAATAAAATAGATTTTTTTTCATCATTGCCAATATAACCGATAATTCCACACATTGTTCGCTCCTAAAATGATTTTTTATTGTGGCATAAAATATGTAAAGAAATAGTAAATGAATCAAATTTTTAGCAACTTGATGATAGAATCTAAAGGTTATTTTTATTTAAGGTTCATCAATGCAAATTTATTTTTTTACCGGTGCAGCTGGCTATATTGGCTCACATACAGCATATTATTTTTTGAAAAATAGTGATTGTAGGATTGTTATTTTTGATAATCTAAGCAGTGGTTTTAGAGAAAATGTAGAATTTCTAATGCAAACTTTTCCTCAAAGAGTGGAATTTATAGAGGGAGATTTGGGCGATTCTATGGCTTTGGAACACGCCTTTAAATCCTACTGCTTTGACGCAATTATCCATTTTGCCGCAAGCCTCATTGTGCAAGAATCTGTGCAAAATCCGCTAAAATATTTTCAAAACAATGTTGCCAATACAACGAATCTTTTGCAAATTGCACAAAAGTTTGCTACCAACCGATTTCTCTTTAGCTCTACTGCCGCAGTCTATGGCGAGCCAAAGGAACATTCTTCTATTCAAGAAAGCGCGATTCCAAGCCCTATCAATCCTTATGGAGAATCCAAGCTAATGATTGAGAAAATTTTGCACGCTTTGGAAGTTGCAAATCCGAATTTCAAAAGCGTGATTCTGCGCTATTTCAATGTTGCAGGCGCATTAATGGACAAACAAGGTGCTTTGGGGCAGAGAACAAAGAATGCGACACACTTAATCAAAGTAGCTTGCGAATGTGCGACAAACAAACGCGCAAAAATGCAGATTTTTGGAAGTGACTATGAGACGAGGGACGGCACTTGCATTCGGGATTATATTCATATTGATGATTTGGCAAGCGCACATTTCTTTGCCTTGCAATCTTTACTAGAATCGCAAACCTCTGAAATCTATAATGTAGGCTATGGAAAAGGCTTTAGCGTAAAAGAAGTGATTGATTGCGTCAAAGAAGTAAGCGGTAAGGATTTTGTTGTAGAATCCACAAAGAGACGCGAGGGAGACCCTAGCGTGCTTGTAAGTGATAACCACAAGATTTTAACCAAAACCAAATGGCAACCCCAATTCAATCAGCTAGAAACAATTTGTAAGAGTGCGTATCTTTGGGAGGAAAAATTGTAAGTTTGCAAACTCTAGCAATCCTACAATCTTGCACGGCTTGTGCTTCACCACTGCGTCCTTACGAGGATTCTCCTCTCGTCTTTGCGAGCATAGCGAAGCAATCCATAGTCTTGCAAAACTTAACCTTTGTAATGGAATCTTTAAAGCAATTCAACATTATAGATTGCCACGATTCCAAAATCCCGCAAGGACAAATCCCACGCCAATATTGCAACACTAAAGAATCATAAAAGGCTATTATTAGGCTATAATTGCGCAAAATTTACTTTGTAAGGCAAAAAATGAATTATGATGTCATCGTGGTAGGTGGAGGACACGCAGGAATTGAGGCTTCCATTGTCGCAGCAAAAATGGGCTGTAAAACTTTACTTATCACTATGTTAGTAGAACAAATTGGTGCAGCAAGCTGCAATCCAGCTATTGGCGGACTTGGCAAAGGACATTTGGTCAAAGAAATTGACGCACTTGGCGGCGTGATGGGTTATATTACGGATAAAAGTGGCATACAATTCCGCACACTCAATGCTTCCAAAGGTCCAGCAGTTCGTGGAACACGAGCGCAAATTGATATGGACAGATATAAAATCATCGCGCGCAATCTCTGCTACCACACCAAAAACCTAGAAGTAACACAGCAAATTGTGGAATCCCTTTTGCTAAATGACGACAAAAATGCGGTAATTGGGCTAAAAACTTCCATTGGCAAAACCTATTATGCTAAAAAAATCATTCTCACAACAGGGACTTTTCTGCGTGGCAAAATTCATATTGGCGAAAGCACTTCTAGTAATGGGAGAGCCGGCGAACCTCCAGCAAGTGCATTAGGAGAGGATTTACGCTCACTTGGACTTGAAGTCGGGAGGCTCAAAACAGGAACTTGCGCGAGAATCAAGGCAAGTAGCATTCGCTTTGAAATCCTAGAAAAACATTATGGCGACACACCCACACCATTCTTTAGCCACAAAACGCAAAAAGAGCTTGCAGGAAATGAGTTTAATCCTACGCAACTTCCTTGCTATGTAACTTATACAAATGCTAACACCCACGCAATCATTCGTGCAAACTTTCATCGTGCACCCCTATTTACAGGACAAATTGAAGGCATAGGTCCGCGCTACTGCCCAAGCATTGAAGATAAAGTCCATCGTTTCTCCGACAAAGAACGTCATCAGCTTTTCTTAGAACCCCAAACGCTAGAGGCGAACGAATATTATATCAATGGCTTAACAAGCTCGCTACCTTTTGATGTTCAAGAGGCAATGATTCACAGCATTGAGGGCTTAGAAAATGCGGAAATTGTGCGCTATGGCTATGCGATTGAATACGACTATGTCAATCCAACAGAATTAAGGCACACATTGGAGACAAAAAAACTTAAGAATCTCTATTGTGCAGGACAAATCAACGGAACAACAGGATACGAGGAAGCGGGCGCACAAGGTATTTTTGCTGGAATCAATGCGGCTTTAAGTGCGCAAGGCAAAGAGGAGATTACCCTAAAACGCAATGAGGCTTATATTGGCGTTATGATAGATGATTTGGTTACCAAAGGCACAAAAGAACCCTATCGTATGTTTAGTTCCCGCGCGGAATATCGCCTGCTTTTGCGGGAGGGAAACGCGATATTTAGGCTTGGGGAACTAGCCTATGCACTAGGCTTAATGGAATCCCAAGATTTCGCGCAACTAATGCAAGATAAAGCCGACATTCAAGAGGGATTACAATGGCTGAACAACACCCCTATTACACCCACTTTAGAAATGTTGCGATTCTTGGATTCTATCGGAGAAGAGAGAATTAGCGATAAGACAACCTTTGGCACGATTGTAAGCCGCCGCAGCTTTGATTTACACAAGCTACTTAGAATCCAAGAAATTATAGAAGCACCCTTTGCGCGATTCTCTCCACGCGCGCTAGAGGAGATTTTGGTAGAGGCAAAATATGCAAGTTATATCCAAAAGCAACAAAACCTCATCAACAATATGGATAAAATGTTAAGTATAACGATTCCTCAAGGTTTCGTTTTTGATGGGATTCCGGGCTTGAGTTTGGAAGTGATTGAAAAACTGAAAAAATTTAATCCCAAAAGCCTTTTTGAAGCAAGCGAAATCAGCGGCGTAACACCAGCGAGCTTGGAAGTTTTGCAACTTTATATTCACCTGCGTAACAAAAGCTAATTTGCGCCTTTGCGAGGAAGCACAGCTAGAAAACAATTTATAATGTGGAATCTTTAAATTATAGATTGCTACAACCTCCACGAATGCAAGGACAAATCCCAAGCTGACTTGCTATTTTTCCCATTATCTTTGCAAGTATCTCGCAAGAACAAAATCTAACATTTTTATTTTAGTTTTAATGAGAATGCGCTAAAATCGCACATTTAAACTTTATTTTAGGTTGCTTTATGAAACAATTTGAATTTAAAAGAATTTTTTATGCACTGCTTGTAAGTTTGTTCCTTGCAATAGGTTTTCAAAATGTAGCATTTGCAGAAGACGAATCACGACTAGATGCTTATAATAAATTGCGTAAAGTCATTGGCACGGTAGAAAAATATTATGTAGATGAATTAAGCCTTAATGAAATCGTAGATAAAGCGATTGATGGGCTTCTTTCAAACCTTGATGCACATTCTGCCTATTTGGACGAAAAGAAATTTGAGGATTTAAAAATCCAAACTGATGGACAATTTGGTGGAATCGGAATCACGATTGGCTTGCGTGATAATGCGCTAACTATCATTGCTCCTATTGAAGGCACACCGGGAGATAAAGCGGGTTTGAAAAGCGGAGATATTATCCTAAAAATCAATGAGGAGAGCACATTAAATATGAGCATTGATGACGCAGTTAATAGAATGCGCGGCAAACCAAATACAAAAGTGCAGCTCACTATTGTGCGCAAAAACGAGCCAAAACCCTTGATTTTTAACATTGTGCGCGATAATATCAAAGTAGAATCTGTTTATGCAAAAGGGATTGAGGAAAGTAATTATGTTTATTTGCGCGTAACTTCCTTTGACAAAAATGTCAGCAAACGCGTAGAAGAAGAATTAAAAAAATTCAAAACGATTGATGGAATCGTGCTAGATTTGCGCAACAATCCGGGAGGATTGCTCAATCAAGCGGTGGAATTAAGTGATTTGTTTATCAAAAAGGGCATTATCGTATCTCAAAAAGGTAGAATCAAAGACGAAAACATCGTCTATAATGCAAGCAATCGCACGCCTTATGCGACCACTCCTCTTGTGGTATTGGTCAATAATGGAAGCGCGAGCGCGAGTGAGATTGTCGCAGGAGCGATTCAAGACAATAAACGCGGGGTATTGGTAGGAGAGGGAACATTTGGCAAGGGAAGCGTGCAAGTGATTCTCCCCACAGAGAAAAAGGAAGCCTTGCGCCTCACGATTGCGCGCTATTATTTGCCAAGCGGACGCACGATTCAAGCAGTAGGTGTAACACCAGATATTGAAGTAGCTCCTGGAATCGTGCCTGATGAAAATATTGGCTTTAGCATTAAAGAAGCGGATTTGCAGAAGCATTTAGAGGGAGAATTAGCAAAAGTAGAATCTAGCAAAGACAAAAAAGCAAAAGACGCTAAAAATTCTATTACACACCAACAAGTATTGCAAGATATTCAACTCAAAAGTGCAATTGATGTGTTGAAAATCTTTAAAGTTCTATAAAGGAGTCAAAATGCAGGTAGTGCAAAAAGAAATGATGTATGAGGGCAAAGGGAAAAAACTCTACAAAACGGAGGATGCGGGATTGATTATCTCACAATTCAAAGACGATTTAACCGCCTTTAATGCTGAAAAAAAGGGAAGTGAGCAAGGCAAAGGTATTCTAAATTGCAAAATCTCAACTGAAATTTTTAAATTACTAGAAAAAAACGGCGTCAAAACGCATTATGTAGAAACCATAGGCGAGGATTTGATGCTTTGCAAACTTGTGCAGATTATTCCTATTGAAGTGGTTGTGCGCAATGTTGCCACCGGCTCTTTAAGTAAGCGTCTAGGGATTAAGGAGGGAGAATCTCTCCCTTTCACGCTTGTAGAGTTTTATTACAAAGACGATGCACTAGGCGACCCTCTTATCAATGATGAACACGCGCTAATTTTAAAATGCGTGCAATCCATAGAAGCATTAGATGAATTACGCAAAATTGGGCGAAAAGTTAATGAAGTGTTAAGAGAATTTTTTGACAAAAAGAATCTTATTTTGGTAGATTTTAAACTAGAATTTGGAGTAGATAGCACGGGTGCGATTCTGCTTGCCGATGAAATTACGCCTGATTCTTGCAGATTTTGGGATAAAAATACAAAAGAAAAATTAGACAAAGACCGCTTTAGACAAGATTTAGGCAATGTCAAAATGGCGTATGAAGAGATTTTAAAAAGAATTTTGAGTTAGGGGAATTTATGAAAGTAGAAGTCATCGTAGGGCTAAAAGAAGGTGTATTAGACCCACAAGGCAAAGCCATACATCACGCATTAGAATCTTTGGGCTATCAAGGCGTAGAAAATGTCAAAGTGGGTAAAGTGATTACATTAGAAATTGCAGGAGATAAGACAAATATCCAAAAAGAAGTGGAATCTATGTGCGAAACTTTGCTTGCCAATACGGTGATTGAAAACTACACAATAAAGATATAGCAATGGTTGCGATTCTACAATTCTTAGGAACAAACTGCGAATACGATATGGAATACGCCTTTTCGCTTTTAAATGCGCCTACACAAATCGTATGGCACAAAGAAACCTCCTTACCACAAGGAACAAAACTTGTCGTGATTCCGGGAGGATTCAGCTATGGCGACTACTTGCGCAGTGGGGCAATCGCACGTTTTTCTCCCATTATGAAAGCCGTTATAGATTTTGCAAAAGGGGGCGGTTATGTGCTTGGAATCTGTAATGGATTCCAAATTTTACTTGAGAGCGGATTGCTACCAGGAGCAATGAAACATAATGAAAATTTGCATTTTATCTCTAAAGATTCTGACTTGAAAGTCGTTTGCAATGACAATGTTTTTTTGAGCAAATTCCAGCCCAATGAGACTATTAAGATTCCAATCGCACACGCAGATGGCAATTATTACATTGACGAAGCGGGACTAAAAGAACTTAAAGCCAATCATCAGATTTTGTTAGAATATGTCTGTAATCCTAATGGTTCGGTGTGCAGCATTGCAGGAATCTGCAACAAAGAAAAAAATGTTTTTGGGCTTATGCCTCACCCTGAACGCGCAATAGAAAAATTGCTAGGACAAGAAATCGGCTTAAAAATGCTAGAAGGGTTTTTAGAAGCTTTATGAGAATTTTCACGCAATTAGTATTTGTTTTGGGTTTGTGCGTCTATGGAATCGCACAAAATATGGAGATAGAGAACTTCAATGAAAGTGGTGAAACAAGAATGTTCCCACAAAGCACTCCCGAAACCTCCGCAGAAACTTCCAAGTCGCAAACTTCCTCTGACGCACCAAGACAAACCTTACCCAACGCAATCCTAGAGGAAAATCTGCAAGACCAACCTGCCCCGATAGAATCCGAAACACTCCCAAATACCCCAAATCTTGATGGGCATTCTAACACCAATCCATTCCTTACTCCACAAGATTCTATCCCGCAAGATTCCTTAGAGCCACAAGAAGTTTTGGAATCGCAAAATGTAGAATCCCTCAATCCACAAGCAACAGAGGATTCTTACCCTACAAGCCCTGTTGCTAAAAATGTTTATTTAGAAATGCTCAATCCTCCTTTGGATATTTTATATGTCCATCAAATCATTCCTTTGGAATTAAAGCTGCTTGTATTATCCGATTATTCCACAATTAAAACAGAATTTATGTTTGAAAACAATATCCAAACAGCAAGTGTAGAGATTCTCAATCCAAGCGAAAATTGGAGTCTTAATACAGAGGATTCCAGCTTGAGAAACACCTTTTATCTCAAAATCAAACAGCCAAACTACACGATTCCAGAAATTAAAGTAAGCGTCAATACTAGCGAGGGGGAAGCAAACGAGCGCACACAAAGCCTTAGTGGCAAAGCGATTAAACTAGAACGCAAAGGGAGTTTTTCTCAAGTGCTTGCACAAGATTTAAAGATTTTAGACACAAAAATTACAAACTATGATACAAACCACAATCTTGCTGTATTTCAGCTTCAAAGCCTAATGGGGAATTTATTTGACTTCCATTTGGAAGCCTACACACAACAAGGCATTGAAAGCAAAAGCGGGGATTATAAGCAGGCAGTTGCCTTTTATTATGCGATTGTGCCAAAAGACTTAAATACGATTCGCTTTGATTATTTCAATACAACAACCTCCAAATACACAGAATTGCAAGTAGAAAACATTGCCATTGAAGATAGGGTTAGCACACAAAGCGATATTAGACCCAAGAATAACTATCAATTCTTCAAAATCGCCGCAATGGTATTCCTCATCATTGTATTTTTTGGTTTGTATCTTTATAAAAGAAAAAGAATTTTTATATTGCTTGGTGTCATCGCACTTGGAATCTTGCTTTATCTCTTGACGCTTAAAACCTCCGCCACACTTAAAGCAAATGTTCCTCTTAGAATCCAGCCAACTTTCAACTCTACGATTATTCTTACGACACAAGAGCCTATGGAAGTTGAGATTCTAGGGCAACGAAGTCATTATTATAAAGTCATCTTACAAGACGATAGTATTGGGTGGGTAAAACGCAATGATATCCAAAATTAGAGCTCTTAGCGCAATCTTTTACATATTGTTTGCGATTCCTTTTGCGATTCTTTTGATGTATCTTTTCAAAAACATTCAACGCAAAATACGACAAATCACTGCCAAAGCTTTCATTATCCTTTTTGGAGTGCGCGCAGAGATTAAAGGTGAATTAGACCCAAGCGCGCAAATTCTTCTTATCAATCATCAAAGCTTTATGGATGTGATTTACCTAGAAGCAATCCACCCCAATAATCTTTGTTGGATTGCCAAAAAGGAGCTCGGTAAGCCCTTTTTATATGGACACGCACTAAAAGCTCCCAAAATGATTCTAATCAATCGCGAAAGCAAAAGGGAAATTGTATTTTTACTCAAAGAAGCAAAGGATAGATTAGAGCAAGGGCGCACTTTGTGTATTTTTCCAGAAGGCACACGAAGCAAGGGCAAGGAAAAGCTCCTACCCTTTAAGAATGGAGCAAAACTTTTGGTGGAGCATTTCAATCTCAAAGTTCAGCCTATCGTGGTTTGTGGCACACGCAAATGCCTTGATATTGGGACATTAAAGTTTCCAAATACAACTTTTACCCTCCAATATCTTCCCGCTTTCACACCACAGGATACGCAATGGTTTGAAGCACTCAAAACACAAATGCAAGAGACCTATACTCAAATGCATTTAGAATCTCAAAATACAGAATCCAAAGGCTAGTAATGCACGGAAAAATCGTTCGTTATTTAAGTAGCAATGGCAAAGGGGCGGTGATTAATCTATCAAGAAAGCTTTTTGAATTTACCAAAGAGACTTGGCACGATAAAAAGGTAATTCCAGCCGTAGATATGTTTGTAGAATTTCGTTGTAATGAAGCAGGACAAATTACGGATTGCAAAGCCTCCAAATTTCAAGATTTCAGTGGCAATTCTATGATTTCTGAATCAGAATTTTGGCATCACGAGACAGACGAACAACTAGAAACACTCTTAAGCAATAAGCGCGACGCAATCGTTCAAAAGATTTACAAAGAAACAAATTATCAAAAAATCAAAGAAATTGCTCTTGACATCAAGCCAATAGAATCGCTCAAAAGATACTTCTATCAAGAGTTTTCTGCTATTGCATTTTTAAATGATTTATATTTGCCAAAAAACAAGTATTTATACGATTACACACATCTCAAACGTTTTAGCGCCAAAACATTGGACAATTTACTTTATAGCGACAAAACGATTCCAAAAGACGATTTTATTGAAGAAATTGGCATTATGACGCGTTTAGAATCCGCCTATTCTGATTTTACGCGTTATCAAAAAGTCAATGTTGAAAATGTTTTCAAAGACCATTTTTTGTCTCAACAATGCCATTACCAAGCCCTCATTGTCGCAATCAACAATGCAAAAGACACAAGCAATCTCTGCCAAAAGAGAATCAATGCCTTTAAAAGTGATATTCTTTTGCTAGAGCGCAGAATCCAAGCAAAAGTGGATTTGGAAAAAAATCAGCAAAAATTGCAAAAAGTGCAACTAGAGCTTAAAAAAATGATAGAAATGGAAAGCTACAACAGCAATCTTTGCAAGTATCTCTTGCAAATAAAAAAACATTTTGAGGAACATTATCTCAAAATCTTTACAAGCCTTTATGAAAAAACCTATGAAAGAATTTATAAAAAAATCAAAAGTGGCTTAGATATTTGTATCACGCTTTTAAATGACAAAATTTACCACAAAGTTTTGAAATCCGTGGCGTTACAAAAAAACTTTTTTAAAAATGCCAACAATGACCGCGTACCTACAATGATTTATTTTATTGAACAATATTTGGAGCATTTAAACAAAGACCGACTAAACGAGCTTGACACGCTCCTTTATCATTATGTAGATAAAATTAGAAAAAAACACCGAAAACATTTTCTCATCGTAACCACTGATGAACAAGAATCCACCAACTTAAAGCTCAAGATTCTACTTCAAAATGAACTATATTCTGTCAAAGTCGCCTATAAACGCACACTTTATTTTTCGCTGATTAATGAGATTACTTTTGAAAAAATCTATATTGATAGTGCGCATATTTGGGAAAGCCCAGAAGGGCTTATCCAAGAAGCAAAAGCCTTTAAAGCCAATGCCCAAACGCCTTTTGAAATCTTTTCAAAAAATGTTTCAACCAATCGTTTTGGCTTTTAGGGTGAAATTGCGGGTTTATGCTATAATCACAAATTAATTTAACAAAAGTAATGCAATGGACAAAACAACAAAACAACAAAAATCTCCTGCTAAAAAAGCACTTCTAACACAGAATCCCTGCTTAGAAAATAGTTGGGACAATACCTGCGGATTTGAATCCTTTGGATTTAAAAAAAACATTTTAAGAGGCATTCAAGAGGCTGGTTTTAGCGAACCTAGCCCGATTCAACAAGAGGCGATTCCAATTATTTTGGACGGCTTAGATGTTATTGCGCAAGCACAAACAGGCACAGGCAAAACGGCAGCTTTTGGGTTGCCTCTCATCAATAATCTAAAGCACAATGGTGAAATTGAAGTTTTAATCGTTACACCTACACGAGAACTTGCAATGCAAGTAGGAGATGAAATCTTTAAACTAGGTAAATATAGTAAAGTTCGCACTGTCTCCCTTTTTGGCGGGCAGCCCATTCGCCGACAACTTGAGTTGTTAGAAAAGCGACCGCAAATCATCATCGCAACACCAGGACGATTGCTAGACCATTTACGCAACGAACGACTTAAAAATTTCTTCCCTAGTGTTGTCGTGCTAGACGAATCAGATGAAATGTTAGATATGGGATTCTTAGACGATATAGAGGAAATTTTTACCTATCTTTCTAATGCGCGTCAAACCCTGCTATTCTCTGCCACTATGCCTACGCCAATTAAGCATTTAGCACAAAAGATTCTCAACAATCCAAAACTTATCAAGGTTACACCAGAAGATGCTACAAATCAGGATATTTCCCAAAGATACTACATCATCAATGAAAGCGAACGCGAAGACGCAATTGTGCGCTTAATTGATAGCGAAATACCAAGCAAAGCAATTATTTTTACACGAATGAAAAAAGAAGCAGACATCTTATCCGAACGCTTGCTCTCTCGTGGCTATAAGGCAGGAGCATTGCACGGAGATATGGAGCAAAGAGAGAGAGTAAAATCCATAAATGCCTTTAAAGATTCTAGCATCAATATCCTTGTAGCAACCGACATTGCCGCTCGTGGTTTGGACATTAGCGGGGTAAGCCATGTTTTTAATTTCCATATTCCCTTAAATCCAGAATCCTATGTGCATCGGATTGGACGCACAGGCAGAGCAGGCAAAAAAGGTATTGCTATCACGCTTGCCACGCCTTTAGAGTTTAAAGAAATCCGAAGAATCAAAGAAAACACCAAAGCAAGTATTGAACTCTATGAGATTCCAAGCATTCAAGACACAATGGACAAACAAGATTCTAATTTGCTAGACAAAATCCTAAAACACACAATTAGCGACGATGCTTTACGAATTTATGAGCAAATCCGCTCCCACACAGATATTACGCAACTCGTCTGTAAGCTTCTTTCTATGGTTTTGCAAGATTCTAAAGTGCTAGGACCAAACAAAATTGGTTTAGATAAAAAAGACTTAAAGAATCTGCAAATGCAACTTGAAAATGGAGGACGCAAAAAGCCTACAAATAGCAGAAACAATGAGAAAAGCGACAGAAAGAATAGAAACAAAAACGGCTCTAAAGAGCGTCCAAGATTCCAAAAATCCTCCAAAGAAGACGATTGGAACTTTCAAGAATTTCATAAAGAAAGCCCAAAAAAATCCCAAAGTAAAAATCACCGCAATACGCGCAAAACTTCAAATCCAAACTTCAAATCCAAAAATGCCAAAAGTCAAAGCAGGAAATGACAATGGAGTTTCAGCCTTATCCTTTTGAAAAGTTAAATTCGCTCATTTGCGGAATCCAAACAAGTGGCGAACGCATTTCTTTAACGATTGGTGAGCCACAATTTGACACACCCAAAAACATTTGTGAAACCTTGTGCCAAAAGGTAGAATTTCTCAACAAATACCCAAAAACTGCAGGCGAGGGATTTCTTAAGGATTCTATGCTAAACTTTCTTGCGCGTCGCTTCAATGTAACCTTAAACCCCGAGGAACTAATCCCGACTTTTGGCACACGCGAGGTGCTTTTCAACTTCCCACAATTTTATCTCTTTGACAAAAAGAATCCTATCCTAGCACACCCCAATCCTTTTTATCAGATTTATGAGGGCGCAGCGATTGCCTCAAAAGCAAAAAGCATTTATATGAATCTCACTCCACAAAATAGCTTCAAACCTAGCCTTACAAAAGAACAAATGCAAGATTGCGATTTAGTGATTTTAAATTCTCCCAACAACCCCACAGGAGCGACCTTAAGCCTTGAGGAACTAAAACAATGGGTAGAATATGCGTTAGAATATGATTTTTTGCTTTTAAATGACGAATGTTATAGTGAGATTTATAGCATTTCCAAGCCCGCTTCTATTTTGCAAGCCTGCCTAGAAGTCGGCAACAAAAGATTTAAAAATGTCCTTGCACTCAATTCTATCTCCAAACGCTCCTCCGCTCCGGGCTTAAGAAGCGGATTTATTGCGGGAGATTCTAATATTTTAAAACCCTATTTACAATACCGCACTTATGTAGGTTGCGCTTCGCCGCTCCCTTTGCAATACGCTGCTGCGTTTGCTTGGAGCGAGGATTCTCACACAGAGTCTTCGCGTGCGCAATACGTCAAAAACCTACAACTAGCCAAAGAAATTTTAGGGGCTAAAATCCCAAATCTTCGCGTTCCAAGCGAGACATTTTATGTATGGCTGCCTGTGCAAGATGATTTAGAATGGACAAAAAATCTCCTAACAAAAGAAAATATCTTAGTTTTGCCGGGTAGCTTCCTCTCGAGGAAAGACAATAAGGGACACAATCCTGGGGAGAATTTCGTGCGTCTTGCGTTAGTTTATGAAGAATCTATCCTCAAAGATGCGCTTTTAAGGTTGCAAAAGTGGCTCTAAATGGTAAAAAAATCCATTTTATTGGAATTGGTGGGATTGGAATCTCTGCACTTGCAAAGTTTTTGCGTGCGCAAGGCGCAGAAGTCAGCGGTTCAGACATCACAGAGGGTTGCGTAACCAAAGAGCTAAAGCAAATCGGAATTAAAGTCAGCATTCCTCATACAAAAGACGCAATTTGCGGGCAAGATTTAGTGATTCACTCGGCAATCATCAAGTCTGAAAACATAGAGGTGCAAGAAGCACACAAACAAGGAATCCCGGTGCTTTCTCGCAAGGAATCGTTAAAAATGATTTTGGGCGACAAAGAAGTTTTTGCTGTCGCGGGAGCACACGGCAAAAGCACAACAACAGCGATTTTAAGCGCGATTTTAAAAGACGCGAGCGCACTCATTGGTGCAGAGAGCAAGGAGTTTCACTCCAATACGCGCGCTTTAAAAAGTCATCGCGTCATCTTTGAGGCAGACGAATCAGACAAAAGCTTCTTAGAATGCAACCCTTTTTGTGCGATTGTTACCAATGCAGAGCCAGAACATATGGAAACTTACGCGCACGACTTAGGACAATTCCACAAAGCCTATAAGGATTTTCTAAAGCTTTCCAAACTCTGTATTTTGAACGCAGAGGATTCCTTTTTGGGCTCTTTGGAGGATTTGGGTAATCCTTGTATTCGGTTTTATCCAAGCAAGGATTTGCGCTCCATTTCTTACTTTGTAGAAAATGGAATCCCAAAAACACGATTCCACCTTGTATGCGAAGGCAAAGATTATGGTGAGTTTAGTGTGTATGGATTGGGAGAACATATCGCGATTGACGCGTCTTTGGCGGTTTTAGCCGCTGCACAAATTCTGCCACTTGAAGAAATTTCAAAAAATATTCAAAATTATTGTGGAATCAAAAAACGATTTGATATTCTCACGCACAGCCCGTGCGTAATTATTGATGATTATGCACACCACCCAACGGAAATTACCGCCACCATTAAAGCCTTGCAAAAATACCAAGAGCTCACTCACATTCAGCCTCTCACTGCGATTTGGCAACCCCATAAATATTCGCGCATTGCGGACAATCTACAAGGCTTTGTGGATTGTTTTGCAGGGGTGGATAAACTCGTCATCTTGCCTGTTTATGCGGTAGGAGAGCCTGCGATTCCTATTGATTTTTCAACACTTTTTGCGAAATATCAACCCCTCTTTGTGGATTCTATTGTGCGCAAGGGAGATACGCTTTTGCTCCTCAAAGACAATCAAACCCTAGAATGCCTAGATAATGGAATCCTTGTAGGCTTCAACGCAGGAAATCTTACTTACGCACTTAGAGGTGGAATCTAATGCGTTTTTGGATTCTTTTTATTATCTTTCTTACACTTTTGGCATTTCTAGCACAGATTCTTTCTAAGTTTCATCTTATTACCCGCAAAACGCGCATATACATTGGAGTTTTCTTTTTATTAATTGCAGCGGGCATTGGAATCTTTACCTTTTTTCAAGACCAAAAAGAAAATAAAATCAATGAGTTAGCACAACTTTTTTTACAAGGCAAAAATCTTGTTTGTCAAGTGGGTGCGCAAAATATTGAAACCAATAGCACAACTTTTAACTTCATTAGCGGCACTTTAACGCTTATGGGGAAAGAAAATAGCAATTACCACCGCAAAACGATTCCGCTTAAATCTTGTAAGCTTAAAAATGCAGAATCTCATTAAACAACTAGACTTGGAGGGTTTTCTAAAAAGCTTTGAGGGTTTTTTGTCGCGCCCAAAAGAATTATTTTTGCAAGGAGATAACAAAATCCACTTGCGCTATATTCAAGCCTTAGAAACACTGCATTTTGCGCCCCCAAAGCCCGTCCAAAACCTAGAATCGCAACTTGCACTTCTAAAGAAATTTGGTTTTTTAAAGCTAGAAGAGATTTTTGAATTTGTGAAAATTATCCGCTATTTTAACTACCTAAAAAGTCTCAAATGTGAGGGAATCTTGGGTGAATGGTTCGGTCAAATCCTTATTCCTGATTCTCTTTTGGAGGTTTCTAAGTCCTTTTTGGAAAATGGCAATTTAAAAGAAGGGATTTATTTAGAATTGGATTCTATCAATGCGGCGATTGAACGCATTAAAAGAGAAACTTCGCAAACCCTAAACCAAATCCTGAATCAAAATAAACTAAGTCCCTACCTTGTAGATAGGCAAATCCATTTGATTAACGAGGAGGAATGCTTGCTTTTAAAGGCGGGATTCCACCATATTTTAAAAGGACAGATTCTCCATCGCTCCTCCTCTGGGTTTTTCTATGTTCTCCCTCAAAGTATCGCTCACCTCAAAGACATACACAATGAACTAAACAACAAAAAAGAAGAGCAGATTTTCTATCTCTGTCGCGAAATCTCTAGTCTGCTGACCAAACATCTTTTGTTTTTAAACTTCATCAACAAAGAGTTTGACCGCTTTGATAACTATCAAGCAAGATTGCATTTTGCGCGCGCTAAGAGTTTGGAATTTTTAGCACCCAAGTCGGATTCAACGATTATTTTGAATGAATTTCGCCACCCTGCTTTAAAGAATCCCAAATCTGTAAGCTTGGAATTTAAAGAACAAATCTTGATGATAACAGGCGTCAATGCGGGCGGGAAAACAATGCTTTTAAAATCCATTTTAAGCGCGGCTTTTTTGGCAAAATATTTAATCCCACTTCCTATCAATGCACACAAATCTAGCATTGGCAATTTTAAAACCTTAAACCTTATCTTAGAAGACCCACAAAATAGCAAAAACGATATTTCAACCTTTGGTGGCAGAATGCTGCAATTTAGCCAAATCCTTAGAGAAAAAGAGGGATTAATCGGTGTAGATGAAATAGAACTCGGCACGGATAGTGATGAGGCAGCAAGCCTCTTTAAAGTGCTGCTAGAAAACCTTATGCAAAAAGGAAACAAAATCATCATCACGACACACCACAAAAGGCTCGCAGCTCTTATGGCTGGGGATTCTCGCGTGCAACTCCTTGCGGCGCTCTTTGACGAAAAGCGCGAAATGCCCACCTTTAGCTTCCTAAGCGGAACGATTGGCAAATCTTATGCCTTTGAAACTGCCTTGCGTTATGGAATCCCAAAATCACTTGTGAATGAAGCAAAGATTCTCTATGGTGAGGACAAAGAAAAACTCAATGCACTGATTGAAAATTCCTCTAGGCTGGAGATGAAGCTACAAAGCGAAATCGCAAAAGCCGAGCAAAAAACCACAACCTTAGAGCAAAAAATTATCCACCTAAAAGACAAAGAAGAAGCCTTAGAGCAAGCTTTTTTAAAGCGTCAAAAGGAATTAGAATCCTCTTATACAGAAGCAATCAACGCTGCCAAAGCGGCAATTAAAGAGCAATCTCCACAAACAATCCACCGCCAAATCAGCTTTGCAAACAAGCTTTTAAATGCAGCCAAAGCTACAAACTCCAAAGAATCGCAACCCACACAAGCAATGCAAACCTTTAGAGTCGGCGAATCCATCAAATATCGTCATCATCGCGGAACTATTTTGAGCTTGCACAAGGACAAAGCGCGCATTGAGCTAGAGGACGGAATCAAGCTGGAAGTTTCCAAAAGAGAGATTAAACCCTATGGCAATGCACCCAAGCCTCCACAAACCAAAATTCAAGTTCAAGCCCCCCCAAATACAAATGTTGTGCTTGATTTGCACGGATTAAGAGCCGATGAAGCAATAGAAAAACTAGAGGAGTTTATCTCCAATAGTCTCATTGCCGGCTTTGATGAAGTTTTGATTTATCACGGAATTGGCACAGGCAGACTCTCGGTAGTCGTGAGGGATTTTCTCAAATCCCACCCAAAAGTGGTGGATTTCACAGACGCTCCGCCCAAAGCGGGAGGCTTTGGCGCAAAAATCGTCAAACTCTAGGGCTCGTTGCTAAAAGCCAATTATCGGTGCAACAATTTAGCATACAGGAATTTTTTAATAGAATCTCAAAGGCGAGATTCTAAATCCTTTGACGCAAAAAGCTAAAAGGTGGAAGCGTAAAGGGTAGAATAAAGGCATTTTCATTGCCGCTATGGATAGATTCTAATTCCTTGCCATTAACTAGCAGAATCTTAAAAAGACGCAAGTATTTTTTGCCATTCTCTTCAAAAATCTCTCCTATCTCATTTTTGCCATTCTGAATGGAATCCCAATGCGCACTTACGATTTCCTTAGGTTCGTTGGGGCGAATCGTATGCCGACAAAGCGCACTCTTGCCCTCTTCGCTCACCTCCGCATTGACTTGATAGCTTCCCTCGCTGATTGCACTCCAATGATTTTGTGTATTGAGTCGCTCAAAAGGACGATGAATCAAATAACCCTCGCTAAAGCCGCGATTCTTTAATGTTTCTAGCTCCTCTTTATAGCGTGATTCCACAAAATCACCCTGCGCGTAATCCTCCAAAGCGCGCCGATAAGCTAGTGTTGTAATGCCCGCATAATAACTTGACTTCGTGCGTCCTTCAATTTTAAGCGAATCTATCACACCGCTTTCTAAAATCATCGGAATATGGGCAACTAAATTCAAATCTTTTGCATTAAAAATATGCGTCCCTACGCCCTCTTCTTCCTCTAACCGCAAAGTAATTCCATTGTCAGGATTCCGCGCATAAATCTCCTTGCCGCTAAATCGCACCAACTCATCAGTTTTTTCATTGCGCACATAATATTCATAATCAAACCGACAATCATTCGCACAACTCCCACGATTTGGCACACGACCATTTTGCAAAGCCGAAATCAAACAGCGTCCTGAAAATGCGAAGCACATAGAGCCGTGTATGAAAATTTCTAACTCCAAATCAGGCAGGGCTTTTTTAATCTCTATTGCGTCTTTTAGGCTTAATTCCCTTGCGGCGACAATGCGCTTCACTCCCAATTCATAAAACACTTCCGCATCTAACACATTTAAAACATTCGCTTGTGTAGAAAGATGAATCGGAATCTCTGGCGCAATTTGATGAGATAATTTCACTACTCCGGGAGTTGCAACGATGAAGCCATCGGGCTTTAAAGAAGCCATTTTTTGAATATGCGATTCCAATAACTTTAATTGCGAATTAAAGGGAAATCCATTAATTGTTACATAAATCTTTTTACCTCGTGCGTGCGTGTATTCTACTCCCTCGCGGAAAGATTCAAAGTCAAACTCCTTTCCCGAACGATTCCGCAAGGAAAAATGGCTCACGCCGCCATAAACAGCGTCTGCTCCATATTCTAAAGCGATTTTGAGTTTTTTAAGATTCCCCGCAGGAGAGAGAAGTTCTGGAATCTTTGGAGGTTGATTTGGGGGTTTAAAAGTAGAATCTTGCATTCATTACTTGCCAAAATTTGCAATCAAAGCTTCAATATCATTTTCATTGACAACATTTTCTGTCTTATCTCCTTGAATATGCACTGCGGAGCTTACACGTTTGCTATCGTCAATTTTACCCTCAAAGAGCGAACTCATATATCTTGCGAGCGCACGCATAATGTTGATGACGCGTTCAATTTTTTGACGATGAATGTCTTGATACTGCATAGCTTCCATTGCTTCTAGTGAAATATTTGAGATTTCTTGCAAACAATCGGATACCTTTTGCACATTTGTTTTGACTTTGGTTGCTGCCTCTAACTGCTCATTAAAAGTATGAAAATCCGGAAATTTGGCGTGGAGTTTTTGTAAAAGCTCCTCTTGAGAAGTAATGAATTGTTGAATCTCGCCAAACGCGTCCTCAATGTCTGCATCTAGGTTATTGATTTTTTCTAGCTTATCAAACATCTCTGTGGCTTTGATTTCCGAATCTCGCGTTACATCATCTAATTGATGCACTACCTTATGTTCTGCTGTTGGTGGAGGTGGGGGCCAACTTACATCTTGCTCAATAGAAAAATCATCTGCTTTTGCTTCGCTTTTAATCGTCGGGTCTTCCAAAGTAGAATTTTCTAAAGATTCCTCTTGATTCTCTTCCTCTTGCTCTTGACCTCCTTGTGCAATATCGTCCATATCGCTACCCAATAGTGAATCCAATTCCTCTTGTGTCATTCTAAAACCTTGAAGTAAGTTAAATATTGCTTGTAATTATACGATTAATTTTTATAATTTTGTTTAAACGCAAGCAATTCCTTAAAAAAGTGGCTTATCCATTTCCTCTGGAATCGCAATTTCCATAAGTTTTAAAATACTCGGCGCAATATTGTTTAATCCACCATTTTGCACGGATTCTACTCCTTCTGCCATTACAAAGCACCACACATCGCCAATCGTGTGATTTGTCAAAGGTTCGCCCTTTTCGTCTTTCATTTCTTCACAATTTCCGTGGTCGCTCGTAATAATTAATCCATAATCCTTTTCCTTTGCTTTTGAACAGATTCTACCTAGCTCCTTATCTACCGCTTCTACTGCGGCAATCGCCGCTTCATAATTCCCTGTATGTCCTACCATATCGCCATTGGCAAAATTCACTACAACAAAATCATATCCCTCTTCCATTGCCATTAAAACGGCATTACCTACTTCCTTAGCACTCATTTCTGGCTGCAAATCATAAGTCGCAACCTTTGGCGAGGGCACAAGCAAACGCGTTTCATTGGGATAAGGCTCTTCAATCCCGCCATTAAAAAAGAAAGTTACATGGGCGTATTTTTCGGTTTCTGCGGTATGGAATTGTCGTAAATGATGATTAGAAATCACTTCAGCTAGAGTATTTTGGACATTTTCTTTGGGAAAAAGAATCGGAAAGGAGAAAGATTTATCATAGGGCGTCATTGTAACAAGCGGAATCTCTACAAAACTTTTGCGCATAAATGCGTTAAAATCCGCATTTCCTAGCGCATTGACGATTTCTCGCGCCCTATCACTTCGGAAATTAATAAAAATCAAACCATCGCCTGCTTGAATTTTATTAGGAGATTCCTTTGTGAAGCCCTCACAAAAACTTGCAGGCAAGATAAATTCATCAAAAATGCCCTCTCTAAATTGCGATTGTAAATATTCTTGCGGGGTAAGCGTCTGCGCATTTTCGCCTAGCGCAATAACATTATAAGCCTTTTCTACGCGCTCCCAACGATTGTCTCTATCCATTGCATAATAGCGTCCGCTAAGACTTGCAATCCGAATCCTTTTGCCCTCCATTTGCGATTCTACCTCACGCACAAACTTTGGTGCGCTTTTGGGTGGCACATCACGCCCATCGGTAATCAAATGCAACAACACTTCATATTGCGATTCTAACCCCAACGCAAGGGCTAAAATATGCTGAATATGCGAATGCACACCGCCATCACTTAACAATCCGACCAAATGCACGCGCTTGCAATTTTTAAGACAATTTAGAGCGGGATTTTGCATTAAAGTATTGTCTTGGATTGCCTTGTTGATTTTGACTAAATCTTGATAGAGAATCCTCCCGCTACCTAAGCTCATATGTCCCACTTCAGAATTTCCCATTTGCCCCTCTGGCAAACCAACAGACAATCCATAAGTATGAATCATTCCAAAGGGAACTTCTTGAAACAATTTGTCATAAGTTGGCTTTTTCGCCGCAAAAAATGCGTTATATTCTTGCTTTTTACTATACCCGATTCCGTCTGTGATAACCAAAACAGCTTTCATTATAGATTTTCCCAAATTTTAAAGTTATTTTAGGTAGAATCCTACCTAATTTTTCTTAAAATTTCATCTAGTTAAGTTTGGGCTTATGTTATATTATCTTTATTCTTTGTTTGACATCAATCTTTTTCAATATATTACCGTGCGCTCTGCGATTGCGTTTTTTGTAGCTCTTTTGCTCACAATCTTTGCAATGCCTTATTATATTTTATGGGCAAACAAACACGCATTTCAACCGATTTCAGAATTTGCCCCCAAAAACCACCAACAAAAAATCAATACTCCCACAATGGGCGGAATCGTATTTGTCTGCACAACCTTGCTTGCAACTCTGCTTTGTGCCAAACTCAATCATATCTACATCTTGCTTGGAATCGCAACCTTACTTTGCTTCGCAATGCTCGGCATTAGCGATGATTATTCTAAAATAATGCAACGCAAAAACGCCGGAATGAGTGCGAAAACTAAGTTTTTGTTACAGATTGTCATTAGTCTTATCCTCTCGTGCGGATTGTATCTAGTGGGCTTAAATTCGGAATTTTATTTACCTTTCTTCAAGAATCCTTTGTTTGATTGGAATCTTCTTGGAATCCTGTTTTGGACACTTGTTTTTATTGCTACGAGCAATGCAGTCAATCTCACGGACGGGCTAGATGGGCTTGTCGCGATTCCGTCTATTTATGCACTAACTTCACTTAGTGTGTTTGTCTATGTCGCGGGACATTCGGGTTTGAGTGCTTATTTGCTTTATCCCAAAGTCTTAGATAGCAGTGAGCTCGTGATTCTTTCCTCTGCACTCATTGGCGCATTGATTGGGTTTCTTTGGTATAACTGCCACCCTGCGCAAGTCTTTATGGGAGATAGTGGCTCTTTAAGTTTGGGTGGTTTTATTGCTTATATGGCGATTGTCTCCAAAAACGAGATTCTGCTTTTCCTTATTGGGTTTATTTTCGTTGTGGAAGCACTATCGGTAATTTTACAGATTGGAAGCTACAAAACGCGTGGCAAAAAGATTTTTTTAATGGCACCCTTACACCATCACTTTGAGGAAAAGGGCTTAAGCGAAAGTAAAATCATTGTGCGATTCTGGATTGTCGCACTGATGAGCAATCTCATTGCTCTTTTAACTTTGAAAATAAGGTAAATTAATGTTGATACTTTTAGGATTTGGGGGGACGAATCGCGCGATTGCAGAATCTTTTGCACCTTGTATCGCACTAGATGATAGTTTCACACAAAAAAGTCAAGACGCTTGGGGCAATCTCTTGCTCCCAAGCGAAAGCCTAAGCGAAGTTTTGGCACAGAATCCCGAAGCTTCCATTATCACAAGTCCCGGGATTCCACCTAGCAATGCGATGATTGTAACCGCATTGGATTTTGTCGCAACACACCCCAAAGCACGACTTTTAAGCGAATATGACTTTTTTGCTCCCACAATGCCTCCCTCTGTGTGGATTAGTGGCACAAATGGCAAAACCACTACCACGCAAATGCTTACACATTTGCTACAATCTTTTGGTGCGCAAAGCGGAGGCAATATTGGCACGCCTTTGGCAAAGCTTGACACGAATGCGCCCTTTTGGATACTAGAAACTAGCTCTTTTACCCTGCATTATACGCAGATTGCCAAACCTATTTTATATTTGCTTTTACCCATTACGCAAGACCATATTAGCTGGCACGGAGGCTATGAAAACTATATCGCAGACAAACTCAAACCCATTTTATCTTTAAGAGAAAAAGAAGTTGCGATTCTACCCAAAAGTTTGGAATCGCATTCATTTTGCAAGCAATCCCTTGCAAATCTTATCTTTTATCAAGATTCGCAGGATTTAGCAAATATTTTTCACCTCAATTTAAGTGCGATTGCTTTTAAAGAGCCTTTTTTGTTGGACGCCACGCTTGCAATGAGTGCGAGTGAGATTCTGTTTTCTACTCAAGATTACACACTTTTAAACTCCTTTAAAATCGGTGCGCACAAAATGGAGGAATTTTACGACAAGGCAGGGAATCTTTGGGTAGATGATAGTAAAGGAACGAATCTAGACGCGACAATGGAAGCCATTAAATGCTATCGGGAGTTCAAAATATTATTGATTCTTGGCGGGGATGACAAAGGAGCGGATTTAACCCCTCTTTTTGAGCTTATTTCGCAATATCAGATTGAAATTTTTGCGATTGGTAGCAATACGAACAAGCTTTGCACGCTCGCAAAATCCGTAAATACTCCCTGCTATGCCTGCCATACTTTAGAAGTTGCTGTGCGCCAAATCAAGGAGGTTTTTGCGACACAAAGTCTTAAAGAGCGAAATTATGTCGCATTACTCTCTCCCGCTGCGGCGAGTTTAGACCAATTTAGCTCCTATAAGGAAAGGGGAGAGAAATTCAAAGCCTACGCATTGGAAGAATGATTTATATATTGTGAGATTCTGTGAGAATCGTAGCATAATTTCGTCCTCGTGAGAATCACTTGCGATTCGTGGCGCACCGCGAAGCGGTTGTGCAAATATAGATGAGAGCTCACACAACGCACGCTTTAGTGCAAATTCACAATCAAACACACATATTTCATCATTACAAAGCCTCGTTTAGAGAATGGAATCCTAGAAAATAAAATTCTTTCTTTTAGATTGCTTTGCTACGTTCGCAAGGACGCAATGGAATGTTTTTTGCTTACTTTTAAAAAACAATGCGAAGGATTCCTATGCTTTTAAGCCAAAATTTTCCTCAAAATTCCCCTTTTGCTACCTTACAAAAAGTCGTCCAAAACCCTAATCAAAGCACCTCTAAGGTAGAATCTGTGAGCAATTTTGACGCGCTTTTCACACTCGCTAGCCCCACAGAATCGCAAACCTCCTCTCAAGAAAAATCTTTTATCCCTAAACAAAATTGCTTTGAATCTCTCTTTGGCTTTGGGTTTTGAATCCCAAACTCCAACACAAGATTTAAAGCTTTTTGCCTTCTCACACTCTAGCGAGTTTTTAAAATCCCTAGACAAAGCAAAGCTCACTTCAGAAGAACTCAATCCCCTTTCCTATCCGCGCAGTATCTCTGTCATCAGCGAACTAATGAACGAGAAGTTAGAGGAATCGTATGCGACAACAAAAGACCCAAACAACCCTAAATTGCATTTGCTCTTAGGCATTCAAGAACAATTTGTTTGCTTGGATTCTACTATGCAAACCCTAAAAAATGAGCTTACAAACAAAGCAGAAATGCTTGCGAGTTTGCTTCCCCACACTATCAATGAAAAAAGTGATTTGTTCTTAGACCGCGCTCAAGCGGTATGGGAAAGTGCAAGCAACTTCAAGGCAGCAGTACAAGAAGGAGTGGCTTGGATTAATGCGTTTTTCTCTACATTTGAAGCGGATTTAAGCACGAGAGAGAAAAATCTGATTTTTGAACACGCGAATATTATCCAAACCTATTGGCATATTCAAAGCGGCGGAGAGGACGGCAAAATCACCCTAGAAAATGGAATGGTTTATCAAGAATATTTTGATGAGGAGACGCCTAATATCTTTGGCTTTACCCTGATAACACAAAATTTTGTTTATGCTTATAGAGAGGAAGTGCTAGAAGATGGCACGACACAAGTTGTTTTGCAGGTTTATGAAAAATCTGCAAATGGAGATTCTGACATACAAAGCAACATAATTGCACATTGTAGCTATCAAATGCAAAAATCATTGGATTTCCACGGACAAAATCTCAAGCTCATTGGTGAAGCAAGTCGTATAGAAAAAAGGGCTTAAAAGATTTGAGATTTAAAATTGATTTTGGAATCTCGTAGGGAATACGATTAACACTTGAAATTCAATCTTTATTTCCGCATTTTCTGCGTTTTTAAGAAGTGAGGGAAGCAAATCATAATCCAAAATCTTTGGCTGTGGAGGCTGCCACGAGATTTTATATCCGCCCTTTTCCATAGAATTGGGCTGTAAATAAAACGACAATGCCTTTGCGATAGAATCCGCTATGATTTCTTGCTCTTTTTGCCAAAGTTTTTCCGCAAGAGGAGCAAAAAAACCAAATCCCATAAGCTCTACTTGATGAATCCTAAAGGCATTAATGTTTTGTTCTATTTCTTTTAGGCATTGCGTCTCTATTTCACCATTTTTAGTAGAATCCTTGAGAATTTTTGGCAGAGTGGATAAATAATTTATAAAGAGATTTTCCAAATCCTTAGATTCTGCTTGAATGCCGTATTCTGATAGAATCTCTACAATTCTTGATTCTTTAGAATCCAAAAACAAAGGCTTGTTGAAACTTTCTTTTTCTGCGTAGAATTGATAAACTTTGTCCATCGTCTCTTTTAAGAGTTTTGGATTCTCTTTGTGGAGTTGCAACATTTGCTTATTCATTTGCAAATAAACAAAATCTTGTGCCTCTTTTGCTTCTTGCTGTGCGATAGACAAATACGCATAATGCTTGATTTTTTTCTCTATTTGTCTTAGAAATTCGCCTTGCTTTATTAGGAATTTTGAATGATTTATACATTGAATACGGCGATAAAATTGGCTAAATTTAGAAATTTCTTGCAAAATCCTTTCTTTGTTTAAACTAGATTCTTGATTTTTAGAATGCGAGTAAGCACTTGGAATCTTAAGATTTGCATTGTGGATAGAGGGCGAATGAAAAAGCAAAGTTTGTAAAATCCAATCCATTGTATTTTGATTTACGGGGATATGGGGGGATTTTAGTGTTTTAGGATTCGAGATGAAATTGCGATAATCTTGAGAATTGCAACTTGTAAAAGAATCAAAAGTCAGCATTATTATCCTTACTCTTTGTTCCTTACAAATTTTCCACTCCATTACTTTTTAATAATAAGCAAATTTCATACCAAAATTTCCATTCTATCGTCGCAATTATTCTTGTAAGTTTGATTTTTTATCCATAGATTTATTGTCTTTTAATGATGAGATTCTAAAATTTTCAAAAAATTAAGGTATAAATATTCCTATTTTACATAATAGTATAAAAAATAATACTATATAGTAAAAAAGTGCTTACTTAATTTTGAATACTAGGTTTTATAAAATTACGAAGTTGAAATTTTATATTTCACAATTTAAGACTTAAAGGAGACATAATGAAAATAGCAGTTTTAGCCGCAAAAGGCAGGGCAGGAAGTGCAATCGTGCAAGAGGCAGTGAATGCAGGGTTTGAGGTGAGTGCGTTTGTGAGGAGCAAAGCACAGTTTGATGAGAGGGTTCATTGCGTTATCAAAGATATTTTTAAACTTACAAGTGCTGATTTGCAGGGCTTTGATGTGATTGTTGATGCGTTTGGGGAGTGGCAAGATTTGTCTTTACATTTAAAACATATTGAGCATTTAAACTCCATTTTGCAAGGCAATGAAGCAAAGCTCATTGTGGTAGGCGACGCGGGAAGCTTGTATATGGAAGCGCACACACGACAAGATTTATGGATACGCCAGACTTTCCTAAAGAATATATGGGAGTAGCAGAGGCGACCGCAGCGGTGCTAGAGTTTTTGCGCAAAAGTAATCTCAAATGGCTTTATATCAGTCCAGCAGCAGTCTTTTATGAGGGTGAAGCGCAAAATTATGAGTTAATAGGCGAGGAATTTAAAATCAATGCAAAGGGTGAAAGCAAGGTTTCTTACGCGACTTACGCCGCTGCTCTTGTAAAACTTCTTGTAAATAAGGATTCTAAGATTAAACAATGCATAAGCCTTATAGAGCTGTAAATAAAACCCTAAATGCAGGCGCGCGAAAATTTTACAATGGAATCTAAAGGACGAGATTTTTTCCTTTGGATTGCTTCACTGCGCTTCCAAGAACGCAATGGCTGGATTTCAATCAACAAACACTCCGCCATAACCCGTCGTTGCAACAGCTTCTAGGAGTTTTTCTTTTGGAATATCGTCCCTGCATTCTACTTTTGCAATTTTATCTTTTAGCGAAGCTTTTGCACTCGTAACTCCTTCCACTTTTAAGAGTGCTTTTCTCACCATTGCCGTGCAAAGAGGGCAGTGCATACCCTCCACATAAATTTTATATTCTCCTCCAAACATCAATCCGCCACACAATAACAATAAAAACAAAGCTTTATTCATAAACCCAACCTAAAATCTCTGGATAAAACAAAATGCAAAGCAAAACCAATAGCCAAAGAAAGCCACTTATGCCTTTTTTCCTTTTGCAAGTTTTTGCACAATCGCATTTTAAGATTCCAAAATACAAATATAAGGTAAAACACAAGCAAGACAATACGCTGAAAATCAAGCGATAAGGAGCGAGAAACTCCACGCCCGCAATTCCAAACGAGAATCCAAAAAGTAGAAAAAAGAGTGCGGGCAAGCAACAAATACTTGCCACCACCCCCACACAAAGTGAAAGAATTAAGCCCAATTTAGCTTTCATTATTTTTCAACAGAAATATAAGAATAAGAAAAGCCTTTTGCATCATAATAATCTAGCACATTTTCCTCCACCTCGCCATAAGGATAACCAAAGTTATTTAGCGGTGTTTCCGCAGGTGTAGGCGTTAGGATAAAGTCTCTTGCGGTGTTGTAGCCCAACCAGCACATTTCCCAACTTCCAAAGAGATATTCGCGCAAATTTTGAATCTTAGGACTATCGTTTTCTAGCTTTTCGCTCAATTTGACTTTTGCAACATCACCCGGGTCGCAAGGAATCCAGCCATAACCTCGCACATAAAATTCCGCGCGGCAGTGTTGCCCACCGGTGATATTTGCAACTTTATCTTTCGCACTTCCCATTGCATTAGAAAATCTTGATTGCCCAAGCCGAATCCCGAAAATCTCCCTTGCAGGAATCCCAACGCTTCTACAAAGTGCGACAAAAACCGAGCTAATATCTGTGCATTTGCCATACAACTTTTTAGATTCCAAAATCGCTTTTGCGTCGCCTATGCCACAACCCAAAATACTTTCATCGCGTTGCATATTTGTCGCAACCCATTCAAAAATGGCTTTTGCTTTTTGGCAATCATTTGCATTTTGCACTTTGGCATTTTTCAAGATTTCTTTTGCTGTTGATTTGACGATTCCATCGGTTTGGATATGTTCAGTTGCCGCCAAATAAGGCTTAACCTCTTGTGGAATCTTAGCGTTTTTGTTAAATTTTGCCTGCACTTCTTTAAAATCTGTTGTGCGCTCATAAGTCGTAATATCAAACTTGATTTCCAAATTTGGACTTTTGACTTTGTCAAATTCTGCAAAAAGTGTTGGAATCTGTGTATTACTAATATATGCGTTGGTGTAATTCCCGCTCAACGCAAGATTGCTAGTCAAAAACTGATAAGGCGTGGATTGCGGAAGCGGAATCCAAAGCTTACATTTTCCAGATTCCAAAATATTATGCTTGAAAGTTACAGAAAATTCTCTTTTTTTCTGATGTGTTTGACTTTGCTTGGTGTTTTGGGATTTGTTTTCCGCAAGAAGCGGTAAGCAGCCCAAAGCACCTATTCCTGCCAACTTAAAAAGAGTTCGTCTTTCCATTTTTGTCCTTTGATTAAAAATTTAAGCTTGTATTTTATCCAATCCTCCTACAATAGAATCTTAAAGGCAAGACTTTAGACTATGGTTTGCTTTGGCTCTTGTTATATTCGTTTCTAGCAAGGATAATGTGGGAGTTTCCTTACGAGACTCTAAGCCTTTAAGCAAATCTTTGATAAAACTCTCATCGCAATGAGTAAGGCAAGAAATTGATTCACAATTTGAAGCGCAAAATCAGGATTATCAAGGAAAAACCACCCCAAAAACTGCCCTAGCACTCCAATAAAAACCCACAAAAGAAACGAAAGAAATCTTTTCATTTTGCTTTCAAACCAATGATTTGCTTTAACGCCTCTAAAAGCCGATTGATTTCCTCTTGCGTATGGGTATAATGCACATTAAGGCGCACCCAGCCGGGTTTTTGAACAAAAAAGGCATTATCCTCCAATCCCAACAAATCGTGCCCATAAGGTCCAGCACAAGCACAACCTGCGCGGGTAAGAATCCCATATTCTTTGGATAATTGAAGTGAGACTTCAAAGGGTGAGATTCCACAAATATTAAACGAAAAAATACCCAAAGCATTATGTTCTAAATTACCATAAGTTATTATCTTAGGTTCATTTTCTAAAAATTCCCGCAATATGCGGATATAGGGAATCTTTGCGCTTTGTATCCATTCTTGCCCAATCTCTTCTCGCAAAGCATAGCCAAAATAGCTTCGTAAAAACTCTAAAATACCGGGCGTTCCTGCCTCCTCTCGCCTTTGCTCTTGCGCATAATATTGTGCGCTTGTGCGAGAAACATAACCGACAATACCCCCACCACAAAAAGTTGGTGGCAAAGTCTTATCAATCAAGGCGCGAGAAATGATTAAGATTCCACTTCCACCAACTCCTCCCAAAAGTTTATGAGGAGAAAGAAAAGCCACATCATAAAAGCTTGGTGGAATATCCAAATAAGGCGAGGTAGTCGCACAATCAAAACATACGATTCCACCAAAGGAACGAATCAGATGAGAAATTTCCGCAAAGGGTGCCAAGATTCCACTTACATTAGAACCCAGCGCAAAAGAGCCGATGATTTTACGCCCAGCATTTGCGCTTAAAACCTCTTTTAAAGCCTCCAAATCCATCAGTCCTTGCGCATTCAATCCTATACGCACAACTTCGCACAATCCCTCTCTGAAACTTAACTCATTGCTATGATGTTCATAAGGTCCGACAATCACGAGCGGAAAAGAGGATTTATCACGCAAGGAATCCACCCCCAAAATCTGCTTTGTTTTGGGCGGAATATAAATCCCTAAGAGTTCTTGAAGCTTTTTGATTGCAGCAGTTGAGCCAAAGCCACAAGAGATTAAAGCAAAACTAGAATCTAGTTTGAAGATTTGCTTTAGCTTTTCTCTCGCCTCTTCATACAAGGAGCTGATTAACTCTGCGTGGGAATTGCTCTCGGAATGCGTATTGGCATAAAAAGGCAAAATCTTGTTCATTCGCGATTCTACGCACTTTGCCGCTAGCCCGCTTGCAGTCCAATCAAAATGATGGAATCCACTTTGCAAAATGCACTCTTGCGACAAAATCTCACATTTACGCTCTCTATCACTAGGCAAAGATTCCAAAAGCGGGGCAAAAAAATCTTGAATCATTGTTTAAGATTCCTAAATAAAATTGTTTTGGGGCGCATTTTACCACAGATTTATGGCAATTTACCCTAAAGTAAGTTATACTTTTAATTTTGGAGTTTAAGCCCTATTATGGAAAACATTATTACTTTTGGTATTATTGCTGTTTTGATTGTTATTGCACCCTTTCTTAGCTCGCTTTTACGCTTGCCTCTTGTGGTTACAGAGATTCTACTTGGTGCGCTTGCTTTTCATTTTGGGCTTTTTTCACATTCCGAATCCCTAAGCTTTATTGCACACATTGGCTTTTTATTTTTGATGTTCCTATGCGGTTTAGAAGTGGATTTAAAAACCTTTACAAAACTCGGAATAGACTTCCTAAAATCTGCTTTTTTATATTTCTTAATTCTCTATGGCGTAGCTTGCTTGTATGTGCTTAATACTGGGTTATCTAAGTTTTACATTGCCGCCTTGCCTGTAATGAGTTTGGGTATGATTATGGCATTGCTCAAAGAATATCCTAAAAATACGCCTTGGTTACAACTTGCTTTAAATGTTGGAATCTTGGGGGAGCTGATTAGTATTGTGGTACTTGTGGTGCTCAATGGCGCGTATTCTTATGGATTAAACTGGGAATTGTATCGGACATTGCTTGTTTTGTTTGTTTTTTTAAGCGTCATTGTGGGTATGTTTAAGATTGCCGATATTCTGTTTTGGTGGTTTCCTACTTTGAAATTTTTTCTGATTCCAAAAGATGCAAGCAAAAATCAAGACATTCGCTTTAGCGCAATGTTGTTTTTGATTCTGATTGGAATCTCGCAAATTCTAGGATTAGAACGCGTGCTTGGAGCATTTTTGGCAGGTATGATTTTGGCAACTTATTTTCATCACCATAAGGGCTTGATAGACAAATTAAATGATTTTGGTTTTGGATTCTTTATTCCTTTGTTTTTTATTTTTGTCGGCTCTACATTGGATTTGAATCTTATCGTGCAAAATCAACAACTCTTTTCACTTACATTGAGCATTATTCTTATTATGGTCATTTTGCGCTTATTGGGAGCTTTTATTGCATATAGAAAATACTTTGGGGATATGAAACGAACTATCTTATTTGCCTTTAGCCATTCTATGCCTTTAACTTTTCTTGTCGCAACGGCACAACTTGGTTTGCAATTCAATGCAATTGATACACACGAATATTATGCTTTTATTCTTGCAGCCCTTTTGGAAGGAATCTTTTTGACAATTTGTATCAAGCTTTTGGATAACTATCAAGCCAAATCGCACTCATAAGATTCTAAAATTTATGCTTTTGCTTCAAACCTTTTTCAAACTTTTTACGCTTGACAATAGAGAGTTTATCAATAAACAAAACACCATTTAAGTGGTCAATCTCGTGCTGAAAAGCAACGGCTAGATAATCTTGTGCAACAATTTCTTGCGGTTTGCCAAATCTATCTTGATAAACGACTTTAATCGTATTGGCACGCTTAATGTCCTCATAAAACTCTGGCACACTCAAACAACCTTCGCTAAATACAATTTCTCCATCTTTTTCTATAATTTCGGGGTTGATGACTTCTAGCAAATCCTCTTTATGTTGGTTTCCTTCTTCATCTGGGATACAAATCAATAAAGCACGAATGGGCTTGGCAACCTGAATTGCGGAGATTCCAACGCCATTTTTAGCAAGCATAATTTCATACATCTCATCTAAAAGCGTGTGGAGTTCTGGATCAAAAGATTCTACAGGTTTTGAAATCTGTCGTAAAATTGAATTAGGATAAGTGATAACCTCAAGCATTAATGCTTTTTCTCCTTCCCTTCTCCCGCTACGACAAAGGAAACATTGCTACTAGAAGCTTTTTTCAAAGCTTCTAAGGCATTTTTGAAAACATCTTTACTCTTAGAACTTCCATTAATTTCAGCAATTCCCGTGCAAACACTAAGAGAAATTTCCTCTTCCCCTAAAAAAATATTCGTGGTGGAGACTTTTTCAATCAAACGATTCGCGAATCGCTTCGCCGCTTCTCTATCACTATGACTAAGCAAGATTCCAAAAACTTCTGAACCACAATAAGCAAGCACATCACTCTTATTTGCGATTTTTTGCAAAATTTTAGAAATCGCACGATTAATAAGTATGGAACTCTTATCTGAAGTAATGCGTCGTGCAAGACTTTTGGTAATTTGAATCAAAATTAATGAGGATTTATGGTTTTCTGCGTGGATAGATTCCAATTCGGCAAGCAGTCTAATATCCAAGAAATTACGATTATAAAGCCCATATTTCTCATCACAAATAATATTGTTTGCGATACTTTCAATTGCTTGCATACTTCTATCATAAGAGACTTTGATGTTCTGAAGCTGCACTTTTGTTGTCTCACCTAAGGATTTCAATTCTTTTTCAAAAACGGTGATAATATTTTGCAAAGCAATCGCATTATTGGTTGCGCTTACTTCACTTTCGTGTTTTTTGAGGATATTTTGTAAAAGTTGGAGATTCTTATAAGCTGTGCCAACCTGTTGCAAGGTATTAACCATATGGTTTTTAGCCCTTAAAACCTTGTCTTCTAGCAAAGCTTGTCTTTCCGTAGGCGTCAAATCAAGGCTAATAAATTGTGTCGCATTATCTTTGAATTGTTGTGTTTTATCTTCAAGTAATTTTTCAAAATAGATTCTATAATTATAAGGTGTTGGGGCAATACCATTTGCGCTTAATGTGCGGATAATCTGCGCCCCATAATCCTCTAATGTATTAGATTCCGCTGAACCCGTATTCACAGATTCTCCGGGTGTGGAATCAGAATCTAATCCAAACGATGAAAAAGATGATGCGTTATTGGCTGAAGCCTCCTCTATACCCTCTGTTTCAAAACTTTGCAAACCTTCAAACGAATCAAAATCGTCTTTCATGGACTTACCCCCTTTACTTTAGGCTTTTAGTTAAAACATTGTCAATCAATCCATATTCTTGCGCTTCACGAGCGCTTAAATAAAAGTCCCTATCCGTATCTTTGGCAATTTTTTCTAATGGTTGATTAGTGTTAGCTGCCAAGATTTCGTTTAAACTAGCCTTTAAACGCAAAATCTCTTTCGCTTGAATTTCAATTTCTGTGGCTTGTCCTTGCGCTCCTCCCAAAGGCTGATGAATCATAATGCGAGAATTAGGGAGAGAATAACGTTTGCCCTTTGTTCCGCAACTTAGCAAAAACGCTCCCATACTTGCTGCTTGACCAATACAAATCGTGCTAATATCGGGTTTAACATAATTCATTGTATCATAAATGCTTAAGCCACTTGTTACCACTCCACCGGGCGAATTAATATACAGATAAATATCTTTTTCTGGATCTTCAGCCTCCAAAAATAAGAGTTGCGCAACAATAGAAGAAGCTACACCATCATCAATTTGCCCGCTCAACAAAATAATTCTATCTTTTAAAAGCCTAGAATAAATATCATACGCGCGTTCCCCGCGTCCCGATTTTTCTATGACCGTTGGCACATAATAACTCATTATGCCCTCTTGTCTAACAAAGCAGTAAGCACCCTATCCTCTAGCATTGCCATTTTTACCGCTGGGATTAAATTATTATTTTTGTAATATTCAAAAATCGCTTTTGGGTCTTGGCGCATTGCCATTGCTTCATAATAAATAGTATTAATCACTTCATTGTCTGGAATCTCTATTTTATCTCGTTTTGCAATAGCATCAATAATAAAAGTTACGCGCACACTTTTTTCTGCATTTTCTCTTTGCTCTTCGCGTTTGGCTTTAAGTGTTTCAGGCTCTTTTGCAAGCTTTTGCTGTTCCTCTTGAGATAAAGACATCAAGCTATTTCTAAAAAGCAAATCCATTTCTTGATGCACAATAGATTTTGGCAAATCAAATACAATATTTTTATTTAGATTCTCAATCAGAATTTCTTTTAATTTATTATTATAAAGCTCTTGCTTTTTCTCATTTTGGAGTTGAATTTTGATTTTTTCTTTCAAGGTCTCAACATTTGCATCTTTTTCATCTGGCAAAAGCGTCTTAGCAAAATTGTCATCAACTTCAATCTTTCCTTTTGTTTGAATCTCTAGCAATTTTACTTTAAAAACTGCGGGTTTCCCTGCTAAGTGCTTAGCCTGATAATTTTCTGGAAAAGTTACATTGATTTCTTTTTCTTCGCCTTTTTTCATACCGATTAATTGCTCCTCAAAGCCCTCAATAAAAGATTTGCTGCCGATTTGCAATAAGTAATTCTCTGCTTTGCCACCTTCAAAAGCCTCACCCTCTATAAAGCCTTCAAAGTTGATTTTTGCATATTCTCCATCTTTTAGCTTGCGTCTGCCATCTTCAATTCCCACAAGAGGTGCTCTAGCACTTGCAATTTCCTCAAGCCTCTTCGTAATATCCTCTCCTGTAACTTCTGGAATCTTAACTTCTGGAATGCAATCCTCCACTTTATCAAGGGAAATGCTTGGGGTTAGGCTCACTTCTATCTCAAGCTCAATCCCCTCCTCTTTTTTGTCAAATTTCGTAATACGCGGGTCACCAATCAGCGCATTTGCCTCTACTTTTAATTCCTTTAAAATATCCTGCAAAAGGTCTTGCACGCATTCTCTTTGCGCATCTTCTTCTAGTTGTTTGCCATAACGTTGCTTCACTGCACTTGCTGGCACATGCCCCTTACGAAATCCATCAATTTTGAGATTTTTACTAGCAGCTTTTGTTATTTTGTCTAATTTTTGATTTAATCTATCCACAGGAATCGTGGCTTGTGCAACTGCATTTGCACTATCAATGCTTTGGACTTTTAGAGTTGAATTCATTTCTTTGTATGCTCCGAATTTAATTTGTGTAGTTTTTTATTCTATCAAAACTTGTCTTAAACTACAACTTTAAATTATAAAATCTACACGAAATTAATTACCCAAGATTTCACGCACCCCTTTTGAATTAGGTTCGCTCAAAAACCCTCGCGCCTGCATTTGTTCAATAATATTTGCTGCCTTATTATATCCAATCCCAAGTCTCCGCTGAATATAACTAATAGAGGTTTTGCCATCGCTTAAAATAATGCGTTTGGCTTCCTCATAAAGCTCATCTGTTTCGCCCTCTACGCGCAAGCCCAAAATTTCATCTTCGCTAGGCATAAAGTTTTCATCGTATTGCGGAGGGCATTGGGATTTGATAAATTCTACGATTTTTTCAATCTCTGTTTCTGTACTCCAAGGAGCGTGCAAACGCACGATTCCACCGCCCGGTGGCGTGAAAAGCATATCTCCTCGTCCAAGCAAAGATTCTGCACCAAAACTATCCAAAATCACTTTAGAATCAATTTTTTGTCCCACTTTGTAACTAATGCGTGAGGGCAAATTGGCTTTAATTAATCCTGTTACCACATCTACGCTTGGACGCTGTGTCGCGACAATCAAATGGATTCCGCTTGCTCTTGCCATTTGAGCCAGACGCGAAATAGAAACCTCTGCCTCCTTACCTCCGCTCATCATCAAATCCGCTAATTCATCAATAATCACTACGATGTAAGGAAAAGGCTCAAAACCTTCAATTTCAGCTTTTTGATTGTAACCCTCAATGTTCTTAATCCTTGCTTCACTCATTAGCGTATATCTTCGTTCCATTTCTTTTACGGTGTTATCCAAAGCAATAATTGCCTTTTTGGGTTGCGTGATAACAGGAGTTAGCAAGTGTGGAATATCATTATAAATACTAAACTCTAACATTTTTGGGTCAATCATAATAAGCTTCAGTTGTGCAGGAGAGTTTCTATAAAGCAAGGATAAAATCATCGCATTAATCCCTACGCTTTTACCACTTCCTGTCGTCCCTGCAATCAGCAAATGGGGAAGTTTTTTAAGGTCTGTTACAAAGGGATTTCCCACAATGTCTTTGCCCAAAGCAAGCGTCAAAGGCGAAGTGGAGTTTGCAAACAAATCATTTTCTAAAATCTCTCGCAAATAGATTGTTTCAATCTGATTGTTTGGAATCTCAATTCCCACGACATCTTTTCCTGGCACGGGTGCTTGAATCCGAATCGTTTTCGCGCGCAATGCCATTGCCAAATCATCTTGCAAAGTCAAAATGCGCGAAACTTTGACATTTGGACTTGGACGAAACTCAAAAGTCGTAACAATGGGTCCAGAATAAGTCCTAACAATATCCCCTTCAATCTTAAACATTCGCAATTTACTTAACAAATCATTGATTTTTCGGTCAATCTCTCCCTCATCAATCTCAATGCGCTCCTCTTTTGGGGCTTGCAAAAATTCTAATTTAGGCAAAACAAAATCTTGCGATTCTGTAATCTGTGGCGTGTCGGCGACTTCTAATGTGCTTAAAGTCTCCTTGTTTTCTGAAACTAGCTTCCTTGATAATTCAGAATCCTTTGTTCGCTGTGGAGATTCTAAGGGAGCAGCCTGCACAAAGGGCGTGCAAGATTCTGCTTGAGAGGATTGTGCTTCAAAAGATTCCTTTTGCTCCTCTTTATTATTTTGCGCTTCTTTGTTGGTTTTAGGGGCATTAAACAAGCTAATCACTTCGGAAGTGGATTCCACTTTGGGAGAAGGCACTGCCTGCAAAGGAGGAATGATTTGCGCTTGCGATTCTACCTCTAAGGTTTTCTCTGCTTCCTTATCAAAACGATAGCCATAAGTTGGGAGAGGATTTGCTGTAAAGGTTGGCGTATAATTCAACACTTCCTTAGCGTCTTGCATTTTCTCAATTACCTCATAGATTCCTTGAGATTTCTCCAAATCCTCTAGAGATTCTGTTGGCTGAAAATCTTGTCTTGCGGAATCCAAAACAACATTATTTTCTTGGTTTTCTTGAAGCTGCGGCTTGAGGGATTCTGCATTTTCTTTTGCTGTTTCTTGCGCAGACTCCGAACTTTGATTAGAAACAGGTGCATTGGAGGGACTTTGAGATTCCATAAATTCCTGAATCACTTGTTTAATGATATGATTGAGCGCGGCGGGTTCTGTTTGTGGAGGCATTGCATTTTCATTCACGTTTTGTGGATTTTCACTTGCTTGCAACTCTTGAGAAATCTGTTGGATTTCTTCGGGCTTGATAGGGTGTGTGCTTTTGATTTTGTCATAATAAAAAATCGTGCTAGGCGTAGTATCGGATTGCGATTCTTTACTATGCGGCAAATCTTGAAAAGAATCTCCATTGTGGAGACTCTTTTGCACGAGATAATCCTGTGTGCCAACTGGCTCTTTATCATAATACGCGCTAAAAGGTGTTGCAGCATAAAGATTTTTAGGATACACCTTAATGGGCTTTGGTTTGGTTGCTTCCGTAGGTGTAGAATCTTGTGCAACAAGATTGCCTTGCGGTGCAGAAAAATCTTGCGATTCTTCCATAACATCTAGCGTTGTTTCTCTTTGGGCGAAAGTCGGTGTGAGTGTTTGTAAAACCTGATTTTGCGTATTTGCGCATTCCTCTTTTTTAATAAGCCTTATCACTTCTTCTTTAGGTTCTTCCTCTGGATAGAAATGGCTTTTTTCAAAACGTTTGAAGTTTTCTAAACTCGCCATAGATTCCAACTGAAACTGCATTGCGTTAAAACCTTGCTGTTCGGCTTCTTTTGAACTCACAATGCGAATTTGTGGAATCTCATTTTGTTCTTTAGAATAATTTTCTAAAGGATTGTCTTCTCTTGTTGGCAACTCTACATTCTGCCTTAACTCATCAATTTCAGTCTCAAAAGATTGCTCTTTACTAAAATTCTCGTGCAATTCGCTTTCTGATGTCTCTTGCATTTCTTGAGATTCTTCTTCAGTATCGTCTTGAAAGTTAAAAGCTGTATTTTTAGGAGGAGGTGGATTGTTTTTGCTCTGTTCAATCAATTCCTCTAAGGTTAATGCGCGAGGAGTGGAAGGGGCTTTTGTAAAAAACAAAGAAGAATGCTTGGAGGTTTCTTGTGTTGGATTATTTTGCGTATTTTGAGTGTCCTGCTCTTGTGGAGAAACAGAAAAAATGGAATGTTTAGAATCCTTTTTGTCTATTTGACTTGGTGGCGTAAAAAATGCTTTGATTTTTGAAGCGAGATTTTTAAGATTCTTTTTGTTTTTGATAATTTTTTCTGTTGGCACTTGACTCTGCTTTAAATCCTCTTTCAAGTCTTGCACAAATATTTTTCCCAATTCTTTAGGGGACTTGCCGCTATACAAAACAATGCTAAAGGCAAAGCAAAGTAAAACCAATACAAAAACGCCCAAATGTGTAATAAGCGGCGAAAGCACACTATTAAACGCAACGCCCAAAATCCCAGCGTGCGCAAAAAACAAGCCTTGCAATACAAGGAGTGCAAAAACTCCGATGATAACACCAAGCGTTTTTTCTAAAAATCGGTTGTTTTTAAAGTCAAAAGAATCTTTTGCTTGATAAACAAAAAATGCCGCAACAAAAAGCCAAATATAGCCCAAATACCCAAAGAGCCAAAATTGAATTTGAGCAAGCGGCTTTAAAAATCTAAAAGGCTCTAAAATACCTAAAATTGTCAAGATTCCAAATATTAGCAAGAGAGAAGCAATACGTATTTGATAGGAAGTTTTGTTCTTTAAAAATTGTGCCAATGGGGTTTTAAAAAAATTCGTCTTGATAGTAATTCCTTAAAATATCTTAAAAAGTGGCGAGAGGGTGAGAGAATCGAACTCCCCAGCAAATAGACACCTATCCACTCAAATGGGTTTGAAGCCCACGATGCCCACCAGCGACATATACCCTCCATAAGTCTCCAAACTTAAAAGCTATTATTAAAGTAAAAAGAGATGAGAATTTAGCGCAATTTTACTTAATTTTTATTGAGTTTGCTTAAATTTTCAAACTAAAATTCTACCAACTCCCGCTCTCTGTCGCGATAGAGGGCGCACTTTGTATAACCTACTTGCTTGGCAAGCAATACCAACTCTGAATATTTAAAGCCGATTTGCTCTACTGCGTGGGCATCACTTCCAAAACTAATTGGAATCTCCAAAGAATACGCCATTTGCAAAATTTCCTCACTCGGATATTGTTCCTTGACTTCCTTGCGGAATCCCGCAGCATTTAGCTCTATGCACATATTTGCCTTTTTTACAGCTTTGAGCGCGGATTCTATTTGTGTGCGCAAGTCTTTTGTCGGACGATAATTAAAAACTTTGAGTAAATCCATATGCGCCAAAATATCAAACTTTCCGCTTTTTGCTAGCATTTCTGTGGCTTTAAAATATTCATTCCAACAATCATTAATATCGCGTTTGGAATATTCCCGAATAAACTCGGGATTGTCAAACCCCCAATCGCCTAGAAAATGCACTGCTCCGATTCTATAATCTAGCGGCAGAGAAAATATTTTTTCATCGGGAAAAGGGGGCAAAAAATCAATTTCTAGGGCGGTTAGAATCTCAATTTGTCCTTTATATTTCTCTTTTAGCCGCGCAATTTCACCAAAATAAAAGGGCAAATCCTCAAAATCCATACGATATTGCGAATCAAAAGCCATAGGATTGTGGCAAGAAAACCCAAAAACATCAATTTTTTCTTTAATGGCTTGCAAGACATATTCTTCCATTGTGCCAACTGCGTGATTGCACAGGCTTGTATGATTATGTAAATCCACTCTCATTGCATTTCCTTAAGTTTGCGATTCTTTGTTTGGGTTTAGCCCATTTTCTTTTCCATTTCTTTGGTAATATGCAAACTCAAAACATGCTTATCAAACACTGCAATATAAAACATCGCGTCAAAAATCTTAATATCTAGCACAAACCCTTCTACCTTGACTTCGCGCTTTTTCGTATCCTCTTGCAAGGTTTCTCCGCGAAACAAGACTTCATTGCCTAATTCAATAGGTGCTAGAAACTTCACCTCTGCGCCAATCACGATTCCATTTGGATTATTCACCGCCAATAACGCACAATAAGCAGCACTAGAAAACAAATTTCCCGAATGGATTAATCCTTGCTTATCCACCACCATTTTGCTGCTTGTCTCCAAAAGAACAGAGGATTTACCATATTTTTGCTCCTTGATTGTGCCGTTATTCAAATCAATATTCAAGCACACTTTTTGCAAGACCGCATCGGCGTCTGGTTTGTTTAAAAAATCTTCTTCTTCAGGTTTTATAAAATCCTCGTCCATTGCACTCTCCTTAAAAATTCTCAAATTATAACATATCTAAGCGCAATCAAGACGATTCAAATATAAAGGCTTTTTACTTCATCATTTACCAAAAAACACTTCGCTAGGAAACTTTAAATCTTGCAAGAGAGATTTGGAATTTTCTTTGTTTGTAACTACAAGCGCATAGCCTCCTGTGTGATTCCTATCCCAAATAGAATAAAATTCTTTCTTAGTGCTAATATATTCTCCGAAATTTGGGTCAAAGACTTTAAGAAAATCTCCTTTAAAATTTACAATCACTACAAAATGAGGAAATCTAGGGTCATTTTCTATTCGGACAAGCAGAGGATAAGCGGTGCGTTGTAAAATCTCTCTTGAGAGTTGGAATCCCTTTGTATCATATCCCAAAATAGTGGCTGCTTTTTGCAGTTCTTGGAAGCTTAACATATCTGTTTTTTGGTTTAATACATTTAAAATCTCTTGTTCTTGATATTGTTTGATTCCAAAAAGATTTAAAAGTGTGGCAAGAGCGGAAGCTCCGCAAGATTCCTCAAACTGCTGTCGGATTACATTTTGATTGTGGAGCTCTTGGAGGGATTGAACGCAAAAGCCAAAAGCTAAATGAATGCAACAAAGCACAAGGATAAGAATGCGCAAGAGAATCCTTGAATTAAGATGAAATATTTTTATAGATTGTAATTGTATCCTTATTCTCCTTGATTATTCTTATTTTCCTTAGATTCTTTAAGTAAGGTTTGCATTATGGAATCTGTGGAAAGCGTTTCTGCTTTCTCTTTGCCTTCTAGCATTTCTAGCACAGATTCAAAGACAAGGTTAGAATATCTTAGGATTAAGGGTTCTGTTTGAATATTTGTTTTTGTATCTACAAAGGAAAAATCAATCTCTCCTGTTTCTGGATTGCGTTTGAAAAACACATTTGCGACTTGGAATCCGTTTGCCTCCTCATATACTCTAACTTTAGCTATGGCTTCTATAATCTCCTCTCTTTGCGTGGGCGAGAGCCTATTAACAATACAACTAAAAAACACCACGCCATTTTTATCTTGTTTGACTGAATCATAATTTACAGCCATAGTTTGCGCATTTTCGTAATCAAAGCTATATTCTCCCTCAAGCAATTCTCTTAGCCCTTTTCTAGTGTCTTTCTCGCTATAAGCATTCATAGTATAAAGAAATGCTACTAAATCCCTCTCGCCTATTAAATTCTCCTCCTCTTGCGTTAGCGATTCTCCCATTTTACAAAACTTCGTCAAAAGAGGAATTAAATCATAATTTTCTTTTGCAACTTCTGCCATTAGCTTATCCATTTGTCTATCTAAAAACTCCTCTGCTTTTTTGTATTCCTCTTGAGTTGGCATTGCAATTTGTTTTTCTCTTATTTCCAACTCTTGCATAAAATCCCTAGTAGAATCGGTATGGAACATAGTAATAATTTTACACCCATCAAATGATGAATAGTCTATATTTTTTTTCTGGGCGATAAATAAAGTCTCTCACTTCTTGCAAAATTTTTTCATCACTTGGCAATTCAAAATTGCTTTGCTCTATGGAATCGGATTTTGAGCCTCTATTTACAAAAAGATTATTATAAGAAATTTTGGTATTTTGAGTGATAGAGTTCATATAATTAATCCTTATATTAAAAAATTAATATCTATATTTATCTCTATTTAGATTCCAAAAGTTTGCACTATAACTTCTAATAATACTATTTGCTTGATTGTATAGCTTTTGACCATCTTTTTCTAATATTTTATTTGTATAATATCTATCCGCCGGTCTTGTATAGACAGGATTATATTGATTCATACCAATAATAGAAATACTCACTTGATTGGACAAATGGTTTAAAGTCGCAGAGATGACAGGAATATATTGTCCGCTCCCATTATCTACATTGAGCGGTAAAAGTTCATTTCTGACATCTTCATACAATTTATAATAAATAGTATAAGATACCCTTGTGCCACCATTATTGACTGAACCATAATTATATAAGCCAGTTGCATATCCATCTCCTCTATCCAATGTCGCCCCGCCTACAACTTGGCTCATCTCCTCATCATTTAAGACCTTTACACCTGCACTTTGTTCGTTAAACTCTCCATTAATTGCAAGAGCAATGAAATCTACTTCAGCAAAGAGTGTGCTTGAGATTCCAAAGATTAATAAGAATCCTAAAATTAATTTTTTCATTATTTCTACTTTTTTAAAAGTTTGAATTTTC
>NZ_JAIEFA010000034.1 GCF_029067145.1 Helicobacter sp. | reverse complement strand
CATTTAGCTTATCTCTTAGGAGAAGTCTTAAGTAAAGCAGATAAGTTTTGGTATAAAGGTGGATATTTAAAACTCAATCAAGAAATAAAAAAAGCAAAGCAGCTCTATAAAATCCACCAAGAGTATAAAGAAAAACTCCAAGAATTAAATCTTTCTTATTGCTTTATCCCAAGAGAATATCTTTTAGATTCTCTTTTCTTGTTAAAAGAAATCAAAGCCCTAATGCACAAACTAAAATCTCAAGAAAATAACTCTCTTAAGATAGAATCTTTCTTTTCTAATCTTTTCTCTCAAATTCCTTTTTCTACTCAAACCCCTTTTCTTGTAAAACATAAACAAGAAATCTTAGATTGGCTAAACTCTAAAGAATTTAAAGAACAATATATTAAGACTAATCATCCTTATCCTCCTTTACTGAATCCTGATAGATTGAATGCAAAGAGAGAATTTAAAGAGAAAAACAATCATAATAAAGAAACAGAGTTAAGAATGAAAGAGAGAGAATCTAAAGAATGCAATGTAGAATCCCAAAGAGAGAATAGAGATTCTATCCAACCTTATCCAAACTTAAGCTATGAGAGTATCCCTGCGGAACTTGCTTGGGATTTGAATTTGCCATTGCCGAGGGGGTATAAGATGATTTATCTTTATGGACATGGGGCGGGAGTTGCTAAAGTAAATGAGGTATTTAGTGCAATTGGTTTAAGAATCATTAGTTTATTTATCAAGGGAAGTGCTAACAATCGGTATATTCTTGCTTATAACTTTCTGTTACATTCTAATGGGTTTAATGTTGTTTCTCTTAGCGATTTAGAGTATCAAACTTCAAATTATCTTAAATTCTTTTCTTTGATTGATAAGAAAGTTTCTTTTATGTGTCAGACAAGAGATCCTATGGAACTTCTTAGGCATTGTTTGGCAAGGGCAGGGCGATGGACGCATAGCTTAGCGATTACAAAAGAATTTGACAAGACTTTTGATTTTGAAGATGTAATAAAACCTCTTGAGCATCTTAAATATAACTATAATTTAGAGGGCTTGAAAAAATACGCTTACTCCAATCTTTTTAGCTTCCATATTCACCTTAAAGAATTGCAAAAGAATATTTCCAAAATAGCATTTTTGGATATAAAAGAATTAAATTCTGATGAGGCGATTTCAAAGCTACAAGTTATCGCAAAGGATTTTGGATTTAATCCTCCCCAGAATTGTCATAAAAAGGCTTTGCAAACAAATGTATTCAAAGGAAGTGTTTATTTGTTTTTTCCTCTTGTCTTTCAAGCGGGAGATTTTAAACTCACTCTTGCAACGCATAGCAATAATTCGCAATGGGTAGATTTGCATCAAGAGATTATGGGCAAACCAAACGAAGTCATTGGGGTTTATATTGATAAAAATGAAGTAGAATCCTTCCGAGCAAATGAGACTTTATACAAAGAATCTTGTGAGTATTTAAAGAAATTTTTAGAAAAGCTTAAAGAGAGATTTAAGCAAGAGGATGCAAAGGCACTAGCGATTCGTGATATTATGCAATACTTCAAACAAGAGCCTCAAGCAAGAAAACATATAAAATCTATTCTTGATAAAGAAGTAGCCGCAATAGCGCAATATCGTCCCGACATTGTAGAATCTTGGAAATATTATCAAGAGTTTGAAAGAATGTGTAAGGAGTTGGATTAAGCCTTTTTGATGCGAAATTGCAGATTGTTTTATGATGCTTACAAACCCAAAGTGGCAAATTTGCAATCTTAAAATTTTTTTTTAGCTTAAATTTGCCATAATTGCCAAATTAATTTTAAAAGGGCGCGTGATGATAATCAAAGGAGCAATGGTTTGTGATGCAAATGGAGAACAAAGAGGCGATGTCCGAATAGAAAAAGGCAAGATTGTTGCGGTAGAGCGAAGCATTATACCAAAAAGCGGCGAGGAGGTTTTGGGGGCAGATAATCTTATTTTGCTTCCGGGTGCGATTGATTTAAATACGCGCGTAAGCAATTCAATTTTGAGCAAAGAAAATCTTTTGAAACTTTCGCACAAAGCCGCACTCGGTGGTATTTCTCAAGCAGTTTTGATTCCAGATTGTAAGCCGACTTCAAGTAGCGAATTGGGATTGGAGCTACTCCACGCATTAAAAGATGAGTTTAAAGCACAAATTTTAGGCATTTCAGACGCTGTGAATGCGGAGAATCCAAAGTCTTTAAACGAGCTTGCGATTCTGCATAAAAAAGGAGCGAAAGGTATCTTTGCAAAATCCAACATTGATGGCAATCTGCTAAGACGCGCTTGTGAGTTTGCGCTAATGTTTGATGTGCCGATGTTTTTTTCTTGTGAGGACGAATCCCTAAGCGCAAATGGCGCGATGAATGACGGCGAGCTTTCCTCAAGACTTGGATTGCCCGCCATTCCAACCTTAAGTGAGACAAAAGAAGTTGCGCAAATGAGTGAAGTTGCAAGATTTATGGGTGTAAAAGCAGTTTTTTTGGCACTTGCAACAGAGCGCAGTGTAGAAATTATTGAGGAAGTCAAGAATATTCATCTCAAATCTATCTCCAAAACCAAGATTCCTAACCTTTTTTTGCAAACCTCTATTCATCATCTAATGCTAACAGAGAATCTGTGTAATCATTATAACACTGCAGCAAAAATCAAGCCACCTTTGAAGTCCGAATCTACGCGCACAAAGTTGCTCAAAAGAGTCAAAAGGGGAGAGATTGAGTTGATTACTTCTTTGCAATCCGCAAAATCCCAAGCACAAAAAGATCTTGCTTTTGAGGAAGCTGCCTTTGGTATAGATATGATTGAATGTTTTGTGCCAATGTGTTATACATTGTTTGTTAAAAATGAGCGTATGAACTTAAGCGAGCTAAGCAAGATTTTAAGCTTGAATCCGGCTAATGCGTTGGGCTTTACAGAAAAAGGATTGATTGCGGAGGGTTACGATGCGGATTTGATTTTGATAGACCCTAAAGAAACTTGCGTAATGGATAATCCAGATTCGCCTTATAATGATTGGATTTTTTATGGCGTTGTGAAAGAAATGTTTATTGAAGGTAAGCAGTGTTTTGGATTTTACTCACATTCTTAAAAGGAATATTATGGAAGCGAAATTACTTTTAATGTATGAAAGATTTGAAAATTGGTTTTTTAGTTTTTTGCCTAATTTTATTAGTGCATTGTTTATTTTGGTGGCAGGATATTATCTCTCTAGGATTTTGTCAAAGTATATTTCAAAAGTTGTTATTAAAACAACAAAAGATGAAACATTGGGAGAATTTCTAAAAAATGTTGTTTTTGTGGCAATTTTGATTTTAACCTTTATCACTGCGCTTTCAAATTTGGGCGTGAAAACAACCTCTATCATCGCAGTTTTAGGAACAGCAGGCTTAGCTATTGCTCTTTCTTTGAAAGACTCTTTGTCTAATCTTGCAAGCGGAATCTTACTCATAGTTTTGCGTCATTTCAACAAGGGAGACACGATTTCTGTTGGCTCTATTACAGGCAAAGTGGATTCTATTAGTTTGTTTCAAACTAAGCTTACTACCCCAGACAATCAAGTAGTGGTTTTGCCTAATTCTAGCATTGTGAGCGTTCCAATCACCAATATTTATGCAAACCCAACGCGTCGTATGGATTTGATTTTTGGCGTTGGTTATACGAGTGATTTGCAAAAGACAAAGCAAATTTTAGAGGAAATCTTACAAGAAGAGGAGATTGTCTTAAAAGAGCCTTTGCCTGTTATAGGCGTGAATGCCTTAAATACTAGCAGTGTAGATTTAATTGTGCGTTTTTGGGTAAAAAGTGAAAACTACTTTAAGGCAAATATTATTATGCAACAAAAGGTTAAATTGCGTTTTGATGCAGAGGGCATTGAGATTCCATACAACAAGCTAGATATTAACCTAAATCAATTAATGGGAACAAATCCATAATGCAAATTATTGGCGCGGATTTTGTAGTGCTTTGTGATGCAGAATTTCGCGTCCTCAAAAGAGGTGGGATTTGTTTTGAATCCGATGAAATTATCGCTATAGATTCCTATACTTCCTTACGCCAACAATACCCCAATATCCCAAGTCTATATTATGAATCCTGCGCTATCACGCCCGCATTAGCAAATCTACATTTGCATTTGGAGTTTAGCCAAAATGAGGGAATCTTGCATTTTGGAGATTTTGGAAAATGGCTAGATAGCGTGATTGTAAATCGCGAAACTTTAATGCAAGAAAAATTAATGGGTGTTAATTTGAAAACTGCAATGCAACAAGGAATCACAGAATGCTTGCGAAGTGGCGTGGGGTTTGTAGGGGCAGTTTCAAGCTATGGATATGATTTGGAGGTTTTGGCGGATTCTCCTTTGCGCGTGCTTTATTTTAATGAAGTTATTGGTTCAAAAGTAGAAGTTTTGGACATTTTGTTTCAGAATTTTCTTGCGCGTTTGCAGGATTCTAAATCTATGCAAAAGGAATGCTTTACTCCAGCAGTTGCGATTCATTCTCCTTATTCTGTCCATTCAAAATTGCTTGAAAAAACACTTCAGATTGCGCAAAAGGAAAATTTGCCTTTAAGCGTGCATTTTTTAGAATCGCAAGCAGAGAAAGAATGGCTAGAAACTAGCAGCGGTTATTTCCAAGAGTTTTATCAAAAATTTTTTGGGAGCAATCCCAAATCTTTTTATGATGTGCAAGGTTTTTTGGAGTTTTTTAAGGACACAAAAAATACTTATTTTGTGCATTGTCTGGAAGCGGATTCTCAAGTCTTAAGGAAAATTGCTACAATGGAGGGTAAAATCATCACTTGCCCTAAATCCAATCGCTTATTAAACTCCAAACTTTTGAATCTTAACGCATTGCAAGAATGTAGGATTCCATTTTGTTTGGGGACAGATGGCAAAAGCTCTAATAATTCTCTTTCTTTGTTAGATGAGTTAAGAATCGCCTTATTTGCATATAGTAGTATGCCTTTAGAATATCTCGCAAGGGAATTACTGCTTAGTGTAACGCGCAATGCGTTTTTGAATACCGCTTGGAAGCTTGGAGAATTAAAAGTTGGGAATTTAGCAGACTTTGCTGTGTTTAAAATCCCTAAAACAAAGGAATTTTTAGCGCAAAATTTAATTTTATATGTTAGAGAGGCGTTTGCACTTTATATCAAGGGTAGGGAAGTCTTGGAAAATTTACAGGAGAGGGAAGAATGCAAAAATTAACGATTTTTAGAGAATACGATATTCGCGGAATCTACAATGAGGATTTAACGCGAGAAAATGTTACGCGCATTGGTTATCTTTTGGGGCTAGAATTGCAAAAAAGGGGAGGTAGAAATTTGGGTGTGGGTTATGATGCACGCGTGCATTCAGAAATCATCTTTGATTGGTTTTGTCAAGGTGTTTTTGCAAGTGGAGCTTGTGCGTATAATCTAGGGAGGATTCCAACTCCTGTGGGATATTTTGCCTTGTATAGCAAGTTTGAAATGCAATCACAAGCTTTGCAGCTTGAGGGAAGCGTGATGATTACAGGTTCGCACAATCCTCCTAAATATAATGGATTTAAAATTACTCTTTGCAAAGAGCCCTTTTTTGGTGATGCAATTTATGCGTTAGAAAAAGACTTTTACGCACTTAAATTTGAGGAAGTCGCTAAAAAGATTCCCCACAATGCAATCCCGCAAAAGCTGAATGTCTTAGATTTGTATGTGGATTATTTGGTAAATGAATTTGCGCATTTAAAAGGATTGGATTTACCTATTTCCATAGATTGTGGAAATGGAATCGCAGGAGTTGGAATCGCACGCGTTTTGGAACGTTTGGATATTCGCTTTAAAGGATTATTTTTAGAGCCTGATGGGAATTTTCCTCACCACCACCCAGACCCTAGTGAGGAGAAAAATCTACAAGACCTTAAGGCAGAAGTCGCAAAAAGAGGCGGAATTGGGTTTGCCTTTGACGGAGATGGGGATAGATTGGCGGTGATTAAACATACGCAAGAGGGAGGAAAAGTCTATAAAGGCGATGAGCTTGCGATTATTTTTGCGCAAACGATTCCACACCCTATTGTAATTGGCGAAGTGAAATGCTCGTTAAATATGTATGAAAGCATTGATAGAATCGGACAGAGCATAATGTATAAAACAGGGCATAGCAATCTGAAAGTCAAATTAAAAGAAAGTGGCGCGCATATGGCGTTTGAAGTCAGTGGGCATATTTTCTTTAATGATAGATATTTTGGATATGATGACGCGACTTATGCGGCTTTGCGCGTGTTAGAATTGCTAAAAACTAAGGGCTTGGAGTTTGATAAAGTCCTAGAATCTCTGCCCAAACTCTATTCCACCGATGAAATCAAAATTCAAACGAGCGAAGAAGAAAAATTTACGCAAGTAGAGCGACTAAAAGAGATTCTAAACGATGTTTCTAAGCTTCCTGCAAATTTTCCTAAAATTGTTAAGATTATTTCCATTGATGGCGTGCGCGTAGTTTTTGAAGAGGGTTGGGGGCTTGTGCGGGCAAGCAATACCACGCCCGTGCTTGTAACGCGTTTTGAAGCCAAGAGCAAGGAAGCAGTTGCAATGTATCAAAGCGCACTTTTAGAGCTGCTCAACAATCTTTCAAAAGAGGAACAATAATGGAACAAATCGTTTTGCAATCTCCCTTGGATATGCACTTGCATTTAAGGGACGGAGAGATTCTTGAAAGTGTCGCGAAATTTACCGCACAAAGCTTCAGCGGTGCGCTTGTAATGCCGAATCTCAATCCCCCGATTCTAAATGTAGAGGACGCGCTTGCTTATCAAAAGAGAATTTTAAAGGCTTGCGGAGATGAAAATTTCAATCCAATGATGTCTTTGTATCTCACAGAAAAATTAGATAAAAAAGAACTTCAAAAGGCAAAAGAAAAGGGAATTATCTTTATCAAACTCTATCCAAAAGGGGCGACAACAGGAAGCGAGAATGGCGTAAGCGAAATCCTTAATCCAAAAATTTTAGAGATTTTAGAGATTGCGCAAGAGCTTGGGCTGATTTTGAGTATTCACGGAGAGAGTAATGGCTTTGTTTTGGAGCGAGAAGCAGAATTTCACGCAGTGTTTGCAGAGCTCGCAGAGACTTTTCCGCATCTAAAAATTATTTTTGAACACTTGAGTGATAGACGTTCTATTGCTGTGGTAGAAAAATATGACAATCTCTACGCCACACTGACTTTACACCATATTAGCTTGAGCTTAGAAGATGTGATTGGCGGAGCATTGAATCCCCATTGTTTTTGCAAGCCTATTTTAAAGACGCCAAAGGACAGAGACGCTTTGTTGCAGGTTGCTTTAAGTGCACATAAGAAGTTTTCTTTTGGTAGCGATTCTGCGCCTCATTTGCAAAGCAACAAAGAGAATGCCAAAGGTGCGGCAGGAATCTTTAGCGCACCGATTCTGCTTCCGGCACTTGCGACACTCTTTGAGACGCATAAAAGCCTAGAAAATTTAGAAAACTTCATAAGCGGTAATGCACAAAAAATTTATGGAATCCGCGCAACCAATAAGCAAGTGAAGTTGATTAAAAAATCAATGACGATTCTACAAGTCATAGAGGGAATTATCCCTCTTTATGCCGGAAAAACCCTTGCGTGGAGCTTCGGCTAATGTCAAAAATCGCAGTGTATCCCGGCACTTTTGACCCGATTACAAAAGGGCATTTAGATGTGATTGAACGCGCGTGTAAGCTCTTTGATGGATTGATTATTGCCGTTGCAAAATCAGAGAGCAAGCACCCTTTATTTTCTCTTGAGGAACGCGTTAAAATGGTGAATTTGGCAATTAAGGATTCCAAAAATATTTCTTGCAATGTGTGTGTGCAACCTTTTAGGAATCTTATTGCGGATTTTGCAAAAGAAAACAACGCTAATATTCTTGTGCGCGGGCTTAGGGCGGTAAGTGATTTTGAATACGAATTGCAAATGGGATATGCCAATGCGTCTTTGAATCGTGAGTTGGAAACGATTTACCTTATGCCTGCACTTCAAAATGCCTTTATTAGCTCCACGGTGGTGCGTTCTATTCTTTTGCACGGAGGGGAAATTGCACATCTTGTGCCAAACTCTGTTAAGGCACATATTGCAAGTTTGCCTCATTTTGTGGAAGAGAATGCAGAATCCAAGACGCAAGATTCCATCTTAAAGGATTAAGATGTATTGTGCGATAGAGGGAATTGATACGAGCGGAAAAAGCACGCAGATTGCAGCCTTAAAAGAGATTTTTAAAGAAGCCCTTTTTACCTTTGAGCCCGGCGCGACAGAGATTGGCAAAGAGATTCGCTCCACTTTGCTTGAGCGCAATTTGCACTGCACACCAAAAACAGAAATGCTGTTGTTTTTGGCTGATAGAGCAGAGCATAGCGAGAGAATCTTAAAGCCAAATGCAGATAAACTCATCATTAGTGATAGAAGTTTAATTTCTGGAATCGCTTATGCAAAAGACTTTGATTTTGAGATTCTGCGCAGTTTGAATCTTTTTGCCACGAGCGGAATTGTGCCCAATAAAGCTGTATTATTGGAATTGACGCGAGAGGTTTTAGAGGAAAGATTGAGTGCAAAAAGTTGGGATAAGATAGAAAAGCGTGGAATCTCTTATTTGCTTGAACTTCAAGAAGCCTTGAAAGAGGTGATTTTGAAGCTTGAAATAGAATCGCTTTTGTTGCAAGCAGATTTACCACAAGCAGAGATTACTACAAAAATTGTGGATTTTATCAAGAGCTAATGCGCTGTTTGATTTGTGGGGATTGGACATTGCATACATTCTGCAAAAACTGCTTTAATACAATCCATATTACTCCACGATACAGGGAAATTAAAGGCTTTAAAATTTATAGCTTTTTTGCATTTAGTGAGATTGAATATTTGCTCCACGCTAAATATCAAGTGATTGGTAGTAAAGTCTATGGAATCTTGGCAAAAAAAGCAAGTCAATATTTGAAAAATACTTTAGAGATTCCGCTTAATGCTTATGCGGTGGGGATTGATGATAAAATCAGCACACAAGGCTACGCACACAATGCGATTTTATTGCATTATTTAAAACAGGTGGGATTGATGCCACTTTATCGGACATTATATGCCAAAAACCCTGTATCTTATGCAGGAAAAAGTTTGAAATTTCGTCAAGCAAATCCTCGCAATTTCTGCCTTAAACGCAAGGTAAGAGGCAAAGAAATCGTATTGGTTGATGATATTGTTACGACAGGCTTAACGTTAATGGAGGCAAAAGAATGTTTGGAATCTAATGGCGGAAAAGTTTTGAATGCTTTTGTCTTAGCAGACGCAAGAAACTAAAGGCAAACAAAGAGAAAACATATTGAGGGCAAGAAAAATAAAAGAACTTATTTAATTTTAATTAACAAGATTGCAAGAATTTAAAAATTGCGAGATTCTACAAAAAATCTCACAATCGTGCTATGCTAATCATCTTTCATTAAGTTATCTTTGGCAGCTTGTGGAAGTTTAGTTAAAAAATTTCCCATATTAAAATCTACTCCTTGATTGGTAGCTTCATTAACAAGCGCAATGGCTTTTTTAGAATTAAAAGAGCTTAAGGGATTATAGGGTTCAAAAAGACAATTTGTAACCGCTAGTGCGTAGGCATTTTTTTTGATTTCGCTAGAAGCAGCGTGTGGGTTTTCAATATGGGTAATGCTCTGGATTAGTCTTTCATCAAACTTCCAATGGTCAAATAAGAATCCTAGAAATGCCACATGATCAATACCGCAGTATTGATTTTCTAGTTCGGATACATTTTGAAAATTGTTGGTTTGATTTTCGGTTAAAAATTCCTTTGCTTTGCCTGATTTTAGGAGCATATTTGCAAGCAAAATCATTCCTAAACGCAAAAGCATAGCACAGGGCACAAGCTCATTAGAAAGTGCTTTATCTTCTTCTTGAAGCCAAGTAGAGATGAAATCCACTTCATTAGAACAATTGGCTAAGAATACTCCTGTATCTAATCCATAAGGAGAAACATCAATAGAAAAATTAGACCGAATAGAGTTTGCTAAAACAACATTTTTGATATTGCTAATTCCGAGCAATGAGACAACTTGTTGAATCGTAGAAACTTGATGAGAAAATCCATAAAATGGAGAGTTTGCAAGACGTAAAAGCTCACCAATTAATAAGGGGTCTTTAGAAATGATAGCGACAACTTTGTTAATCTCCAAATCTGCCCCGCTAGAATCAACATATTCTTGCAGTTCCATCACGGTTTTAGGGAGTGGTGGGAGATCATTAATAGTCTCTAAAAGTAAAGGATTCATTGAAAACTTCCTCTATAAGGTATTTTTTGTAAATAATTTTTTATTGTATAGTATTTTTAGTAAAACATTACTTATTAAAGTTTCAAAAATAACATAAAATTGTGAATAAATGGTAAAATAATCAGAAATTTTTAGGAGATTTTATGCGCTTTGGAAAAATTGATTACCTCAATCTTTTGCCTTTTGAAACTTTTGTGCGGGCATATCCTAAGCCATCGCATTTTCAATTATTTTATAACAAAAAAAAATCTTATCCTGCAAAGTTGAATCGTGAATTTTTGTTTGGGCGTATTGATGCGGGATTTGTTTCATCTATCACGGCACTTAGGGCAAGGAGTGAGCGTTTTTGGGCTTCGCAAGTTGGAATCGTAGCACGCAAGGAAGTCCTAAGTGTGATTTGCTTGCCAAAGGAAAAGGGAGAGGATTATCAATCTGCGACTTCTAATGCGCTTTTAAAAGTTCTTGGTTTAAAGGGACGTGTATTAATAGGTGATAGAGCACTTGTAGAGGTTTTGAAGCAGAAAAGCAACCATCAAAAAGATTATGTGGATTTGGGTAAGTTTTGGGTAAAAAAGGAACATTTGCCTTTTGTTTTTGGGAGATTGTGCGTCAAAAAGAATCATTCGTTTTATAAAAAATTAATCCATTCCTTCTATAAAAAACCTATCAAGATTCCACATTTTTTGCTAACAAAAGCTGCACTTAAAAGCGGAATCTCAAAACAAGAGATTTTGCAATATCTCCAAGTATTGTCTTATAAAATAGACAAAAAAGCAAATTTCGGTGTGGAAAGATTTTATAGGAATTTAAGGATTTCAAGGATTAAAGCACCACGAAGATTTTAAGAAATGGATTCTTGGCTATATTTTATGGTTTGCCAAGATTTTATTTAAGATTTCTTGTGTGGAATAAAATGGAATCTAAAAATAATGGCATTTAATAAAAAATGCAGGTTATTTTGAATATAATATGTCCTTTTATTTTAAAATTGCCCCAAAAGAGTGGGCTTTAGGAGTAGCAATGGAGCAAACATTATCCATTATCAAGCCTGATGCGGTGAAAAAAAATGTTATTGGGAAAATTGTTGAACGCTTTGAAAGTAATGGGTTAAGAATCGCAGCAATGAAAAAAATCAGACTTAGCCGATGTGATGCAAAAGATTTCTATGCAGTGCATAAAGAGCGTCCCTTTTTTGGCGAGTTGGTAGATTTTATGGTAAGCGGACCAGTTGTAGTTATGGTGCTTGAAGGATTGAATGCGGTAGCAAAAAACCGCGAACTAATGGGTTCAACGAATCCAAAAGAAGCAGCACCCGGCACCATTCGCGCGGATTTTGCAGAGAGTATTGACGCAAATGCAGTGCATGGAAGTGATAGTCTGGAAAATGCTAAAAAAGAAATTGCATTTTTCTTTGCTACAAAGGAAATTTGCTAGTTAATGCATAAAATTGCTTTCGCAAAGGCATTTCAGACTTGCAAGAATGGAGAAAAAGTCCAATTTTGCATTGAAGAGAATCAGGTCAAGTTGGAGGGTGTTTTATCTTGTGATAAAAGTTATCCCGATATGCTCAAGCTCAATGGAATCTTAAGCGGAGCAATCACTCTTGTCTGTGATTTGAGCGGAGAAGAATATCAAGAAATATTAGAAGAGCCCGTGGAGTTTTATCTAAGTGATACAATCGTGCATTTAGATAGCGAGCATTTTGAGGAAATTGTGGAATGCAAAGAGGGCGAGATTGATTTTGAAGAAATTTTACAGAGTGAATTAGAGATGATTCGCTGTGATTATCATATTAAAGAAGACGAATTTAAGGAGTAAAAAATGGCAGTACCAAAAAGACGTGTGAGTAAAACAAGAGCAGCAAAACGAAGAACACATTATAAAATTACACTAGCAGTTCCTGTAAAAGATAAAGACGGGACTTGGAAAATGCCTCATCGTGTAAATAAATTTACTGGAAAATATAAAAATAATTAGTTGGAATTTTGCAAATGAGAATTGCCGTTGATGCAATGGGTGGAGATTTTGGCTCTTCCCCGCTTGTGCAAGGTGCTTTGCAGGCACTAAGAGAACGTGATTTTACACTTGTGCTTGTAGGTGATGAACAAGTTATTGCGCCGCTTATTCCTGCAGAATACAAGCAAAAGGTAGAAATTGTGCATTGCACGGATTTTATTACGATGGAAGAGGGTGCAACTTCTGCACTCAAGCGTAAAGAAAGTTCTATTTATCTCGCAATCGAAATGCTTAAAAATAAGCAAATAGACGCAGTGGTTTCTGCTGGGCATAGCGGTGCAACAATGAGCCTTGCAACTTTAAAAATTGGACGTTTAAAGGGTGTTTCTCGTCCAGCAATTTGCACTCTTATGCCACGTATAGACGCACAAAAAAGTTTAGTAGTAGATGCGGGTGCAAATGTTGATTGCAAACCAGAGAATCTCTTTGAGTTTGGAGTTATGGGGCACGAGTATGCGACTACAATTCTTAACTATCCTAAGGCACGGATTGGTTTGCTAGCAAATGGAGAGGAAGAATGTAAGGGTAATGAAATGACAAAAGTTGCCTTTGACCTTTTAAAAAAGCATCCAAGTTTTATTGGCAACATTGAAGGGAACAATATTTTTGACGCAAATGTAGAAGTCATTGTGTGTGATGGATTTGTCGGTAATGTTGTGCTAAAAACAAGCGAGGGAGTGGCGGATTCTATTATTTTTTTGTTAAAAAAATATATTAAATCCTCTCCTATTGGAATCTTTGGTGCATTGTTTATGAAAAATGTCTTTAAAAAGCTTAAAAAACAAATTGATTATGCCGAATATGGAGGTGCGCCGCTTCTTGGGGTAGATGGGAATGTCATCATTTGCCACGGAAAAAGCAATGCAAAGGCGATGAAAAATGCAGTTTTTCAAGCAATTTTAGCAGTTGAAAATAATGTCAATGACAAAATTTTAAGTGCTTTAGAGAAATATAAGATTTAAGAAATGTCAATAGAAATTCCACTTTATGCGTCCTTAAGTTCTATTGGTGCATATGTTCCTAGTAGAATCGTGAGTAATGAGGATTTATCTAAAATTGTTGAGACAAGCGATGAATGGATAACGAAACGCACAGGCATTAAAGAAAGGCGATTTGCAGAGGACAATGAAGCAACAAGTGATTTGGCAACCAAAGCCGCAAGAATCGCAATAGAGCGCGCGCAGATTGATATTAGCGCGATTGATGCGGTGGTTGTTGCAACAATCTCTCCCGATTTCTTTTGTATGCCTTCAACTGCGTGTGTAGTGGCAAATAACTTAGGAATCATCAATAAGCCTGCTTTTGATATTGCAGCGGCTTGCAGTGGATTTATCTATCTCCTTTCTCTTGCAAAATCTTTCATAGAATCTCAGACTTACAAAAATATTTTGATTATCGGTGCGGAAAAGATTTCAAGTATTTTAGATATGCAAGACCGCAGTACTTGTGTTCTGTTTGGCGATGGAGCAGGAGCTGCAGTCATTCGTGCGACAGAGGATAAAAACCTTAGCATATTAGATGTGCAGTGTGCTGCAAATGGGCAATATCAAGAGCTTTTGATGACACCGGGTTGTGGCAGTCGTTATCCTGCAAGTGCTGAAATTTTGCAAGAACGTTTGCAATTTATCAAAATGAAAGGCAATGAGACTTTTAAAATTGCGGTAAAGACCTTGACAAAAGATGTGGTAGAGATTCTACAAAGAAATCATCTCTCCAAAGATGAAATTGATTTTTTTGTTCCACATCAAGCAAATTTACGCATTATCTCTGCGGTAGGAGAGGCATTGGGATTCTCAAGTGAAAAAGTCGCCCTTACCGTGCAGAAATATGGCAACACTTCTGCTGCTTCTATTCCTATGGCTATCAATGATTTATACGAAAGCGGTAAAATCAAGCAGGGTTCAAAACTGCTTTTGGACGCTTTTGGTGGTGGCTTGACTTGGGGTTCTGCGATTCTTACCTTTGGTGGTCAATGATTTTGCGGGCAGTGTTTTTATTCTTGCGAATGTGGTGAGTGTCTATTAAAGAATCTAGCCTGCATTTGCAAGCTCATAATCTAAATTGACTTTGTGATTCTATTGCTAAACTTGCTATGCCAAATTATGGATTGCTCAAGCTTGATGAGGCTTCACAATAGCACAAATTAGTAATGTTGTAAATGTCAATATAAAATCTTGCTACAAACAAATGTATTAGTTTGCTCTGCCAACCAATCTAGCTACCAAAGCTAACGAGGAATCTTTGGCACGTGGAATCAGAGTTTCTTGATAAAATAAAATCTCTAAATCCAAAAAAGCGTGCAAAAGCTCATTTTTGTGCAATAAATGATTAGAATTGCTTGCAAAGGCATTGTGCGATTCTATCTCGCTTTTGGCAAAAGTTTCAAAGACTAAGATTCCACCCTTTTTTAATCCCTCACGCATAAAAGGAAATAATCTTCGTTCTAAAAAATAGCTATTGCAAATGAGATGATAATTTTGCGACGGAATTTTAAAAGAATCCAAATCTACGCAATGTGCGTAAATATTGCGTTCATTTTGCAAGGAAGCAATCGCAAAGTCAGAAATATCTATGCTTTCTACTTCAAATCCGCAATCCCGCATAAAGCGCGAATTGCGTCCCATACCGCAAGCAATATCTAGTGCTTTGCCTTGTGGGGCTTTGGTGATGAATTGACGCAGCAGCGCAAGAGGCTCACTTGGAATTGGATTGTCTTTATGACGCAGATTCCATTTGTCTTGGTCGCTTTGCATTAGTCGCAGAATCTTTTGAGAATCTCTTGATAGGAATCAATGCGTCTATCACGCAAAAAGGGCCAAATCCTACGCACTTCCTCGCTTCTTTGTTTATCCCATTCAAAATATAAAATCTCTTCTTTTTCTACGCTTCCAAGCGCGAGCAATTCGCCTTGTGCTCCATAGGCAAAACTAGAACCCCAAAAGGTGATTCCCTCCATTACCCCGCTTTTGTCCGCTTCAAAACCCACGCGGTTAATCGCTACAACAGGGATTCCATTTGCGACACTATGTCCGCGTTGCACTGCCATCCACGCTTCCCTTTGCCGCTCTTTTTCATCGGTTTTATCGCTATTAAACCAACCAATTGCAGTGGGATAGATGAGAATCTCTGCCCCTTTTAATGCCATAATGCGTGCGGCTTCAGGATACCATTGGTCCCAACATACAAGCACTCCGAGCTTGCCTAAGCTTGTAGTAATGGGCGTAAAATCTAAATCCCCGGGCGTAAAATAAAATTTCTCATAGAATCCAGGGTCGTCGGGAATGTGCATTTTGCGATATTTTCCCGCAATGTCTCCATCGCGTTCAAACACGACTGCCGTGTTATGATAAAGTCCTGCACTTCTGCGTTCAAAAAGTGAAGTTACAAGCACGATTTTATTGTTTTTGGCAATTTGACTGAAATATTCGCAATCTGCTTCAAAACTCAACGCATAATCAAAAAAATCTACATTTTCACTTTGACAAAAATATTCTTGCGTATGGAGTTCTTGCAATAAAACAAGCTGTGCTGCATTTTGTGCAGCTTCTTTTATCATTTGCGCACTTATTTGCTGTGTAGAGGGTTTGCTGCCTTTATAGGATTGTTGGATTAAAGCAACTTTGATTTTGGATTCCATTTTTACTCCTTAGTAGTCTGCGTCCTCGTAATCTTCCTCTCCGCTATCGTAATCGTCCTCATCATAGAGAAATTTATCGCTGTCTTCATACTCCGAATTGTAGCCGTCATATTCCTCATCTTCAAACTCTTCGCAATTTTCGTCCTCAAAAATTTTCATCTTTACTCCTTTTTAAAATCATTGTAATGGCTTCACTCGCTAAGCGTAGTCCAAAACTTGCTGTTACTCCGCTAAAACTCCCAAGCTCTTTACATTTTGGCTCTTCTGGACTAAAGGCTACCATAAAACTTCCTTTAAAACCTTGCTTTTTCAACCCCTCGCGAAATTTTCTTGCAAATTTATCCCCATAGCTTTTCCAAATTGGTGCAAATTGAATCTGTGATGGGTCTAGTTTCTTAGCGCTTCCCATAGAGGAGAGTAAAAGAGGTTTTGCAGGAGATTCGGGCTGATTTGCAACTTTGAGTGCAAGAGCGATTTTTGCGTCAATGTCGTCAATCGCATCTAAAACAATGTCATAAGCGGTAAAGTCAAATTGTTGGATAAAGTCTTGTGTGATTTTTACATCAAGGGGAATGACGCCTTGATAAATTTCAGCAAGCACTTCTACTTTTTTGCGTCCGATTCCGCCTAGAGAGCCGATTTGGCGGTTTTGATTGCTTGGCTCAAAACAATCAAAATCTATAATGCAAATCTCACCGATTCCTGTGCGATAAAGGCAATCCAATGCAAATCCTCCAACACCTCCTACGCCAAGAATAAGGACTTTGGAATCTTGTAGTTTTGCTAAACCCTCTTCTTTGAATAATGGTAAAGTTCTTGCAAATTTTTTATTCATTGAATCCCCCGCTAATCCAATCTTCTAAAGCGCGCAAGCGATTCCTTGCGGTAAAATCAAGGGTAATAGGAGTGATAGAAACATAGCCGTTTTTGGTTGCTTCAAAGTCGGAAGTTTCGTTGTTGTCTCGCTCATTCCACGCAAGAGGATGTAAGCCAAGCCAATAATACTCCTCTCCGCGAGGATTGCGATGCACATGCGCGTCGTTGCCATAGGTTCGGATTCCAAGTTCGGTGATTTTAAATCCCTTGCAGTCTTTGGGAGAAATTTGTGGAATATTGATATTTAAAAATTCTCTTGCGCCTAGAGGATATGTATGATTTAGGATTTTTTTGGCTATTTTGTAAATACTTTGTTTTGCGAGTTCAAAATCAAATCCAAAGTAATTTTTATCTTGCAAGACTTGTGAAATAGCAATAGAGGGAATCCCGTGTAGCACGCCCTCCATTGCAGCACTTGCCGTGCCAGAATAGCTGACATCCTCCCCCATATTAGAGCCAATATTAATTCCGCTCACAATTAAATCCGGCATAAATCCCTCTTGATAAAGCGCATTTAAAGAAAGATAAACACAATCCGTAGGGCTTCCATCCTCTAGCTTATAAAAATCATCTTCTAGTTCTACAAAACGCAAAGGGCGCGTGAGGGTCATTGCGTGCCCACAGGCAGATTTTTCACTAGCGGGTGCTACAATCATAATATGCCCAAGTGGGTTTAACGCACTTTTAAGTGCTAAAAGTCCGGGAGATTGATAACCATCGTCATTGGTAAGTAAAATGCGTTTCATCACTGCTTCTTAAAAAATAAAATAATGACTTAAGAGTTCATTTAAAATTTTGTTGGCTTTTGGATTAAGCGTTTTAAATTGTGTCAAAATAGAATCCGATAGATTTTTTGCTTCTTTTTTTGCCGCCTCTAATCCCAATAAATTTACATAGCTATTTTTATCAGTATCGTGCTGTGTGGGTTTGCCGGCTTCTTGTTCGCTTTGTGTGGCATCTACGATGTCATCACGAATTTGGAAAAATAATCCCAAGTCTAAGCCTAATTTATAAAGAGATTTGCGTGTCTTTTTATCACAATCTGCAAGGATTCCACCCATTTGTAAGCTTGCTGCAATCAGCTTGGCTGTTTTATTTAGATGAATGAATCTTAGCTGTTTTAGCGGAAGTTTTTGATGTTCAAAATAACAATCTAGTGCCTGTCCTAGCACCATACCATAGATTCCACCATTGTAGCTTAAGCATTGGATTAGCTTCACCTTTGTTTTTGGTTTTAGTTTTGCCTTTGTGAGCAGATAAAACGCGTGCGTATTTAGCCCATCGCCCACTAGAGTCGCACTCGTTTCATCGTATTTTGTGTGAAGTGTTTGGAAGCCTCTGCGCAAGGGCGCATTGTCCATTGCAGGTAAATCATCGTGAATAAGCGAATAAGTGTGCAGAATCTCTAATGCAAGCGCAGGGGCAAAAGCCTTTTCTAGCATTTTGGGTTTATAGCTTGCAACAATGCTTAGAAGAAGTTTCGGACGGAATCTTTTACCGCCATTTACAACCATTTCCCACAGAGCTGCTTCAAAATGAGGGTGAAAACTTGCAACTTTTGGAGCTTGATTCTTGACATAATGTTCAAATCTATCAAAGACTAAAGGCATTAGATTCATTTAAAAGTCCTTGTATGAGACTATCTTGCGTATTTGTAGGTTGTGCTTTTTGATTGACATTGATAAAAAATTGAAAATCATCTCGCGAAATCAGCCATTTTTGCGTTTTGTCTGGAAATTTACCAAGCAGGCGAATAATTGCGTCATAGCCTTTTGGAGCAATTTGCTGATTGACGCGCAAGACTTTGTCGCCCACTCTTAAACGTTCAAAGCCATTTTTGGCATAAGGTGCGACAGAGGTTACCACAAAATCACTATTGACTTCAATTCCTACGCGCCCTAAAAAATCTTCTTTTAAGAGCATTCCGCCACGTCTTTTATCCACGCGCGCCTGTAACTCCATTACTACTCCATTGCGTGATATGCGCACAGGCACGCTTTCACCTTCTTTTAAATCAAAAACTACACGATGAAAATGTGCGACATTTGGAATCGCTTCGCCATTAATCGCCATAATAATATCCCCATACGCAAAGGGATTTGCGCTGAAAAATGGGTCAATGAGATTCACTTCCACTTTATCCTCGCTGTTTTGGAAAACGCGTACTCCAATGTCTCCATAATAAACTGAATTGCCATAAATAAATCGCTCTAAATAAACTTTTTCAATGAATTGATTTTTGCCAATCCCGATTCCATAAATATGGTCGCAAACCGTGCTAATAAGGCTATTTTGAAAGGTTGGAGTATTGAGCGTTGCATAATCAATGGGACTTTGCATACGCGTTTGAATCTTTCCACTCACGCCCTCTTGCGGTAGAATGCTTGCCATTTCGTCCTCTAGGATTTCTTTATTGATAGAACGCAAGGAAATAGGGAGCAATTCTCCTTTGGATTCCAATAAATACATTCCAACAAATGGGTCGTGTTTTAGGATTTTATAACCTTTGGGTGTAGAGTGTGGAGAATAAACAAAAAGGGCTACTTTGGAGGGTGTCAAGCTGTTTTCGGATTCTTTTGTAGAATCTCCTAGCCGTTTAATAGCGATTCCATAAGTGCTGCCTACGCGTTCCATTGAAAGAACCGCCTTTTGTCTGCAAGCCTCAAAGTCGTATGCAGCAAGTGGCAGATTCAACGCAGCGATTCCGTATCCCAACCAACAAAGTTTTTTGCAAAGTTTTTTGAAATTTATTAAATTCATCATAACCCCTTAAATGGAAAATCTCCTAAATTGCCCAACATTCCCATTGCCATATTTTTGCGATTTTGCTCTACACTCTTAGAAATATCATTAAACGCACTCATTAGGAGGATTTGTAAGGATTCTTTGTCTTCTAGCAAAGAATCGTCAATGCTAATATCAATGACTTCTCCCTCTCCATTGGCTGTGATACTTACTAATCCCCCACCGCTTTTGGCACTGAAAGTTAAGTTTTTGTTCTCTTCTTGCGCCTCTTTAAGCTTTTCTTGTAGGCTTCCAAGTGTTTTAGCAAGCTCCTGTGGGTCAAACATTTTTCAACTCCTTTTTAATTGCGATGATTTGGTTTTTTTCATCTACTAGCACAACTTTTGGTGTATAAGTTGCAAGTTCTTCTTGTGTATAGGTAGCATACGCCATTACGATGATTTTGTCGCCCACTTGCACCTTGCGCGCTGCTGCACCATTAAGGCACATATCTCCTTTTTGTCCCTCTATCACATAGGTTGAGAATCGCTCACCATTGTTGATATTGACAATATCTACCTTTTGCCCCTCTTGAAGTCCCGCAGCTTTGATGAGTTCAATATCAATGGTAATAGAGCCTACATAGTTAAGATTGGCATCGCTCACACTCGCCCGATGAATTTTGCTATATAACATTGTGAGATTCAATTTAAAACCTTTTTAAGAATTTTAACACATTTTGATATTTTTGATTTCATATTTTTAGAATCTTTAAATAAAGATTTCCTTATAAATCCAAAAGCGTATAAATCGGAACAATTTTACGCAAATTTTCTGCGCCTTTTAGGGATTCTAAATTTAAAATAAAGCAAGATTCTAGACAATTTGCTCCCGCTTGTTTAATGAGATTGACTGCGGCGACTGCTGTGCCACCTGTGGCAATTAAATCATCTATCAAAAGCACATTGGGGGTTGGATTCTTTGAATTTTTAAATGCATCAATGTGGATTTCAATTTCACTAAACCCATATTCCAAAGAGTATTTTTCAGAAATCGTTGTATAAGGCAATTTGCCTTTTTTGCGGATTGGCACGAATCCAACTCCTAGCGCGTAAGCTAAAGTCGCGCCAAAAATGAAGCCACGACTTTCAATTCCAGCAATAAAATCAATCTTGAAAGATTCATAATGTGTCTTAAGATGAGAGATAATAAAATGAAAAACTTGTGGATTGTTTAGAAGTGTTGTAATATCATAAAATAAGATTCCGGGTTGTGGATAATCTGGAATCGTGCGGATAGAATCAAGTAATTTTTTTTTGTCCTCTTGGGTGAGTTGTTGCATATTTGTCCTTTTAAAATCAGAATTCCCGAAATCTTAACGCGTTTTATCTTAATGTGTCAAGAATTTAAGTTTTGTTTGGATTAAAATTTGATAAAAGTGGAAGTTTGCTACAATTTCAAGCATAAAATAAAATGCTTTTAAAAGGCAGAATCTTAAAATGCAAAATCAAAAATTGCTTAACAAACTTTTTCTCATTCTGTTAGGCTTGTGTTTGACAAGCTTAAATCTCTTTGCCTTTGCGACGCCTCCTATTAGCAGGCAGGCACTGATGAAGCATATTTTTGCGCCCACGCTTTTTAGTATGTATAGCAAGGATTATGGAATGCTTTATTGTCAGCTTTATGGTGTCGCAGGTGTGAGCAAAAGCTTCAAAAATGACACTTGCGAAGTAAGTGCAAGAGCGGTTAAAGAAATGCGACATTTTGCGATGCAATACACGCGCAATAAGGTTTTTTTGGAACAACAATATCGTTTGGGTTATAAAAGCGGTTGGTGTTTTTTGCAACGCGGGGGGAATCTCTTTAATGCGGAGTTAGTGCGTGATGGCTATGCGGTGGTGCAGTATTTTGATATTACAGAATCCGCAGTATTGGCAGATTTGGAAGTGCTAGAAAGTATTGCAAAGGCTGAAAAGCGCGGATTGTGGAAAGAGTGGGGCAAGGAAATGGAATGCTTGAAAAGAACCTTGCAAGAAATCGCCAAAGAAACATTAAGCGGAGATTCTGCCGAATAAATTGCATAACTTTTATATGGAATCTTAAGGAGATAAAATGATGATGTTGGGGTTAAAATGCTTTTGACGAGTTTATATATTGTAGGAATCACCGCAGAGGGAATGAGTGGCGCGTTAGCGGCTGGAAGGCATAATATGGATTGGTTTGGAGTGGTTTTTATCGCTTGTGTAACCGCGATTGGCGGAGGTTCTATCCGTGATGTGCTTTTTGGGCATTATCCTCTTACTTGGGTGGCTCACCCAGAATACTTACTTATCGTGTGTTTTGCGGCAATTTTAACGACCAAGATTCCTTATTTTGTCGCTAGATTTGAGCGCACCTTTTTGGTGCTGGACGCTATGGGGCTTGCGGTTTTTAGCGTGATTGGCGCGCGCGTGGGGATAGATTTGCACCCAAGTGGGGCAATGGCAGTAACAGGAGCAGTCATCACGGGAGTATTTGGCGGAATCTTAAGGGATATTTTTTGTGCGAGGATTCCGCTGGTGTTTCAAAAAGAGCTTTATGCTAGTGTTTCCTTGCTTGTAGGTAGCTTGTATGTGGTTTGTGAATGGATTAGCGCGAATTATTTTGTAATGAATCCAAATCTTATTATTATCGCTTGCCTTTCCATTGGCTTTGTTGCGCGCTTGGTTGCGATTCGTTATCATTTGGGGCTTCCAACCTTTAAATATACGCCTAAATCGTAGAATCTTGCCCTGTCATTGCGAGAAAAGTTTGCGATTCGTGGTAATCTATAATGTGGAATCTTATCTTTAAAGATTCCATTGTAAAGGTTTAAGTATGCAAGATTATAATTGCTTCGGCTTTGCCTCACAAGGACGAAGCGGCGAACTTTTGATTTTCCGCTACTCACCACCTACAATAACGATAAATTAGACTTTTTCTAAAGCTTCTTAGCAATAAACAATGTGCAAACATTTGCAGAAAATGCTTTGGTGTAAAGTGGCATAAAGCCTACTTCTTGTAGCTCACTATTAAGCTTTTTTGCGGTGAGAAATTCCTCAATGGAATCGGGCAAATAGCGGTAAGCGCGGTAGTTTTTAGAGACAATTCCTCCGATATAAGGTAGGATATTTTTGGTATAAAATCCCATAAGTTTTTCCAAAAGCGTAGGATTCTCACATTTGGTAAATTCCAAAATTACCAAGATTCCATTGGGCTTAATCACCCGCGCAAACTCCTCTAAAGCGCGTTTTCTCTCAACGACATTGCGGATTCCATAGGCAATGCTTAAAATATCCTTGCTTGCGCTTTCTAGTGGGAGTTCTTTTGCCTCACACTGCTTAAATTCCACATTGGGGAGTTTTTTGCGTGCGACATTTAGCATTCCCTCGCTCGGGTCTAGTCCTATTATGGTTTGGATTTGCACCTTTTCTTTGAGCGCATTTTTGTGCCAATGGCTTATCATATCTCCCGTCCCGCAAGCAACATCAGCGATATTTAACGCAGACAAGGATTCTTGTGGCAAGTTTTTAAAGGCAAGATTGCAAGCCTTTTGTCTCCAAGCAATATCTATCCCGCAGCTCATCACGCGGTTTGCCAAATCATAGCTTCCCGCAATGTCATCAAACATCGCGATGATTTCTTGTTGCTTATTTTGCATTTTGGGATTCCTTTGAATCTTGCAATGCCCTTTTTGCAAGTTGTAGCCAAGCCTCTAAGCTCTCAATCTGTGTTTTTGTCGCTTGCGTGGAAGTGCCACCATAGGAGTTTCTGCTATTCATAGAAGTCATTAAGTCCAAGCTTTTGTGCGCGCTTTGTGGAATCCTAGAATCCGCGCTACATAATTCCTCTTGCGTAAGCTCGCTTAAGTCCTTGCCTAAGGATTCTGCAAAGGCTACGGCTTTGCCTGTGATATGGTGTGCTTCGCGGAATGGAATCCCACAAGTCTGCACGAGGAAGTCCGCTAAATCTGTCGCACTCAAATGTCCTCTTTTGCAGGCTTTAAGCATAGAATCGGTGTTAATAGTCATTGTTTGTAAGGTATCTTTAAGGATTCTTAGCGCAATGTCCAATGTTTCAAAACTATCAAACACACCCTCTTTGTCCTCTTGCGTGTCTTTATTATAAGCAAGTGGCAAGCCTTTCATTACTACTAAAAGCGAGAGGAGATTGCCATAAACGCGTCCGCTTTTGCCACGTAAAAGCTCGGGGACATCGGGATTCTTTTTTTGTGGCATTATGGAGCTTCCTGTGGAATATGCGTCGCTTAGAGTGATGAATCCAAACTCATAGCTGCTCCACAGCACAAGTTCTTCGGCTAGTCTTGAAATGTGCATTGCAATCATAGAACAATCATAGAGAAAATCTAGTGCAAAGTCTCTATCGCTGACGGAATCGGTGGCGTTTAATGTTGGCGCAATAAAGCCCAAAGTTTGTGCAGTGAAAAATCTATCGGTTGCATAAGGTGTGCCAGCAAGAGCCGCCGCGCCTAATGGGCAGAAATTATTGCGTCTAAAAGAGGATTCCAATCTTTCAAAATCTCTTACAAACATACTGATATACGCACACATCAAAAAGCCAAAATTCACAGGTTGGGCGTGTTGTAAGTGCGTCATACCCGGAAGCATTGTTTGCGTGTGTTGGGTTGCGATTCTTAATAGAGTGGCGATTAAGTCTAAAAGGAGCGCGCGTAAATTGTGGTTGGAATCTAGCACAAAAAGTCTAAAATCAAGGGCGACTTGGTCGTTACGACTGCGTGCGGTGTGGAGCTTTTTGCCCACCTCACCGATGATTTGTGTCAGTCGCTTCTCCACTGCCATATGAATATCCTCATCGCTAAGGATAAATTCAAATGCTCCTTGCTCTATCTCCTCTTTAACTTGCTCTAAGCCTTTGCAGATTTCCTCTGCTTCCTCTTTTGTTAGGATTCCGCAGTTTGCCAGCATTTTGGCGTGTGTTTGAGAGCCTAAAATATCTTGCTTGTAGAGTTTTTTATCAAAGGGCAAAGAAGCGTTAAATTCATCTAAAATTTCTGCTGCACTTACGCTAAATCTCCCGCCCCAAAGTTTTTGATTTTCCATTTTTTACCTTTAAAAAGGTTTGAGAATGACTAAAATAGTGATAAAAATAATGGCGAGTGTGGGCACTTCATTGTAAGCGCGGAAAAACTTGCCACTTTTAAAACAGCGATTCTCTCTAAAAGCCACCAAAAACCGATAGAGGCTATAATGATAAGCTACCAAAAGCACGATAATTAGAATCTTTGCGTGCAACCAGCCCCCGCTGAACCAACTTGGCTCTAACACAAGTAACCATATCCCAGAAATTAATGTGCAAATTAGCGCGGGGTAGCCAATAAAGTTAAAGAGTTTTTCCTCTTGAATCTTTACAACTTCTACAAAGCCGCTGTTGTCTAAATGCTCCGCGTGATAGACATAAAGTCTAGGGAGATAAAATAGCATCGCCATCCACGATACAAACGCCACAATGTGAAAAATCTTTACATAAAGATATGCCATAGATTGCTCCTTACAAACTAAAAGTCAAAATTGTAGCAAAACAGACTTAAAGTCAAGCGAAAAATTAATTATCTTTTTTGTATAATCCGCGACAAATTGCCAAAATAACTGAAATTTATATGAGGATTTTGTTTGCACGAGCTGTTTTTGAACCTTGATTTTGCTTTTATGCAAAATGCGATTCCAACCTTTGCCAAAGCTTTGTGGCTGACGCTACATTTATCTTTTTTTGGAATCTTGTTTTCTATTGTTTTGGGGTTTTTGATTGCTTTGGTGCAGTATTATAAATTGCGTTTTTTATCTACATTGACGCAAGGCTACATTGAGCTTTCACGCAACACGCCCTTGCTGATTCAGCTTTTTTTCTTGTATTATGGATTGACGCAAATCGGATTCCATTTGAGCGGATATGCTTGCGCCCTCATCGGTGTAGTGTTTTTGGGTGGAAGTTATATGGCAGAATCTTTTCGTGCGGGGTTGGAATCTGTGGGTAAGATTCAGCTAGAATCCGGGCGGAGTTTAGGGCTTAGTGAATGGCAGCTTATCGCCTTTGTCGTCTTGCCACAAAGCCTAATGGTGAGTTTGCCCTCTATTGCTGCAAATGCAATTTTCTTGCTCAAAGAAACTTCAGTTGTTAGCGCAATTGCTCTAGCAGATGTGCTGTATGTAACTAAGGATTTAATCGGTAGTTATTATAAGACAAGTGAAACTTTGTTGCTGCTTGTGCTTTGTTATTTGGTGGTGCTTTTGCCTTTGTCCATTCTGTTTTCGCTTTTGGAGCGACATTATAAGCGGTATATTTAGAGGTAAAGATGAAAAGAAAGAGAATGCAAAATACAAAAAATAGCATTACGCAATCGGGTCTTAAAAGGAATCTAGGGCAGTTTTTTAGCCCCAAGATTCTTGTAGAGCAATGTATTGCTTTGATTCAAAACAAAAAGGGGAGACTTTTAGAGCCAAGTTGCGGGAATCTAGCCTTTAAAGAATGCTTGAAAGACAATGCGGTTTTTATTGAGATAGATAAAAGCTTGATAAAGGATAAAAGAGTCTTAAATATGGATTTTTTTGATTATCCTATGGAGCAGAAATTTGACACCATTATAGGTAATCCGCCCTATGTAGATAACAAGTTTTTAAACATTACACACCAAACAAATATTAATGTAGAGGCAAATTTATATCTTTATTTTATTGAGAAATGTTTTCATCATCTAAAAGAGGGTGGCGAGTTGATTTTTATTGTTCCACGCGATTTTATCAAACTCACTTCTGCAAGATATACAAATCAACTTCTTTTGGATAATGGGACAATTACGCATTTCTTTGATTATGGAGATAAAAAACTATTCCGTGAATCTTGTCCTAATGTCTGCGTTTTCCGATACGAAAAGGGCAATTTTTCTTATCAAACCCAAACTTTTAGTGGCAAAAAACATTTGCTTATTCAAGATGGCATTATTTCTTTTAGTCAAAGTCGTAAGGTAAAATCACTTGGAGAAATTTTTGATATAAAAGTAGGAGCAGTTAGCGGCAAAGATGAAGTTTTTGTCAGCGAATGCGGAGAGGAGTTTGTCTGCTCACAAACAGCAAAAACAGGCAAACTAAAAAGAATGATTTACGAAAGATATGATTCAGAACTTGAAAAATATAAAAAAATTTTGCTGAATCGTAGCATTAAAAAATTTAATGAGGAGAATTGGTGGGCTTGGGGGCGTTCGGTAAATTTTAGAGAAAAAGAACCTAGAATCTATGTTAATTGCAAAACAAGAAACAAAAAACCATTTTTCATTCATCAATGTAAAAAATGGGACGGCTCCATTTTAGCACTTTTTCCAAAGATTCCGTTAAATTTAGAAAAAGCAGTAGAGCAATTAAATACGCTAAATTGGGAGCAAATGGGGTTTGTAACGGGTGGCAGATTTATTTTTGCTCAAAAATCCTTAAAAGAGGCGATGATAGATGACGCAATATTTAGAAAACATTGTTGATTTTTTGAAAAATCACCCGCTTTTATTAAAGAACGAAAACGATGATGGCAGATTAAATTCTGCAACAAATGAAGAAATGATTTTAAAACAATTACAATTACTTGAAAAATTTAAAGAAATCAAAACGCCAAGCATTAGAGAATGGTATGATTTTAGGATTTGCATTCAAGAGGAACTTTTTGTCAATATTAAAATTTCAGATTTAAACAATGGTGCAGCGGATAATTGCTCATCAAAATTAGGTATGGGTTACGCTTTAAGCGGGGTTAGGAATATGCCTTTAGCGTGGGATAAGTTTCATAGTATGCTAGTAGATGAATTAAAAATAGGCTACGATTATTACTTTTTAGTCATCAATAAAAATGACACGCAAGATTGCTTTTATACATCACTTAAAAGAATCCAAACGCTTGTGCCAAATGGCAATAATTTGCCTTTTCAATGTGATTGGTCTAAGAATAGAGAATTTTCAAATAGAACCGAGATTGAGGCTATGCGATATATTTTGGATATTTATATAAAAAGTTGGGATAAAAAGGTTAAGGGATACCCTTTTGCGCTAAAAGAAATGTTATTAAATCATAGAATCTTGGAGACTGAATAAGCCAAATATTAGGTATTTTAAATTAGGAAACACAATGGAATTACTCTTTTTGCCGCAAAATATGTTAAGAATCGCGCAAGGTGTGCTAGTAACACTTCAAATCGCGCTGATAGCGATTCTGTTTTCTTGCATTTTTGGCTTTATTTTAGGATATTTGATGACTTTGCAATCTAAGGTTTTACGCGGTGGTTGCCGATTGTATTTAGAATCTATCCGCATTATTCCGATTTTGGCGTGGTTGTTTATCGTTTATTTTGGCTTTTCTAGCTTTTTGAACCTAAGCGGAATCGCCGCGTGTATTTTGGTATTTAGCCTTTGGGGAATCGCAGAAATGGGGGATTTAGTGCGCGGAGCAATCTCAAGTTTGCCTCCACATCAAAGCGAGAGCGCGAGGGCATTGGGTTTAAGCGAATTTGCAGTGCAGTATTATATTATCTTTCCGCAAGGTTTCAAGCGGCTTTTGCCAAGCCTAGTAAATCTCTTTACTAGAATGATAAAAACAACTTCTCTAGCGGCACTCATTGGTGTGAGCGATATGCTAAAAGTTGGTCAGCAAATCATTGAAGTGAATCTCCTTGCTTATCCAACGGCGAGTTTTTGGGTGTATGGCGGAATCTTTATGGTGTATTTCGCACTATGCTATCCCCTCTCGTTGTGGAGCAGAAGTTTAGAGAAAAAATTAATATAAGGTTAAGGCGATGAATCCTGTTCTTTTAAGATTAGAAAATATCACAAAAAAATATGGGGACAATTTGGTGCTAGATTCTGTGAGCTTGGAAATTACAAAAGGGGAAGTTTGCGCGATTTTGGGACCAAGTGGTTGTGGCAAAAGCACCTTTTTGCGTTGCATTAATGGGCTAGAATCCATACAAGGGGGCAAAATTTTTTTCAAAGACACGCAAATTAGTGGTGAAAATGTGAAAACCCAATGGAAAAAAGTGCGCCAAAAAATCGGTATGGTATTCCAAAATTATGAGCTTTTTCCGCATTTGAGTGTCTTAGAAAACATCATCTTAGCACCAATGAAAGTAGAGAATCGCAAAAGAGAGGAGGCAATTACAGAGGCTTTAAGTCTCTTGCGCCGCGTAGGTTTGGAGCAAAAAAAGGACGCATATCCCAAAAGCTTAAGCGGAGGGCAAAAACAACGCGTTGCCATTGTGCGCGCACTTTGTATGAATCCAGAGATTATGCTTTTTGATGAGGTTACCGCCTCTTTAGACCCTGAAATGGTAAAGGAAGTGCTAGATGTGATTAAGGAGCTAGCAAGCGAGGGAATGACAATGCTACTTGTAACGCACGAGATGAAGTTTGCCCAAAATGTCGCTGATAGAATCGTGTTTTTTGATAAAGGAAAAATAGCAGAAATTGCAACGCCACAGGAATTTTTTAGCAATCCCAAAAGCGAGCGTGCAAAGAAATTTTTGAATATTTTTGAATTTTAGATTCTAAATATAATAAATTAGCAACAATTTCTCAAAAAGTCTGTATAATTATGACATTTCATTTAAGGAGAGGTTATGAAAAAAGCTTTAGTCATTTTGGGAATCTTGGGTTTAATGTTTGCGTTCAATGCTTGCAAAGGCAACGACTATCAGCACCCTTCTCATCGTAGCGGTCAGACAAAATAGCCAAATTTTGGATTCTGTGTGGAAATGCAGAATCCCTTGAAATCAACTTCCTTATTTAAAACAATCTAAGTCAATCCAATGTGTTAAAAACAATTTTGGAACAAGTTTTGCTTTATCTTTATTTAGTTTAAGCGAGAAAAGGATATTCAAGCAATGAAACAACTTCGTAAGATTCCAATCATTCTACTAGTATTCCTCTGTTTTACGATTCCGTCTTTTTGTGCAAAAGTTGGAGATTTAGTCAATGTAGTTGGAGTGCGCGATAACCAACTCATCGGATATGGTCTGGTTGTTGGGTTAAATGGAACAGGCGATAAGACGACCTCAACCTTTACAATGCAATCTATTTCCAATATGTTAGAAAGCGTGAATGTCAAAGTAGATCCTAATGACATTAGCTCCAAAAACGCAGCAGCAGTAATGGTAACTGCAAAACTCCCCGCCTTTGCAAGACAAGGGGACAAGATTGACATCATTGTTTCTAGCATTGGAGATGCAAAATCGTTAGAGGGCGGAACGCTCTTGCTTACCCCGCTTAGTGGTTTAGATGGTAGAATCTATGCAGTAGCACAAGGAGCAGTTGGAATCGGAGGTAAAAGTGAGCGAGGAGGAAGCGCAAATCACCCATTAGCAGGTATTTTACCCAATGGCGCAACGGTGGAACGCGAAGTAACTTATGACCTTTATAATAAGCTGAATGCAACCTTGAGTTTAAAAGAATCTAATTTTCAAAATGCTGTGCGGATTCAAACGCGTATCAATGCGGCTTTCCCTAATCCCCAAAACGCAGGAGAGATTCAAGCTCCTATTGCTACTGCCGTAGATCCTCGTACAATCAAACTGCAACGCCCACAAGAAATGAGTATGGTAGAGTTCTTGGCTCGCGTGCAAGAAGTGGAGGTAGATGCGATTAAAGAGGACAAAATTATCATTAACGAACGCACAGGAACAGTGATTGCTGGAATGGGTGTAGAGGTTTCGCCTATTGTTGTAACACATAATAATATTACGATTAAAGTCAGCAATGAGCCAAATAACGACCCCGAAGCTGTGGATATGGGCAATGGAGCAACCTTTAGTGCGCAAGGTGCAATGGTAACAAGCGCTAATAATCCGACGATTTCAAGTGTAACGCGTGCCTTGCAACGAATGGGGGCAACGCCTAAAGATGTGATTGCGATATTGGAAACGATGAAAAAAGCGGGCGCATTTAATGCGGATTTAGAAATTATTTAAGGAGTTTAAAATGAATATTGATTTTAGCGGAATCGGTGGATATTCTAAAGAGTTGTTAGACGCAGCAAAATCTACACCAAACATTATTAAAACAGATGATGATTCAAGATTGAGAGAGCAAACAGATGCTTTTGAAGCATTGATTATCAAAAATATGCTAGATACTGCATTGAAAATGGACGAATCTCTTTTCCCTAAAGCTCCCGGACATGATATTTATGAGTCTATGTATCGCGATACTTTAGCTGATAGTTTAAGCGGAAGCTTCGGGTTTAGTGATTTGCTTTATGATTATCTCAAAGATTTACAAGGCAAACAAGGCGTTAAGGGTTTATAAGTGATAGACCAAAATCTACTAGAATCTTTAAGTAGTAGTGATAAGGAATCCTTTGCAAAAGGCTTAAAGGAGCTGATTACTCAAACCTATGAAGTAGAAAAGGAATTTGTAGAGTTAAAAGCTCTTTTTGAGGAAGTGCTAGATGTTTTGCCAACGGCGGTTTGGGTTCTAGAGCAAGAGGGGACGATTTTTTATCAAAATAGCCTTGCTAGCGAGATTCCAGAGTTATTAGAAAAGCTTGATTTATCGCAAAATAATCGGCAGGAAATTGAATTGGAGGCTTTTGGCGAGCCAAAAGTCTATTTGGTGCAATCCAATCAAAAATTAAATAAATTGATTATTTCTGCGACAGATATTACAAGCGAGAAGCGGCGCGAAAGGCTTGCTTCAATGGGACAAATTTCTGCGCATTTAGCACACGAAATCAGGAATCCCGTAGGTTCAGTCGCTTTGCTTGCTTCCACTCTTGCAAATCGCGTGGAGTTAAAAAACAAAACTCTTGTATTGGAGATTAAGAAATCTATTTGGCGTGTGGAAAGAATCGTAAAAGCTACCTTGTTGTTTTCTAAAGGTGTGCATTGCAATAAGGCAAAAATCAACCCCCAAAGTCTTGAAGAGGAACTCAACGAAGCATTAAATTATTATACTTATTCTAAAAATATTAATTTTTTATTCCATTTTGAATGTGATTCCTTTGAAGCGGATTTTGATTTGCTTTGTATCGTGCTGCAAAATTTCTTATTCAATGCAATTGACGCAATAGAAGAGAGTGAAGAGGAAAAGGGAATTGTGGAGATTACTTGTATTAAGGATTCGCAAAATGCGATTTTTAGGATTTATGATAGCGGCAAGCCGATTGAGAATCCAGAGATTCTGTTTGAGCCTTTTAAAAGCACAAAATTAAAGGGAAATGGTTTGGGTTTGGCACTCTCTTTGCAGATTATTGAGGCACACGGAGGCACAATTTCTCTTATGAAAGGAGAAAGAAAAGGGTTTGAAATCCTTATTCCACAATTTTTAAATTGACTTCAAACGCGTAAAATTTGCACATTTGATTGAAAAATTAAATTTTGTTACATTTTTGCATTGGGATATAATAGGAATTAAGCCATTTTGAGTTAAAATTTTTAACTACAATGAACAAAAAGGGCAAAAATGAGCAATAATATTCAAGAAATGCAGAATGTAAAGAGTCTCCGTGAGGTGAATATCAAAGATAAGCGGGTTTTGATTCGTGTAGATTTTAATGTCCCAATGGACAGCGAATTAAATATCAGTGATGATACAAGAATCCGTGAGGCGATTCCTACTATTAATTATTGTATTGACAATGGCGCGAAGTCTATTATTTTGGTAAGTCATTTGGGGCGTCCGCAAGGCAGAAGCAATGAGTTTTCTCTGAAGCATATTTTGAAACGATTGGAGAGACTTTTATCTAAAGATGTTGTTTTTGTGGATAATTTAGAAAATGCACAAGTTACTTTAAATACACTAGTAGATGGCAGTATTGTGTTGCTAGAAAATATCCGATTCCACGAGGGAGAAGAAAAGAATAATCCAGAATTATCCCAAAAGCTTGCTAGCCTCTGTGATATTTATGTCAATGACGCGTTTGGAACAGCGCACCGCAAACATTCTTCTACTTATGGAATCGCAAGTTTCGCCAAAGAAAAAGTGGCGGGATTGTTGCTCAAAAAAGAAATTGATTCTTTTGCTATTGCCCTTTCTAACCCTTTGCGTCCTTTGCTGCTTATTGTCGGAGGTTCAAAAGTTTCTTCAAAGCTTACACTTTTGAAATCTATTTTAGATGTGGTAGATAAAATTATTATCGGTGGTGCAATGAGCAATACCTTTTTGCAGGCTGTGGGTTATGATATGAAAAATTCTCTTATTGAAGAAAATCTACTAGAAGAGGCGCGCAATATTCTAAGAAATGCAAAAGAAAAAGGTGTAAAAATCTATTTGCCCGTAGATGTTGTTTCAACGGATAATCTTAAAGAACCAAAAGAAATTAAAATTAGTCCCGCGCAGGATATTCAAGAAGGTTTAATGGCGGTAGATATTGGACCTGCAACCGTGAAGCTATTTAACGAGGTGATTCGGGATTGTGAAACGATTATTTGGAATGGACCTCTTGGTGTTTATGAGAATCAGAAATTTTCTCGCGGAACTTTTAGTATTTCCCATACAATCGCAGATACTTACTCGTATAGTGTGATTGGAGGAGGTGATACTGCAGACGCAGTAGATAAGGCGGGAAATAAAGATGGTATGAGTTTTACTTCAACAGGAGGTGGCGCGAGTTTGGAATTGCTTGAAGGTGCTGTATTGCCAGCATTTGAAGTATTGGATAAGAGAGTATAAAATGGGAGAACCCCCGACGAAAATAAAAAACTAAAGGAGAGATTCCGTATCTCCTTTAGTTTTAAAGAATTAGAGGTAGATAATGTTGAATCTTTTTATTAAACGCAATGGTATGGTGGTAAGAGAAAGTGTGCAAGCCGTAGAGGCTATCCAAGTAGATGCAGATATACTCTGGATTGATTTGCTACACCCAACAGCGCAAGAAATTGCCTATATATCTAAAACTTATCTTTTAGATATTCCAACAAAAGAGGAACGCGAAGAGATTGAGGAATCTTCGCGTTATTGGGAAAATAGTGAAACCGTAACGATTAACACTTACTTCCTTGCGCGTCCCAGCGCAGAAAATGTGTTACATAATGAAACGATTACTTTTTTGCTCACGCGGGGGATTCTATTTACCGTTAGATATAATGAATTTAAGGTTTTTGATGAAATTCAGCAAAGAGTGCTTGCAAGTCCGAAAAAATTTGAAGATGGATTTGATTTGATTTCCAAAATTTTTGAATTGCGCGTAGAAAGAGATGCGGATATACTAGAAAGCATTGCGAAGCAAACGCGTCTTTTGCGTCGCTCTGTGGTATTTGATAAGAAATTAGGTGATGAAATCTTGGAAAATTTATCTATTTTGCAAGAAATGCACTTAAGTTTGCGTGATAGTTTGTTTGACAAAAGACTTGCAATCGCGGCACTTTTGCGCACACACAAGGCGGATTCAGAGGTGAAAAAGGACTTAGGCACGGTGCTAAAAGACATCAACTCTTTGGTAGAATTTACGAATGTCAATATGAATATTTTGGATAATATTCAAACGCTTTTTTCAAGTCAAATCAATATTGAACAAAACAAAATCATTAAGACCTTTACAATGGTAACGGTTGCGATGATGCCGCCCACATTGATAGCCACGATTTATGGAATGAACTTCACGCATATGCCAGAGCTAGAATGGACTTATGCTTATCCTGTCGCCTTGGGAATAATGGTGATTTCAACGATTCTTCCTATGCTTTATTTTAAAAAGAAAAAATGGCTCTAAGAGAATATTTGTGTAAAATTTATTGACGAAATCTTTAATATTGAGGAATCCAAAGATTATAAAACGCGCGGGTTTGATGTCGTGCTGTTTGTGATTAAGCACACTCGTTGGATTATTTTTGAAGGCTAAAACCATATAATCTAAGTGATTATTGATGACTTTTTCTAAGTCTCTTTTGTTGTAAAAAGGGATTTGGTTTATTCCTAAAGTGCAGAGAATGTTGAATCCCTATTGGAAACAAGAACATATCATCAGCGATGGGATTTTGAATCTCGTGCGCGCAATCAACACGAAATATTTTGACAACACATTCATAAAATTGACTTTACGCAAGCAGAGATTCCGCAAGGAGCAGAAAATATAGTTTTTGTGGAATCCGCATTGGAAAGGTTGGGATACAAAAAATATCAAAAACTCATCAGCATTTGTCCCTTTGGCAAAAACACAAAAGCCAATGCGTCTAAAATTTTGCCTTAAAGGATTCCAACCCTAGAACTTATCAGGGATTTTCTTAAACGCAAATGGGCGGGCGGTAGTTATGGTGGAATCTGCAAATGTGTGGTGCCTGCCAACAAATTGGCAGAAATGCAAGAAAGATTATCGGGATTTCTTTATGCGTGAGGCTTTGGAGATGATTTTAAAAATGTGTTAAAGGAATCCCTTTGGGATTCTATGATTTTCAAAGCAAGTCCTTATACTCCCTTTTGTTTCCAATAATCTTGCAGCTCTTGTGCAATGTTTTGAGGCTCTTTTGCCTCTAGTGTTGGATTGGTAAGAAATTCCAAAGTGGTTAAAAAGCGATTTTTTGGCATAAAACCGGGATAGATGAATAATTCTTTACCGCTTGGGCTTAAAAAAACAAGCGTGGGCGTGGGTTTGATTGCATATTTTTGCGCCAAATCCGCAGTGCTTAACTCTTGATTTAAAAACCCGATTTTGTGGGTTTTGGTGTAACTAATATTGATATAATAAGGTGCGTAGTTGGATTTAAGAAAGTTTTTGATTTCGGGATTCTCTTTGATGAGATTTTTTAGCCTATCGCAATACACGCAACCATTTGCCGAAAACACCAAAAAAAAGGGCAGATTATCACTTGTAATCTCACTTGTTTCCTTAAATACATCAGAAACTTCCGCATAGGAGTTTCTATCTATATTTCTCATTGCCTCTAATTGTTCTTTTGTGTTGTTTGTGCCGCTAGAGACAATCTCATCTCCAACCTTTTCTTGACAAGCATTGAAGCTAAAAGCTAAGAGAATGGAGCAAAAAAAGTATAAAATTTTCATTTTGGATTCCTTAATAAAAATGCAATTATAGCCTAAAATAGCTCTTTTTTGGATTTAGAGACCTTGCATTAGGAGATTCCATAGATTATCTACTTCGGCTTCCTCTAAAAACTCTCCGCGTAAAGAAAGCCATTGTGCAATGTGTGCTTGCTCAAATATCGCGCCTTGCATACAATCTTTGTGTCCGCAAACCAATCCGCGCCCCAAGATGATTTTGTCTTGCAGGGGTTGCTCGCAAATGAGGCAAGTTTGCAGCGTGTTTCCTCTGCCTTCAAAGCGCAAGAGTTTAGCGTATAAATTGAGAATGGCTCGTTTGGGATTCTCTTTTTCTAGTCGTTTTACTCCCTCTTCTAAATGCTCAAAATAAAAGGAATCTAGGTGAGAAATATCTCTTAAATGCGCGTTTAAGAGGTTGAGATATTGTTGCCAAAAGTATCTTTTTTGCGCCTCTCTTTCCCAAATGAAGCCTAGATGAATCGGCTCTCTTAAGCGTCCAATCTCACGCAAGTCTTGTTCTATGGAAAAGTCAATCTTGTGTCCTAGATGCACGACACTATGGCGCGCACCATAGAACCGATAAAGTGTGTGAAGTTGGCTTTGTGTCAGGATTCTAACAAGCAAATCCTCCTCACGCACGCGCAAAGTGTGTAGAATATAGCCTTGCAAAAGTTGCCTTTTGGTAAATTTCTACTCAATTTTAGCATAAATTTTCGCAAGGATAAATTTTGCGCTGCCATTGCAAGGCTGTTGCGATTTTATTGTATAGAACTTGCGACGCAATCTGATACAATGGGATAAGGAGTAAATTTTCTATAAAGTATGTTCTGCTAGCACCTTAAATCCAAGTGCAATCAAGATACAGCCCGCACTGATTTCAAGAATGCGTGTGGGGATTTTTGTAAGCGTTCTACTAAGCATATAGGCTAAAATGACGCAAATAAAAGTAATCACGCCAATCCAAGAGGCACTGCTAAGGAGAGGTTCGTTTTGTGAGAATATCAGCACGCCCGCAGCAAGTGCATCTATGCTTGTAGCAATACCAATGAGGAGCAAAACCCAAAAGGAGAGACTTTTTTGCGTTTGTTCCTCTTCATTGGAGCTAGAATCCTTGATGATTTTTAGCCCCAAAACCAAAAAGACAATAAAGGTAATCCAATGGTCAAAGGTATTGGCAAAATGTGAGAATCTTGTGTTAGCAAACCATAGTAGAGTCCAGCCTAAAATAGGCATAAATAGTTGGAAAACAGAGGAAACAAGCGCAATTTTAATTCCATTTCCTATGTGCCACTTTTGGCATAATCCATAAGAAAATGCTACTACCGAAGCATCTATGGCTAGAGTAATACCAAGTAAGAGAATCTCTAAATGCGGCATAAGCTTTCCCTATAATGAGAGATTTGCGATTCCCCCTGTGGGTGAGCTTGCTGTGGCGTAGGGTTTTTTTGGAATTCTACCTGCAAGATAACTTGCGCGTCCTGCGCGCACCGCATCACGCATTGCTTGTGCCATTAGAATCGGGTTTTTTGCTTGTGCAATGGCGGTGTTTGTTAGCACCGCGTCCGCTCCAAGCTCCATTGCAATCGCAGCATCAGAAGCACAACCCACACCCGCATCTACAATGAGCGGCACAGAAATTGCCTCTTTGATAAAGGCGATATTATAGCGATTCTGTATGCCAAGTCCGCTACCAATGGGTGCGGCAAGAGGCATTACTGCACTTGCGCCAGCATTTTCTAAATGGCGTGCCATAATGGGGTCATCGTTGCTATACGCAAGCACGCAAAAGCCCTCTTTTGCTAGAACCTCACAAGCTTTGAGCGTCTCAAGCACATCAGGATAAAGCGTTTTTTGTGTGTCGCCGATAATTTCTAGTTTGACAAACTCAATGCCTGTGGCTTCACGCGTTAAACGAAAAAGGGCAATGGCTTCCTCTGCATTGACACAGCCCGCCGAGTTTGGCAAAAACTGAATCTTGCTTCCTTTAAAATAATCTAGTAAATTTTCTTCATTGGGGTTTGTGATATTCACGCGTCGAATTGCAACGGTAATCATTTCTGCCTCTGAAGCAAGGGTTGCGTCTAAAGTTGTTTGGAAGTCTTTGTATTTGCCGCTACCTACAATAAGGCGACTTTGAAAGGTTTTATTTCCAATTTTTAGAGGTGTATCTGTTTGCATTTAATATCCTTTAAATTTTTGGTGAAATGTAGCGGATTTGCTCAATTAAATCAAGGGGGTTTAGCGAAAAATCATTGCATTTTTTCGCAATTTCTTGTGCGCAAAAGCTATGCAACAAAACACCACAAATTGCGGAATCTAGCGGAGTGTACCTTTGCGCTAAAAGCCCGCCAATGATTCCTGCTAATATATCCCCGCTTCCTCCTTTGGCAAGAATATTCGTGCCAAAGGGATTGATATAGATGTTTTTATCCTTGCAAATCAGTGTATTTGCGCCTTTAAGCACTAAAATCGCGTGTGGATAGGCATTGCAAAACTTTAGTGCATAGGCGATTCTGTCTTTTTGCAAGTCTTGCGTAGAAATTGTTGCAAGATTGCATACTTTTAGGATTTGTGTAAATTCTTTTGGGTGAGGTGTCAAAAGGATTTGTTTGTGGGTTTGCAGAATCTCTAAAAAGTTAGAATGATAAAAAATATCCGCGTCCAGCAATAAAGGGAGATTTTTAAGATTTTTTAAATTTGGCAAGGGAGATTCTATGCCAAAGCCCATACCAAGCAACATTGTTGTTGCATTTTGTGGAATCTCTTGCGGATTCATCAGACTAAAAGGGAGATTTTGGATTTTTTCTTTGCTTATTACGCTCACAAGTCCAGCTCCGCTGCGTAAGCCTGCAAGTGCGCTTAATACGCCCGCGCCGATTTTTTCTCCCGCATAAACACACAGATGTCCAAAATTTCCTTTGTTTGTGTTTTGTGCGATTCTGTGCGGAGGCTTGAAATCGCTCCTCTCTAGTAGTTTGAAGCTAGAATTTGGTGCAAAAACTTCCTCGCTAAGACCTAAGTTTATCAAATGCGTTTCGCCGACAAAATCTTTTGCTTCATCGCAAAATAATGCCACCTTTAACGCACCCATTGTAAGCGTAAAATCCGCCTTAAAGGCTACCTCTCCACCTAATGCGCCGCTTTTTGTGATTCCGCTTGGAATATCACAGGCAATTTTAATGGCATAGGATTGATTTAAAATGTGTAAGATTTTGGTTGTTTCTAAGTCTAGTGTTCCTCTAAAACCTGCGCCAAAGATTCCATCAATAATGATTGCATAGTCTATTGCAGATTTTAAGGATTTTAAGAATCGTAAATTTAATTTGGAGTTTATTTGCAATGCTTCTAGTCGTTTAAGCTGCGCTAGGCATAAGGGGCTTTTTGTGCCTTTGGGCAAAAAGAGATGCACTTCACAGATTCCACAAAGCATTCTAGCTAGCGCCAAACAATCTGCGCCATTGTCGCCATTCCCACAAACAAGCAATACTTTTTTGGGAGTTTCAAAGGAGTTGGACAAAAAGCGATTTTTGATGAAATAATACATTCCACTTGCAGCATTTTCCATTAGCAATTCTGCGGGTAGATTAAAGCTTTTTGTCGCATTTTTGTCTAATTCTTGCGTGGTTAAAAATAAATTTTTCATTTTGGATTCCTTAAGAGAATAAAAGCTTTTGGAATCTTAACAAAATATGCTATAAATTCAATCTAAAAAGTGATTGTATAAAGAATTTTTATGGCATTTAAAACTATTTTTTTAAATTTTTTTGTAGTTTGTTTTATATTGTTTGGTTTAATGGGTTGCAATGAAAATAAACCCCAAAAGAATCAAGAAGACAATAAAACATTAGAAAATAATGCAACAAGCCTCTTAAAGCCCAAGCAACAAGAGGAGGATTCTTTGGAATCTCCCTTGCAGCAGCAGCTAAAAAAGAATCTCAAAAGCCATTTAGACGGATTAAGCAAAGAATTGCAAGAAAAAAATCTAAACAACTTACAAATGGAGCAAAACACAGGTTTGCAGAAACATTTAGAGCATTTTGAGAGCTATCACGGACGCAAGGATATTCCTAAAAAGGATTCCGCACAAAGGAATCTTAATCAGAAAATACAAGAAGCATACGAGATTCAACAAAAGAGGATAGAAGCATTGCGTCAAAAAAATGATGAAATGAGTAAATAACGCGAAATTTACTAGATTATAAGTAAGTTTTGATTAGAATTATAAATTTTGAAATTAAAGAAAGGGCTGGTATGGCAAAACGCGTTTTGGTTAAATATTCGGGAGAGGCATTGTCTGGCGAGAGCGGCTTTGGGATTGAGAGTAAAATTTTGGATTATCTTGCAAGAGAGCTTAAAACGCTTGTGGAAGCCGGGATTGAAGTTGGAATCGTGATTGGCGGGGGGAATTTTATCCGCGGCGTGAGTGCGTCTCAAGGCGGTTTGATTCGGCGCACAAGCGGAGATTATATGGGAATGCTCGCAACAATGATTAATGGAGTTGCAATGCAGGAAGCTTTAGAATACTATGGCTTAGATGTGCGCGTGCAAAGTGCGCTAGAGATTAAAGAAGTGTGTGAGACTTACATTAATCGGCGTGCGATTCGGCATTTGGAGAAAGGACGCGTTGTGATTTTTGTAGCAGGCACAGGGAATCCCTTTTTTACTACCGATACTGCGGCGACTTTGCGTGCAGTGGAGATTGGAGCGGAGATGATTATCAAAGCAACCAAAGTAGATGGCGTTTTTGACAAAGACCCTGCAAAATTTGAAAATGCGACGATGTTACACCAAATCGGCTATGACCAAGCTCTTAAAGATAATATTAAAGTAATGGACGATACCGCGATTGCGCTTGCAAAGGATAATGCACTTCCTATTGTAGTGTGCAATATGCTGCGAGAGGGAAATTTGCTGAAAATCATACAAGGCGATTCTAGTGCAGTGTATTCTAAAGTATCCAATGAAAATTAATTTATACAAAGGAAAAAAATGAGAATTGAAGAAATTGCATCAAAGGCTTTAGAAAAAGTTAATGGAGATAGATATTTGTTATCTAATATTTTGTTTATGAGAATTGATGAATTAAGTCGTGGAGCAAAACCTCTTGTAAATAAAGATGTAAAAGCGGACAAGCTTTCAGACATTGCTTTACTTGAAGTGGCAGAGGGTAAAATTAGCTTAGACAAAATTGAAGAATCGCAAAATTAACCCTCTTTTTATGAAGAAATAAAAGGTATTCAAATAAGATAAAGTATCAGGCAAAGAAGGTAGAATTTGGAATTTTTAAAACAGGTTGCAGAAATCACGAGCCCTAAAGCAGCGTTAGAGTTGCTGTATTCTATGGTAGAGGAGACGCCAAATATCCAAAATGCGGTTGCTTTTGCTACAGAATCGCACAAGGAGCAAAAAAGAAGAAGCGGCGAACCTTATATCGTGCATCCTTTGCTTGTTGCGTGCATTGTGGCGTATTTTGGCGGAGATGAAGTAATGGTGTGCGCAGCACTTTTACACGATGTGGTAGAGGATACAGACGCGACATTAGAGGATATTAAACGCGACTATGGCGAAGATATTGCGTCTTTGGTAGATGGCTTGACAAAAATCGTTGCGATTCGTGCAGAAGAACTGCCCGCTTCCCATTCTAATGAAAAGCTCGTCGTTGCGGCATTAAGCTTCCGTAAAATGCTCATTACCTCTGTCAAAGATGTGCGTGTGCTTGTTGTGAAGCTTTGCGATAGATTGCACAATATGCTAACACTTGGTGCTTTGCCTCCTAATAAACAAAGAAGAATCTCGGAGGAAACTTTGGTTGTTTATTCTCCTATTGCTCATCGTTTAGGAATCTCCTCTTTGAAAAATGAGCTAGAGGACAGAAGTTTTTATTATATTTTTCCTCAAGAATACCGCAAGATAGAGGAATATTTTTTAAACCACAAGCAAACGATTCAACTAAAGCTCAATGCCTTTATCCAAAAGGTGAGAAAAAGTCTTGTGCAAGAGGGTGTTCCAGAGAGTGAGTTTAGCATTGCAAGTCGGATTAAGCGGCATTATTCTATCTATCTTAAAATGCAGCGCAAAGGCATTTCTATTGATGAAGTTTTGGACTTGTTGGCAATCCGCGTGATAGTCAAAACGCCTTTGGATTGCTATAAAGTTTTGGGGATTCTGCATTTAAAGTTTAAGCCCATTATGTCGCGTTTTAAAGATTATATTGCTCTGCCCAAAGAAAATGGCTATCAAACAATCCACAGCACCTTGTTTGATGATTCCGCTATTTTTGAAGTGCAAATTCGCACAGAGGATATGCACAAAAGTGCAGAATATGGAATCGCAGCGCATTGGAAATATAAAACAGGCGGGAATAGCGGTCCAAGTCTTGATTGGCTCAACAAGCTGCAATTCCAAAACAATTCCATTGAGGAATTTTATGAGCTTGTAAAAAATGATTTATATCGTGAGGATATTGTAGTTTTCTCGCCCGATGGAGATAATTATTCCTTGCCGATTGGTGCGGTGGTGTTGGATTTTGCTTATGCGGTGCATACGGACATTGGGAATCGTGCAAAAGAGGCTTATGTGAATAATCAAAAATCCTCTTTGCTGACTACATTAAAAAGTGGCGATATTGTAAAAATTATTATGGCAAAAGACACGATTTTGCGATGTTCTTGGATTGACGCAGTGAAAACCTCCCGTGCAAAAAGCCAAATCAAGATGAATTGCGCAACGCGTATTAAAGAGATTGAGCGTAAAAGCGCAATTAATATTATCGCAACGATTTTTGGTAAAAGCGCAGAAGAGATTGAGGATTATATAATAAAAAATGATTTAGAGGATACGATTTATCGCGCGACAACGGATATTGGATTCTTAAAGGATATTAAGAATCGTATTAAGAATTTTTATAAACAAAATGCGGGATTTTTGGAGCAGATTAAAATCAGAATCCTAAAGCTCAAAGAATTGCGTTTTGACAATCTCGTGATTGAAACCAATCATACGATTAATCAAGCGGTTTTTGATTATTGCTGCCACCCAAAATTTGGGGATTCTATTATCGCATTTAAGAGCGGTTCTAAAGCGTTTGTGCATCATAAGCTTTGCGAGCGCGCGTATTTGGAGATTCAAAAGGGCGTTAAAATGCTTTATGTGGATTGGCTAGAGGATAAGTTGCAAACTTATAAACTCATCGTTGCACTAGAGAATCAAAAGGGCGTATTGGCTAATTTCTTGTCTTTTCTAGCAAAGCACGATATTAATGTTTTGGGTGTGGAATTAGGCTCACAAAAGAGCACTTATGCAACACATTGTGAATTGCGGTTTGAATCTAGCATTACCGAAATTAAAGAGCTAAAAAATCTTTTAGGGAATAATTATAAAATCATAGAAGTGCATGCATTAAAAGACGCATATGCAGATTAATTTAAGGAGTATGTATGAATGTAGAATCTCAAATTAGCACCGCTTTAGAAGAGATTAAACGCGGCACACAAGAGATTATCGGACTAGAAACTATTGAAGAGTTGGTAAGTGCATACTTTAAAGAAGGCAAAACTTTTACAATTAAAGCGGGTTTTGACCCGACTGCACCCGATTTGCATTTGGGACATACCGTTCTTTTGCAAAAGCTTGCTACTTTTCAAAAATATGGTGCAAAAGTTTATTTTTTGATTGGTGATTTTACAGGAATGATTGGCGACCCAAGCGGCAAGAGCGAGACAAGGAAGCCGTTAAGCAAAGAGCAAGTGTTGGCAAATGCAAAAACCTATCAGGAACAAGTAACAAAAGTTTTGGATTCGGACAAAATGGAAATTGTCTTTAATTCTGTATGGCTTGATAAACTCGGCACTCGCGGTATGATTGAGCTTGCTGCAAAATTTTCAGTGGCTAGAATGTTGGAGAGAGATGATTTTGAAAAACGATTCAAAGCACAGAATCCCATTAGTATTGTAGAATTTTTTTATCCGCTTTTGCAGGGTTATGATTCTGTGGCACTGAATTGTGATATTGAGTTTGGTGGCACAGACCAGAAGTTTAATTTGCTTATGGGCAGACATTTGCAACGCGCTTATGGATTAAACAAGGGACAATCTGTTGTAATGGTGCCATTGCTTGAGGGATTAGATGGCGTGCATAAGATGAGCAAGAGTCTAGGGAATTATGTCGGAATCACGCAGGAGCCAAAGGAAATGTTTGGAAGGCTTTTAAGTATTTCAGATTCTTTAATGTGGAGATATTATGAACTGCTAAGCGCAAAAACACTTCAAGAAATAGAATCGCTAAAAGAGGGAGTAGCAAAGGGTAGTTTGCACCCAAAAGCAGTCAAAGAGGACTTGGCAGTAGAGATTATCACGCGCTATTATGATAGAGATTGCGCCTTGAGTGCGAAAGAGGAATTTGCAAAAGTTTTTGTCAAAGAGGAATTGCCAAGTGAGATGCCAGAGTTTAAAAAACCTTGTGGCATTTGGATTGCGCAGCTCTTGAGTGAATGCAATCTTTGCACATCTAATTCTGAAGCGTTGCGCCTCATTAAACAGGGCGGGGTGAAGCTAAATAGTCAGAAAGTTGAGGATTCTAAGTTAAATTTAAATCAAGGTGAATATATTTTGCAAGTTGGCAAGCGTAAATTTGCTAAAATTATGATTCAATAAACTTCAAAAAAGGAAAGATATGCCACACACACTCAAAGCACTTAAAATTGGAAAATACACCATTCCTTTACCTATTATTCAAGGGGGAATGGGAGTTGGAATCAGTTGGGATAATCTCGCGGGTAATGTATCTAAATGTGGTGCGCTTGGCATTATTTCTTGTGTGGGAACAGGCTATTACAAAAGAAGTGCATTTGTGCAAAAAACGATTAAGCATAGACCCTTTGATACTCTGAATTTTTATTCCAAAGAATCTCTTATGGAGATATTTAAGAATGCACGAAAAATTTGTGGCGAAAATCCTTTGGGCGCAAATATTCTTTACGCAATCAATGAATATGGTAGAGTGGTGCGTGATGCTTGCGAAGCAGGGGCAAATATGATTATTACCGGAGCGGGATTGCCTACAAATATGCCAGAATTTACAAGTAACTTTCCTAATGTTGCTTTGATTCCTATTGTTTCTTCTGCCAAGGCTTTAAAGATTTTGTGTAAGCGGTGGGAGGGACGCTATAAACGCATTCCTGATGCGGTGATTGTGGAGGGACCATTGAGCGGAGGACATCAAGGAGTGAGTTATGAGGATTGTTTCAAGCCTGAACATCAACTAGAAGCTGTTTTGCCTGAAGTCATTGAAGAGAGTAAGAAATGGGGAGATATTCCAATCATTGCTGCAGGCGGAATCTGGGATAGAAAAGATATTGATAAAATGCTAGATTTGGGAGCAAGTGGAGTGCAAATGGGAACGCGATTCTTAGGAGCTAAGGAGTGCGATGCTACATACTATAATGAACTTATGTTAAGAGTTAAAAAAGAGGATATTGAGCTGATAAAATCTCCTGTAGGTTATCCTGCACGCGCTGTGATTACAGGTATTGTTAAAGGGTTGCGTGAGGGGCGTCTTCCTAAAATTGCTTGTGTGAGTAATTGTGTAAGCCCTTGCCATAGGGGAGAAGAAGCAAAAAAGGTGGGATATTGTATTGCAGATGGTTTAGGAGATGGCTATCTAGGAGACCCCATTAATGGCTTGTATTTCACAGGTGCAAATGGTTATCGGATTGAAAAAATCCAAAGTGTGCAAGAAATTTTAGATGAATTAAGCCGATGATTAGATTATTCCTCTTATTTTGTTTATTTTGCAGTGGATTGTTAGCAGAAGTTAAAATTCTTTCGGTGCAACAACTGCAAAATGGTATTATTTTAAATTTTAATCAAATAGTTAAACCAACAGATTTTAAAAATTTTCTCTTGCAAAGCCAAGAAAAATTGCGCTATGTTTATGATATAGAATCCCAATTACAAGGGAGTGCAAGAGTTTTTGAGTTTCAAGGCGATGTGCAGGTTAAAGTGGCTCAGAATTCTCAAAAAAAAGTGCGTTTAGTTATTACGAGTTCGGAACAATTAAAGATTGAATTGAAAATCAATAAAAAACAAGCGACTTTTACGATTCCTAATGCCAAATTGGCACAAAGTAATTTTTCCATTGCCTCACTTTTTGAGCCCCAAACCCCCAATCAATCCGTAGAATCGCAAAAAAAACCAAATGCAACAAAAGTGCAATCGCAAAAACCAAGCCCCAAAAAAGAAGAGAAAAATGCACCCAAGACAACTAATACAACAAAAAATTATTCCAATAAAATAAACAAAACCATTGTGATTGACCCTGGACACGGAGGTAAGGATTGCGGAGCAATGGGCATAGATAGAGTATGTGAGAAAAAAATCGTATTAAATATCGGTAAATATTTGCGTGATGAGTTGAAAAAACGCGGTTATAAAACTTATATGACACGCGATAAAGATGTGTTTATTGGGTTGCGGCAGCGCACAAATTTTGCCAATAATAAAAATGCCGATTTATTTATCTCAATCCACGCCAATGCAATTCCAGAGAATAAGGCAAAATTTGAGGGCGTAGAAAGTTATTTTTTATCCACTGCTAGGAGTGAGCGCGCTAAAAAAGTCGCTGCATTGGAAAACAAAGATGATACAGAGGGAATGAATTATTTTTCTAAGCAGTCTTTTTTAAACACATTAAATACGCAACGCATTGTGGCTTCCAATCGTCTAGCCATTGATATTCAGTATGGTATGTTGCAGTCTTTGCGTCCTAAGTATTCAATTATAGATGGTGGTGTGCGTGAAGGTCCATTTTGGGTGCTTGTCGGAGCAATTATGCCTTCTGTTTTGCTTGAAGTAGGTTATATTACACACCCCAAAGAAGGTAAAAGACTAAATCAAGTAGCTTTTCAAAAGACTATTGCCAAAGGTATTGCTGATGGCGTAGATGGCTATTTTCAAAAAAATCCCTAAAGGTTAATAATGCGAAAAATTACGATTCCTCATTTAATATTCTCTTCTTTATATTTTATTCTAGCACTTTTTACGATTTTGATGTTAGTTTTAACAAGTTTTGCACCAGATTTTAAACATATGTTTCGGCTTACAACACAGCCTTTTGGCGTATATTTTGGTATTAGTGCAATTTTGCTTGCTTGTGGTGTAATGGTAAGCTTTTTTAATATTATACGCATTTATTCTAGCCATTTACCAAAGTTATATAGTTTGATGATTGGTTTTGCATTGTGTGTGTTTGCATTTTTGCTTTATTATGAACTTTTTGTAATGCATAGAACCTATTTTGAGCCTTTTTCTTTTGAGGATTCTTTAAGATTAACTCAAGAAAATGTTTTTTCTAAAACGATTTATCAGATATTTGTAGATTATATCTGCTATATATTTTTTGTGATTTGTCCCGCAGTTTTTTATATTTTTAATTTTTCTTTTAATAAAAGCACAAATTTTGGCAAACTCTTGCAGCTCATACAACCAAGTTTTAATGTAATGCTAGGTGTTTTGTCTGGATTCTCTATTTCACCTTTTTTCAAAAGTGGAATTTTAGGTTACTTTGATTTAGCGTTGTTATCTTTGGGACTTGGATTGGTATTATATTTGTGCATTAAAGGCAACAGAAATATTGATTCTTATGAAATTTTTAATTTATTTTTGCTCCTTATTATATGCATAGTGATTATGATTTCTTCTTATAGTTTTGTAGATGGCGAATCTTATTTTGAGGTGCGTAAGGCGTTTTATGCCTTAGTATTGTTTGGTTGGTGTAGTGCGTGGATGATGAAGCTTACGATTCGGCGTTAAGTTTGATTTAAAGTTTCTTTGTTAGAATAAACCCAAAAAAGAGGAGAGCAATATGGATAAGTTAAACAGAAGCTTAATATTATTCTCTTCTTTTGTTTATGCTACTTGGTGGGGCAATCGCCCCTAGTTTTCTTTCTTAAATTACGCTTTTATTTATACATTTTTGCAAAAGGATATTCAAATGGATAAACCATATTTTAAGAAATTTCCAGATGAGTTTGGGTTCTTTGGAAGGTTTGGAGGAAGTTTTGTGCCCGATTCCATTAAGCAGGCGATGAATGAGATTAATACAGCTTACGATTTGATGGCACAAAATAGTGATTTTATCGCGGAGTTAAGAAAGATTCGCAAACATTTTCAAGGGCGTCCAACGCCGATTTATTTTGCCAATAATTTAACGAAAAAATATGGTGGAGCTGGAATCTATCTAAAACGCGAGGATTTGAATCATACAGGTGCGCATAAATTGAATCATTGTATGGGTGAGGCACTTTTGGCGAAATTTATGGGCAAAAAGAAGCTGATTGCAGAAACAGGAGCAGGGCAACACGGCGTTGCAATCGCGACTGCAGCAGCGTATTTTGGGCTAGAATGCGAAATCCATATGGGAGAAGTGGATATTAAAAAGGAACACCCCAATGTGGTGCGTATGAAAGTCTTAGGAGCAAAGGTGGTTCCTGTTGCTTTTGGTGCAAAAACGCTCAAAGAGGCTGTGGATTCTGCCTTTGAATCTTACTTGAAAGATCCTAAGAACACAATGTATGCAATCGGCTCTGTCGTAGGTCCTCACCCCTTTCCCAAAATGGTGCGAGATTTTCAAGCTATCGTAGGAGTAGAATCCCGCGAGCAATTTTTGGATATGACGGGAGAATTACCCGATATTGTGTGTGCTTGTGTGGGCGGAGGAAGCAACGCAATGGGAATCTTTAGCGGATTTATTGAAGATGCAGTGGAACTTGTAGGGGTTGAACCTTTGGGCAAAGGAAGTGCGCTAGGGCAGCACGCTGCGTCTTTAAGCTATGGAAGTGAGGGGATTATGCACGGATTTAATTCTATTATGCTAAAGGATAAAGGAGAGAATCCTGCACCCGTTTATAGCGTAGCAAGCGGGTTGGATTATCCAAGTGTGGGACCAGAACACGCCTATTTGCATAGTATTGGACGCACAAAAGTCGCAACGATTAGCGACAAAGAAGCCATTGACGCATTTTTTATACTAAGCAAAAATGAGGGAATTATTCCAGCGATTGAATCTAGCCACGCATTGGCTTATGCCCTCAAAGTCGCTCCGAATTTAAAGGGGCAAAAAATACTTGTTAATTTAAGCGGTCGCGGAGATAAAGATATAGATTTTGTTGTAGAAAATTTCGGCTATGGGGAGTGAGAGGGAATCGCACTCATTAATTATGCGGAATTGAAAAACGAAAGAAAAGAAGCAGAATCCGATTCTGCACAGATTGCCCATAAAGGAATGCAATGAGCTTAGCTTTAGGGTATGTCGTCATTTCGGCGATTTTAGATGTGATTGCAAATTTGTTTTTAAAAAATCCAACGCTTTCACACACAAGGGTTATACCATAGGCTGCATTTTGATGGTTTGGGCGGCTTTTAGCGTGTTGATTTTTGCGCTTGAGGATATGCTTTTAAGCGTGGCGTATTCTACTTGGGGTTGAATCTGTGAGATTTTATCTTTGCTTTAAGATTCTATTGCGTTATTGCGAGATTCCGCTATGGAATCTCTAGTTGTTTGGTTCTTTACGCATTGCTTCACCCTCTGTGTATAGTTGCCGATTAAGTAATTTTATTTCTTCATTTTGTTTAAAATTGCGATAAAAAACAAAGAATGGTGTTGCAATACTAGCAAATGAGCCAATTGCTATCAAAGAACCCCACAGATTTATAAATATAGCGTTGTTAGCAAATGAGTTAAACGCTCCCATTAAAGGAATTATTACCCCTATGAATATAGTGATAAACTGAATTGCCAAAAACCAGCCAATAGAACTCCATATGGGATAGTTAAGCTTTCTTACAGGCACAAACACATCACGAGTGATATTATAAAAAGCATTGACATAATGTGTTCCATTGCCTTGTGGAATCGCATATAGCGCAACTTTATCTCCATCAGTAAAATAATATCCCCCCTCATATCTAAATACTGTATTTTCTATTGTAAATTCCGTTTCATATATGTTTGTTAAAACCTGTTTATTAGCATTTTTAATTTCACCTTTAGTTATTCTTGCCATTTAAAATCCTTAGTAAAAATAGTTAAAAATTTTAGTTTTTAACATTTGCATCATTGCGAGAGATTCGTTAGAATCTCTTGGTAATCCATAATTTAGAATCTTGCCTTTAGAGATTCCATTATAAAGTTTCTTTGCATTTGAATTATAGATTGTTACGAATTGCGCTGCAATTCTCGCAATGACAGAAAAGCAAGGTGTCATTCTCTTAAAATGGAGATTCTAGCGCATTATCTCAACGCATTTTCTCTTAAAGTTTTGGCAAACTCCAAAAGATTTTCGCTCCAAGGGATTTGCAAAGGCGAGAAAAACCCTAGTTGCGCGCCGCTTTCTTTGGCAATAAATTCTGCGGCTTTGGTAGAAAATTCCGGTTGGGCAAAAATGATTTTCAGATGATTTTCTTTAATTGTTTGAATCACTCTTATCATTTCTTGCATTTTTGGGCTTTTTCCCTCAATTTCAATCGCAATTTCCTCTAACTGATAATCTCTAGCAAAATACCCAAGCATAGGGTGAAAAACAACAAATTTCTGATGGCTTGGCAGTGTATTTAAGATTTGCCTTAATTGCATATCGGTTTGTTGGATTTCAGCAAGGAGAGCTTGATAAGTCTTTGAATAATCTGCCTTTGGGTCTAATTCTTGTAAGGCTTCGTAAATATTGCGTGCAATTTGTTTGGCGTTTTGCGTAGAGAGCCAAATATGCGTGTCTCCCTCATAATGTTCCTCGTGTTTTTCGTGCGAATGCGCGAAGTTGATTTTTGCGATTCCTAAACTATTGTCATAAACTTTCATCGCCTTGTTTTGCGCTTGGAATCGCGTGAGCCAAACGGCTTCAAACTCAATACCAATACCAAAATAAGCCAAAGCAGAATTTACTTTTTTAACATCTGAAAATTTTGGTTCAAAATCGTGGGGATTCATACCGAGTTTTACAAGTGAGACAACCTCGTATCTATCGCCTGCGATTTTTTGCACAAACTCTTGTTGCATAGGAATGCTTACTGCAATGATTTGTCGTGCTTCCTGTGCAAAAGCGATTTGGCTTATCCACAGCAAAGCCAAGAATAACTTTTTCATTTCTTCCCTTTTAGTAATTATTAAATTTTTTTGAGATATTATTATACCTTATTTTAAATTTTAAAAACGCGTTCATAGCTCAATTGGATAGAGCATCAGACTTCGGATCTGAGGGTTGGGGGTTCGACTCCCTCTGAGCGTACCACATAAAACTTTCTTAACATTTATCAATCAAACAATTTAAAAAGGCTAAAAATGGATTTAGGTGCATTAAAAGCAGAGATTAAAGAGGGATTAAAGACTTTAGAAAATTTGGATAATATTGTTACGATTTTTGGCGGAGCTCGTGTGGGTTGCGAGAGTAAAGCCTATCAATCCATTGTGAAGCTAGCGCAAAAGCTTGGTGCAGAGGGTTATTCTATTATGACAGGGGGCGGTCCCGGGATTATGGAAGCGGCGAATCGCGGGCTGATACAATACAAAAAAACTCAAGGTTTGGTATCTCCTAACGCAAGCTTGAAAAATCATTCGGTTGTATCTATTGGTTTGAATATCCAACTTCCCCACGAACAGCAAATGAATCCTTATGTAGAAGTGCCGCTGAAATTTCAAAATTTTTTCAGCCGAAAAATCGTTTTTAATTATAATTCTACCGCATTTATTGTGGCAGTTGGAGGATTTGGCACTTTAGATGAATTGAGCGAAGTTTTGGTGCTAATTGCGACAGGTAAGCACAAAAGAATCCCAATAATTTTGTATGGCAAAGATTATTGGAAAGGATTTATGCAATGGCTTCAATGCACGATGTTAAAGGAGGGTGTTATTTCAAAACAGGAATTAGAGTTAATCCAAATCGCAAACAAGCCCAAAAAGGTTTTAAAGATTTTAAAAAAATATCAAAACCAATGAGTAATCCTGTTAAAATACAGGATTGCCTATACCATACATCATAAAAAGCACCATAAAAGCGGCGAAAATCCCAAGTAGCAAAGGAACAAACCTTGACATATTTTTCCTTAAAAGAGTGAAAATGAAAAATTTAGCATACAATAAAAGACCTAAAAGTTTCCAAGATTTCATAGGACAATCGCATCTTTTTGGAGAAAATGCTCCTTTAATGCGCCTTATTTTGAGCGGTAAGATTCCGCACAGCTTTTTCTTTGGACCTCCCGGAAGTGGCAAGACAAGTGCTGCGATTCTCATTGCTAGAGCGATAGATTCTCCCTTTTATTCTCTCAATGCGACAAGCTTCAAATCAGAGGAATTGCGCGCGATTTTAAAAAATTATCAAAATACCTTGCAAAAGCCATTGATTTTTATTGATGAAGTGCATCGTTTAAACAAAGCCCAGCAAGAAATACTTTTGCCCATTATGGAAAATTATCAAGCGTTAATTTTGGGTGCCTCTACGGAAAATCCTTATTTTGCCCTCACTCAAGCGATTCGCTCGCGTTCAATGGTATTTGAATTTTATCCCCTAGAGAAAAAGGATTTAGAAAATATTTTAAAGCCTTACGCACTAAGTTCAGAGATTCAAGATTTTTTGATTCAAACAAGTGGTGGCGATGCGAGAGCAATGCTGAATCTGCTAGATTGTGCCTTAAGCACAGAGTTGCCCTTAAATGTGGAGTTATTAGAAACTTTTCGCAAAACAAATTTAAGCGGAACAAGCGAGCTAGATACGCATTATAATCTGATTTCTGCGATGATTAAAAGCATTCGTGGAAGCGACGAGAACGCGGCGGTTTATTATCTTGCGCGTTTAATTAGCGGGGGTGAGAATCCAGAGTTTATCGCGCGTCGTCTTGTGATTTTGGCGAGTGAGGACATCGGAAATGCGAATCCAAATGCGTTAAATTTAGCCAATTCTACCTTGCAAAGTGTTGCAAAGATTGGTTATCCAGAGGCTAGAATTATCTTAGCGCAATGCGTGATTTATCTTAGCAGTTCGCCCAAATCCAATAGTGCTTATTGCGCCATTGATAAGGCATTAAAATATGTAGAGCAAAATCCTAACGAGCCGATTCCGCCAAATATTGTGCAATTTAACAAAAACTATCTTTACCCTCACGATTTTGGCGGTTTTGTAGAACAAAAATATCTCCATAAGGATTTGAAGTTTGTAGAGTGGCTACCTAAGGGATTTGAAAAGACTTTGAAAGAATGGCTAGATAAAATCAAAGGCAGAGAATGAGAATCGCAAATAGTTATGAGTTACTAGAATATCTAAAGTTGCAGAATCTCTTACCCACGATTCCACAGGATTTTGTAGCGATTTCTCTAGCGGATTTGGAATCTTCAAAAGATTTATGGTGGTGGCCTAATGCGCTAAGTTTTGAGGTGGTTGTCGGGGCGATTTTGGTGCAAAATACGCGTTGGGAGCAAGTTTCTAGCGCGTTAGAAAAATTAAGAAACAAAGAAGTTTTGAATCTAAACTCTTTGAGCACAATTTCGTTGCCAACTTTGCAGAATCTCATTTCAAATGTCGGATTCTATCGCCAAAAAGCAACAAGAATCCAGCAACTTTGTCGGAATATTTTAAAAGATTTTGGGGATTATGCGAGTTTTTGTGCGCAAGTTTCAAGGCAGTGGCTTTTGAGTCAAAAGGGCATTGGAGCGGAGAGTTGCGATGTGATTTTGTGTTATGGGTTAGGAAGAGAGGTTATGGTCGCGGATAGATACACTTATAAGCTGCTTTCAAGTTATGGTTATACTTTGGAATCTTATGAGGATTTACAGGCTTGGTTAAGCAGTGGAGTGAATGAAAATTATGATAAAGTTTGCGCGCTTTATGGCTTTAGGATTCCGCTTAATCTGCTCTTTGCAAGATTTCATGGTAAAATTGTAGAATATTGTAAAATTCATAGAATCTAAAAGGAAAAAATGTGAAAAAATATGAAAATTTTGAACCCTTAAAAGTGTTTTTAGAAATTTGTGCGATTCCGCACGCAAGCTTCCAAACACAAGCATTAAAAGAATGGATTATCAAGGAAGCGCAAAAGTTTGGTGCAAAAGTGCAATGCGATACAGCGGGCAATGTGCTATGCACAAAAGGCTTACCGAAGTTGTGCTTACAAGGACATTATGATATGGTATATGTGGGACAATCTGCACAATTTTTGGTAAAACCCAAGTTTATAGAGCGCAAAGGCAAAGCATTTTTGTGTGCAGAGGATTCTAGTTTGGGGGCAGACAATGGTGTGGCTTTAGCTTGTATGTTGCTTGCATTAAGGGATTGTCAAAATATAGAATGCCTCTTTACGATAGATGAGGAAGTCGGAATGATAGGAGCAAGGGAGATTGCATTGCCCCTTTTAGCTCCATATACGCTAAATTGTGATAGTGAGGAGATAGATGAGGTAGTATGCTCGTGCGCAGGCGGTTATGATTTGGAATGCAAAATGTCTTTTCCAAGCATTGAAATCGCACAAGATTGTGAGATTTGGGAGATTTGCACGCAAGGCTTTATGGGGGGACATAGTGGGATTGAAATCCACAAAGGAATCCCTAATGCGATTTTAGAATTAGCCAAAGTGGCGCAATCTCTTATAGAATGTGGCGCGCTAGCAATAGAGTTTTATGGCGGTGAGAAGCGCAATTCTATCCCTGTGAATGCGACTTTATCCGTTGCGATTCCACAAGAGAAAAAGGCACAATGCAAAGAAATCCTAGAAAGAATCGCACAAGGAGATTTAGAGGATTGCGCGCGATTCAAAGTTATGAAAAAACCCCAAGAAAGACAAAAAGAAGGACAAAGAAAGGCTTTTGATATATGTAAGCTTTTGGAAGCCATTTTGGGTTTGCAAAATGGTGTCCTAGCTTCCCAAAATGCCGAGCCGATTCTCTCAAGCAATCTTGGGATTTTGCAGCAAACGCTTCAAGATGAAAAAGTGCAGATAGAATTTGTGGTAATGGGGAGAGGAAATCAAGAATCTTTAATGCAGGACAATATCGCAAAAGAGAAAATGAGGCTAGAAGCATTGGGTTTTGAAGTTGCATTATTGGATTATTATGCACCTTGGGAGAGAGAGGAAAGTGAGTTGTTGGAAAATGTCTTGCAAATTGCTCAAAAGCACAATCCCAAAGCACGATTAAAAAGTATCCACGCGGGGCTTGAATGTGGAATCTTAAAACAAAAATATCCCTCCATTTGTTTTGCTTCCATTGGTCCAAATATTTTTCACCCGCATTCTGTGCGTGAAGAGCTTGACTTGGAAAGTTTCGTATGCTTTGATAGGATTTTGCAAGATGTGCTTAAAAGATTTGGCGCGTTTTAACAAAAACCTAGAGAGATTCTGCTAAAATTGCTTAAAATTTAGATTTAGGAATCGTAATGGCAAAACACAAATGGAATCTAAAATTTCTTGTTTATTTTGTGGGCTTTGGTTTTTTGCTAGCTCATTCTAGCTTATTTGCTGCCCCATCTCTCGTGAATGGAATCGCATTTTTCGTCAATGATTATCCTGTTACTTTAATGGAGGTTTATAAAGTTCAGCAACGCGATAAGGTTTCGCAACAAATTGCAATAGACTTGCTGATTAATGACCGCCTGCATAAAGAGGAAATAGACAAAAGAAAAATTGTTGTCAATGAAATAGAGATTCAAGATGAGATTGCAAGAATCGCGAGACAAAAAAAGGCTACATTGGAGCAAGTGAGAAATTATATTCAAGGGAATGGTGGAAATTGGGAACATTACAAAGAGGAAATTAAACGCAATTTACAAAAAAGAAAGCTTTATCAATCTATCACGCAAGAGGGCTTGAGAATGGTAGATGAAAAAGAGCTTGAAAATTATTATAATACACATAAACAAGAGTTTTCTATCCCCCAAAGCATAGATGTTGTCAAATACTTTAGCAAAGAAGCAAAATCACTTGAAAAAGTTGTCCAAAGTAATGGTAAAGTCGTTCTGTCCGATGTGCAAAAGACAAATGAAGTATTGCAAACAATGGAGCTACACCCGCAAATTGTCAGTGCTTTTACACAAGGAGCAATCGGTAGATTTACCCCGATTTTTCCTGTTTCTGATGAATTTGTTGTGTTTTTGATTAAGGCAAAAAATAATCCCGCGCTTTTACCTTATGATAATGTGCGCAATGTAGTTTTGCAAAAAATAATGGAGCAAAAAGAGGATTATTTGATTTATGAATATTTTGAAAAGTTGCGTTCTAACGCGAAAGTAAATATTGTGCGTTTAAATTAAGGAGCAAGTATGAGTAAAATGCAAGAAATTTTTAAATGGAGTTTGTTTGGTATGGTGATGAGTGCGGTAGCTTTTGTCTCTGTGGGTTGTAGTTCTAATTCTGTTACTCCCAATGACCCGAAATTAGTCCCTTGCTATCATCAGGAAACCAAGACGGCTAAGAATTGCGAGGAAGTGGATTTTGTAAGGCTTTTAGAATCCAAAGAAGAATGGAAAATCCATTCGTATCATTTCAAAGGTAAAACCATTATTTTGGCAAAAAATGTAGAAAATCCTCCGATTTTGCGATTTTCTAAAAATCAAATCAATGGCACTTTTGGGTGTAATCAATTCTTTGGAGGTTATTTGATTCAAGAGCAATCTCTCCACCTAGACAATATCGGAATGACACGTAAAATGTGCGAACCCAATACTATGACACACGAAGATATTTTGGTGCAGAACTTTCTTAATGCTTCTACAAAGATTCTTGTAGTAGAAGAAAGCAAGGGAATGAGTAAAATTTTCTTTATCGGAAAAGATTTTTATTTGGTATTAAACTAAAAGTATAAGTTTAAAGATATTTTTACCAAAATTACAATAGGCTTTTGAGATTTAAGACGAATAAAGGAAAAATATGTGGGTTACAAAATCCTATAACGATAAATTTCAACAAGAATATAAAATAGAACGCAAATTACACGAAGTCAAAGGCGAAAGGCATACATTGGAGCTTTTTACCTCCGAAGCATTCGGCGAGATTGCCTTGCTAGAGGAGGGAATGTTGCTTCAAAAGATGCTTTGTGTGCAAAGTGAGTTTTTGGCACATCTCTTGGCTTGTTCGCACAAAGCGCCCAAGCGCGTATTGATTGCGGGAAGTTTCAACTTAGAAATTGCTTTTGAATTTTTGCGTCATCAAGATTTATGTGTAGATTTTTTACAATTTGATTTAAAAGTTCTAGAATCGCTTGTTAGCTTTTTTCCGCATTATAAAGAAGTGATGGAATCCCCACGCTTTACTTTGATTCCACAGCAAAACAAAGAATTTTTAAAGCAAAATACACAAGAAAATCGGGCAAGTTATGATATTATCTTGCTTTTGGATTCTACACAGCAAGCGCAGGATTATCAGTCTTTGCTAGAGGAAAAGGGAATCTTGATGATAAAATCACCACAGATTCTCTTAGAAACCTTAGAAGTCAAGCGTTTGTTGGAATCTTTGGGGGATTTTAGGGTAAAAATGCCTTGTTTTGCGCCTTTGTCTCTTTTGCAAGATTGCTATATTTTCGCCTCTAAAGTCTATCACCCCACAGCGGATATTCAGCTGCAACGCGCAGATATGTTAGAGGGATTGCAATATTATCACGCAAATTTACATTTGAGTGCATTTGTATTGCCAAAATCCGTTAAAACCGCACTTTCTGGAGTAGCGAAAAATTGAATCTTAGATATGCTATTGCATTAAGCGGTGGAATCGCAAGTGGCAAAAGCACAGTGGCTTCACTGCTCAAGCTTTATGGGTATCATATTATTTGTGCAGATGAGATTGCGCATACGATGTTGAATTCTAGTGCAAAAGAAGTGGTTGCAGTTTTTGGCAATGGAATCTTAAGCGCAGATTGTGGCGATTGCGCATTAAAGATTGATAGGCAAAAACTAGGAAAGATTGTATTTGCAGACAAAGTTGCTAGGGGCAAGTTGGAATCCATTTTGCACCCAAAAGTCCGAAAAGAGATTCTGCAACAAGCGCAAAAACAAGAAAGCAAAAAGGTTTTATATTTTATTGACATTCCTTTATTTTTTGAGACGAAACATTATCCGATTCAGCAATCCTTATTGATTTACGCAACAAAGGATTTGCAGATTGAACGTCTTAAAAAACGCAATGGCTTAAGCGAGCAAGATGCGCTTTGCCGAATAGAATCGCAAATGCCATTAGAGGATAAACGCGCAATGGCTAGCTATGTGATTGACAATTCTGGGAGCTTAGAGGAATTGCAAAGTGCGGTGGAGACTTATTTGCACTCTCTACAAAAGCTTAAAATTTAATTTAAGCTTTGTTTGCTATAATTGCGCCTTTTAGTAAAAGTGTAGGGGTGTTAGCTCAGCTGGGAGAGCGCAACGCTGGCAGCGTTGAGGTCAGGAGTTCGAACCTCCTACACTCCACCATATATGCGTCCGTAGCTCAGCTGGATAGAGCAACAGGTTGCGGTCCTGTAGGTCGGGGATTCGAATTCCTCCGGGCGTACCATTCTCCCTTTTTCTTTAATTCTCGTAAATTTTAATGGATTGATATAACTTTATGGAATCTTAATTTTATTCTCTATAAAATAAGCCTTTGTTTAGCTTCACTATGGATTAGAAATTTATTCTATTATTGGAGCGCATTTAAGGAATGAAATGCTTTTACAATTCAAACAAACCACAAAAATCTTATTTTACTTAAAGGCTATTCCTGCGG
>NZ_JAIEFA010000033.1 GCF_029067145.1 Helicobacter sp. | reverse complement strand
ATATCCTCCTTCTATCAAAATCAAAATTCCTAATTATAACACTTCTATGAACTTTAATGTATCGTAACGAACAAAAAACCCGAATAAATGCTGACTTTTCCTTTTCATTGCTACAAAAAGTAACTTTATCATAGTAGAATCTTTTTGCTATCAAAAAGTTATTGTAGTTTTTGAATTGTCAAATATTTTAAGACCCTTACACCTCACTCTTTCATCGCAATAAAACTCGCAAAATTCACCCAGCGGAAAAGTGTCTCCACACACTCAAATCCCGCCTTTAAAAACATTTCGCGATTCTCTGCCTCGCTATAAGGCACAAGCACATTCTCCAATGCCTCACGCTTTTTGGCAATCTCAAAATCGCTATATCCCTGCTTTTTTTTGTTTGCCAAATAATAAGCAATCATCTTGAAATCCAGCTCCTTATGTTCCACGATGACCTTTTCAGAAGCGATAAAAATGCCCTTGGGATTCAGGCAATCATAGATTTTTTGCACCAACTTTTCGCGCTGAAGCGGGCGGATAAATTGCAAAGTGTAATTGGCTATCACGACATCGCTTTTAGGGAAATCTACCTCCAAAATATTGCCGCAGATAAGGTTTGCGCGCATTTCATACGCATTTAGTTTATTCCTCGCTATCTCTAGCATAGATTCCGCATTGTCTATTCCATAGAGATTCAGCGGAAACTCCGACTTAGAGGCGATTTCTATTAGCATCGCCCCCGTGCTTGTGCCTAAATCTAGCAAGGTGGAATCGGGTTTTAAATACATTAGCGCAAAGTCCGCACAAAGTCCCAAAACTTCCTTATAATAAGGGATAGAGCGGCTCACCATATCATCAAATACACCCGCGACTTTCGCGTCAAATTCAAATTGTTTTTGCGGATTCTCTGCAAAAATCTTATCCATTGTTTATTCCTTTGGAACTTGCGATTCTGCTTTGGAATCCCTCGTTTGTGCCGCCTGCACTCTCTGCATTCTTTTGGGATTCTCTATTTTCACATTTCAAAGCCTTATAAGCCCGCTCAATATCTCGCCCAATCTGCTCTTTTAACTCGCTTAAATGCTCAAAATGCTTGTTTTCGCGCAAGTATTTCACAAGAAAGAATCCCGCTTCCTTTTGCTGCACTTCTAGCTTCATTCCGAGCAAATGACCCTCAATCGCAAAAGATTTATCTGTGCTTAGACGATTGCCAATAAAAATTACCGCGGGATACTTTGGGGATTCCACACTTTGTGCGCCTAATTGCACAAATCCTGCATACACTCCCTCTTTAGGGAGTAAAAATCCATCGTTTTGCAGATTAATCGTCGCGACAAGCTCCTTTGCGCCAATCCCCTGCCCGCGCACGATTCCGCCACGAATCTCATAGGGACGCCCTAGCAGTTTGTTTGCCTGCTTTAAATTACCATTAATCAATAATTCCTTGATTAACCCACTATGCACGGAAAGCTTTTTATAAAACACCTCCTCTACCACAACCACCTCTCCTTGAAATCTCTTTTGCAAGTCAAAAGTGTAGTAATGCCGCTCCTTGCCAAAACGAAAATCATACCCCACAACCAAACATTTTAAATTAGGCAGAATCTCCAACAAAAACTCCACAAACTCCTTGTCGCTTTTGCTGCGGACATATTCCAAAGGCAGTGAAAAAATCGGACATTTAGCGTAAAATGCGCGATATTTTTGAGGCAGCAACTCGCCTTGATTGCTTTCAATGCACAAAATCGCGCCCTTATCGCCTAATTTTTCAAAAAGAACTTGGTGTGCGCTGTGCATTCCATCAAACTTCCCAAGTGCAAGACTTGTGATATTATGCGCTAGGCTTGGTTGTTTGGCAAGCGATAAAAAACTCAACATTTCCTTCCTTTCCTCTCACTTTGGATTCCTCACAAACTAGAATCCTAAAGCCCTCGTTTTCTAAAAGCGCAAGTGTCTGCTCTAACGCTACTTTCGCGCTTTGCGATTCCATTAACACGCCCCTTTTATTGCGTTTTGCTTCCACACCCACTTCAAATTGCGGTTTGAAAAGCAAAATCAAAAGTCCGCTTGCTAATGCCTTAATTGCGCCCAAAATATCCTTGATAGAAATAAAAGAAACATCGCAAACCACAAGCGAAAAAGTTTGCGATTCTGGATTTTCTCTTGCAAAGTTACGAATATCTGTGCGTTCATAGAATCTCACGCGCGGATTCTGTCTCAAGCTTGTATGTAGCTGATTGCTTCCTACATCTACACACACGACAGATTTTACACCTGCCTTTAACAAAACCTCGCTAAATCCTCCCGTGCTAGCCCCAATATCTAAGGCATTATATTGCTGAAAATCCTGCTTTAGATAGGGATTGGATTCTAAAAAATAATACAACTTCTCCCCTGCACGACTGACAAAACGCAAAGATTCCAAAAAGGAAATGGAATCGTGAGATTCCACCTCACAAGAAACCCTCTTGCATACTTTATCATTCACGCAAACCTTGCCCTTTTTGATGAGGTTTTGCGCCTTGTTGCGCGATTCACACAAACCTAATTTCACGCAAGCAATATCCAATCGTATTTTTTGTGTGGGTTGCGAATCTTGCAATTACTTTCCTTTTAAATCCTCTTTACTTAAGCCTTTAAAGCCAAATTTTAAGGAATTTTCACCAAATTTTGGGTGGCTTAACACGAGCGTTAAGCTATCTTGTATGCGTTTATTTTGCGGCGCAAATTCAACCAAATAGTATTCTCCCCAACGCATAGCATTTTGCTGCATTAACCCTTGTAAATCTTTACTTTGCAGTTGGGTAACTTTTATCGGAGATTCTCCATTGCTTAAAGTCAAGCGGTAGCCATTTTTTAGGAATCCTAAGGAATTTTGCTCACTTTGATACACATCTACAAAAAACACTTCTCCCTTTTCGTGTGGATAGTTTTTCTCATCATAGGCATTTAAATGCACCGCGATTAGGACAATCCGCGTAATCTCATCAAAGACTAGCTCACTTTTGCGTGTCGCCTGAATATAAGATTCTTCAGGCTTAGAGGGAATTAATCGGGATTTAAAGGATTCTAGTTTCGCGCACCCATTCAAGAGAAATAGGCTTATGATTCCAAAAATCAAGAATCGCATAAAACAAACCCACTTCATTGCTTCACACCAATTTCATAATAAGTAAAACCAAGCTCTTTAAGCCTTTTGGCATTGTATTGATTGCGTCCATCAAAAATGATAGGCGTTTTTAAACGCTCTTTGATTTCCAAAAAATCTGGACTTCTAAACTCTTTCCATTCTGTAACTAGCACGAGACAATCACAATTTTCTAATGCGTCGTATTTGTTTTTGGCGTATAAAATATTTGGAATCCCTTTGAGATAAAATTGCTGTGCTTCTTGCATTGCCTTAGGGTCATACGCTTTTACCACCGCACCGCGCGCAATTAATTCGTTGATAAGAACAATAGAAGTTGCCTCGCGCATATCGTCTGTTTCTGGCTTAAAACTAAGCCCCCAAAGGCAAATTTGCCTTTCACTTAAATCATTGCCAAAATGCTGCACGATTTTTTTACCCAAGATTCGCTTTTGTTCATAATTGACTTGCTCTACCGCGCAAATCACCTTAGGATTCACTCCATTTTCTAATGCAATTTTAGACAAGGCTTTCACATCTTTTGGAAAACAACTTCCCCCATAGCCACAGCCCGGATAAATGAAGTTGTATCCTATGCGCTTATCGCTTCCGATTCCAACGCGGACATCATTCACATTTGCGCCCACTGCTTCGCAAATATTTGCAATTTCATTGATAAAGCTAATTTTCGTTGCCAACATTGCGTTTGCCGCATACTTTGTCATCTCTGCGCTTTTAATGTCCATTACAATAAATCTATCACGACTGCGGCAAAAAGGAGCATAAAGCTCCTTTAAACGTTCCTTTACCCACTCTTCCTCTGCGCCAATAACTACGCGGTCTGGCTTAAGAAAGTCATTAATCGCATCTCCCTCCTTTAAAAACTCTGGATTGCTTGCGATTCCAAATGGAATCTTTTTCTTGCGTGCTTTTAGTGCTTCCTCAATCGCTGCTTGAACCTTTTGTGCAGTGCCAACAGGAACGGTGGATTTATCTACGACAATGAGTTGCGATTCCATTGTTTCACCAATTTCTTTTGCAGCTTGGAGCACATATTGCAAATCCGCACTTCCATCTTCACCCATAGGCGTGCCTACCGCAATAAATACAATTTCACAATTTTTTAATGCCTCTTGCAAGGAAGTCGTGAAATATAAATTACCATTTTGATAGTTTTTATTTACAAGTTCCTCTAAACCCGGCTCATAAATAGGAATCTCACCGGATTTGAGCTGTGCGATTTTGGATTCTACCACATCTACGCAAACAACTTTATTTCCCATTTCTGCGAAACAAGTCCCGCTTACTAATCCCACATATCCTGTTCCAATCATTGCTATATTCATTAAGATTCCCTTTGAAATTCATAAAACTTTCGCATTTTAACATAATCTTATTCCAAATAACAAAAACCGCAAAGGAAACTTAAAGCAAAATAAATTTATAATTTTATTGTTTAAACTTCATAAAGACTTGCAAGGTTGGATTATGGCGCGACATCTCTTAGAAACTAAAGATTTCAATAAGAACGAAGTGGAACAAATTTTGGATTTAGCTCAAAGCTTTTTAGAATCTAAACCTAGAAATAGCTTAAATGGGCATATCGTTATTACAATCTTTTTTGAAAACTCCACCCGCACACTCTCTAGCTTTGAAGTTGCGACTAAAAGACTAGGTGGAAGTGTTGTGCGTTTAGATGTTTCTCGCAGCTCCACTGCAAAGGGAGAAACACTTTTTGACACTGCAGCGAATCTCAACGCAATGAATCCAAGCGCGATTGTCGTCCGACATAGAAACTCCGGCGTGCCAAACATTCTTTCTCAATATGTTTCTTGCTCTATCATTAATGGAGGCGATGGCGCACACGCGCATCCGACACAAGCACTTTTGGATTTGCTCACCTTACGCAAACATTTAGGCAACTTAGAGGGCAAAAAAATTGCGATTGTAGGCGATATTCGCAATTCGCGTGTGGCTAATAGCAATATTGAACTTTTAGGTAGATTTGGAATGGAAGTGATTTTGGTAGGTCCTCCACACTTTATTCCAAAAACCTCCTTGCGTCATTGCTTGTTTTTAAAAGAAGTCATTGATGAAGTAGATGCGGTAATGAGTCTGCGCACACAAACAGAGCGACACGATTGCCCGATATATTCAAGCTTAAAAGACTATGCAAGTGATTATTGTATCACGCAAGAAATCTTTGGTAATCGCGAGATTATCTTATTGCACCCCGGACCTGTACATCGCAATATTGATATTAGTGATGCAATGCTAAAAGACCCGCGCTGCAAAGTATTAGAACAAGTAACAAATGGTGTCGCAATTCGTATGGCAGTTTTAGAAACACTCATTACACACAATAGTGGCTCAAAGATTCCCAAAAACTTCCCTTACTTTTAATGTTTGAGTTATTCAGTTTAGCAGCAGTGGGATTCATCACTGCATTAACGCCTGGTCCAGATATTTTATTTGTGCTTAGGAACACACTAAGTTATGGCGCAAAAATTGGATTTTTAAGCCTCTTTGGAATCTTTTGTGGCTGGGTTATATTTCTAAGTCTTGTGTGTTTTGGTTTTGCACATCTCATACAAGGAGCACTGATTCAAGGTATTCTTTGCGCAGTTGGAGGAATCTATTTAGGTTATATTTCCTACCTTTTACTATTTAAAGTAAATTCAAATGTTGATTTAAATCAAACAGAATCCAAAACACAATTCCATAGCCCCTATACTTTTATGCTAAAAGGTATGCTCGTTAATCTCTCAAACCCTAAAGCAATTCTATTTTTTGGACTTATTATTACACCTTTTATGGATAAGCATTTAAAATTAAGCATTCTCGTGTTGCTCATTGCGCTCACTCTTGCCTTTGTATCTGTAATTTTCATTGCGACATTTTTCCGTAAATTTATCAACAACACACTTTTTAGAGTGATTGATAGAATTTGCGGAATCGTCTTTATCCTTTTTGGGATTCTGCTTTTTATCAATAGCTACCGCAGTTTAATGGATTTTATTGCATAAGATTGCGCTTTAATCTTGACAAGATTCTGCTTTTAGATTAAAATTCCGCTTTACTTCATTGCAAAATTACAAGGAACTGCATAAGGACTTCGTGGATTTTAACATCTGATTCTTTATATTCATTTTTTACATTCTTTAAAAACTTTTGCAAGGAATCTTAAATAAACTTAAGGTAACAAATGAGCGAAAACAATTCAAACAAAAAAGAACACAAAACCCGCACTCATACACCTGTTGAGGGTTATACGATTGAAGATTTACGCGCAAAATCCATTAATAAACTTGCAGAAATCGCAAAATCTTTGGGTATTGAAAATCCACAAGAATTTTTGCGTCAAGATTTGATTTTTGAGATTCTAAAAACACAAGTGAGCAAGGGTGGATTTATCCTATTTACAGGAATCTTAGAGATTACAAGCGAAGGGTATGGATTCTTACGCGCCATTGATGAAAATTTCTCTGGCTCGCAAAATGATGCTTATGTGAGTAGCACACAAATTCGCAGATTTACTCTAAGAAATGGAGATATTATCACAGGACAAGTTCGCTCTCCAAAAGACCAAGAAAGATATTATGCTCTTTTAAAGGTAGAAGCCATCAATTATCAATCTCCAGAGGAGATGAAAAATCGCCCACTTTTTGATAATCTTACGCCTCTCTTTCCAACAGAACAAATCAAATTAGAATACAATAGCTTTAAAATCACAGGCAGAATGTTGGATTTATTTGCTCCTATTGGAAAAGGACAGCGCGCACTCATTGTCGCACCTCCAAGAACAGGTAAAACAGAGCTAATGAAAGAGCTTGCCTATGGAATCACCCAAAACCACCCAGAAGTAGAACTGATTGTCTTACTCGTAGATGAACGTCCAGAGGAAGTTACCGATATGGAACGGAGCGTGAAGGGTGAAGTTTATAGCTCCACCTTTGATATGCCCGCTAACAACCATACGCGCGTAGCAGAACTTGTCGTAGAAAAAGCAAAAAGAATGGTGGAAATGGGCAAAGATGTTGTGATTTTGCTAGATTCTATTACGCGTCTTGCAAGGGCTTATAACACCGCCACGCCTAGCAGCGGTAAAGTGCTTAGCGGTGGGGTAGATGCAAATGCCTTACACAAACCCAAACGATTCTTTGGAGCGGCAAGAAATATTGAACAAGGTGGTAGCCTAACGATTATCGCAACTGCACTAATTGAAACAGGCTCTAGAATGGACGAAGTGATTTTTGAGGAATTTAAGGGCACAGGCAATAGCGAAATTGTCTTGGCGCGCCATATCGCAGAGCGTAGAATCTATCCTGCAATGGATATTCTAAAAAGTGGCACACGCAAAGAAGAATTGCTCTTAGGTAGCGACAAATTACAAAAAGTTTGGGTATTGCGCAATGCGATTCATCAAATGAACAACGAGATTGACGCTCTGACTTTCCTTTACTCCCAAATGCAAAAATCCAAAGACAATGAAGAATTTTTAAATATGATGAATAACGACGCAAAAGATTAAAAGATGATTCCACAAAGAATTGGTGTATTTGATAGCGGCGCAGGAGGCATAAGCGTCCTAAAAAGTCTTATCCATTCCCATAACTTTAGCGAAATCATCTATTATGGAGATACTGCGCGCGTTCCCTATGGTGTGCGTAGCGCAGAAACTATTGCACAATATTCCCTAGAGGCACTAGAATTTTTTAAAAGTTTTGATTTGGATTTACTTGTGATTGCCTGTAACACCGTGAGTGCTTATGGCTTAAAGGCTATGCAAGAAGTTGCGCCCTATCCTATTGTTGGTGTGATTGAGCCGGGAGTTTTGGCACTTAAAAACAAAATCGTCAATAAAGATTCCAAAATCTTAATTCTAGGCACAAAAGCGACAATTCAAAGCAAGCTTTATAGCGAGCTTTTAGGATTTGAGGGTTATCATAACACTTTTGGGCTTGCCACGAGTCTTTTTGTGCCTATTGTGGAGGAAGGCATTTTTGAGGGTGAAATCTTGGAAGCAACGATGAAACACTATTTTGCCCTCTATTCTCAAACACCAGAAGCCATTATTTTAGGCTGCACACATTTCCCTTTAATTGCGGATTCCATTTCACATTATTATCATCACAAGCCCCTGCTTATTCATTCAGGAGAAGCCATTATGGAATATTTACGAAATTCTTATATTTTAAAATCTTTTGACAACACTCCAAAAGTAACTTTCTATGCAAGTGATAGCGTGGAAAAACTAGAAAGAATCGCTAAAATTTGGCTTGCAAAATAAATTCTATTTCTAAACATTATTGCTTGATTTTGCAATGATTTGCGAGGTTTTTGCCATAAAATCCACAAAAAAAGCTAAAATTTATTTTTATTTTGATATTTTATATCTTTTACA
>NZ_JAIEFA010000032.1:6889-8500 GCF_029067145.1 Helicobacter sp. | reverse complement strand
CCCCCCCCCCCCCCCCCCCCCCCCTTTTTTTTTTCACCCCAACCCCCGCAAACCCCCTTCAGGCCCGGCGCGGGGGCTCGGCCCTGGGTTTAACGCCAATTTAAAAAACCCCCCCCCCCCGCACACTCTACAAAAAATTCTAAAACAATCCTGCAAGGATTTACCCAAATTTCCTTTGGCTCTAAATAAATTTGCAAATATTCCAAATCAACGCGGGATTCAAACTCTACTTCCCAAGTGTTAGATTCTTGATTAAATTGTAATATTTTTGAAATCTCTTCCAAATCCTGATATTTGAAAATCATCACTCTTCCTTTTTCTGTTTTACCATTTTAAAGCTATCTTTTTCATAAATAATTTTCTCATTTCCATCAAAAGGTTTCATTGTTTCTCCTTGTATTTTCGTAATTACAGCTTCATCGCCTATAGCAAATCCGCAACCTATCCTATCAAACAAAATTGTTTTAACTTTTGCTTTTAATTTTGCAAAACACATTTCTTAAAAACTTAAAATTAACCCATTTCTCCTCCTTATTTGAATTTCTCACAAATCCAATATTGCGCATTTGACTCTCAATGAATTGTGGCAAAAAATTATTTAAATCCTTTCTATTGATTGTTTCACTTGTTATCACATTCTCTTTGTGGCAAAACTCCAAAACAAAAGTATAAATACTCTTAGAATAAACTTGTAAAAAAATACTTTTATCAATCCCAGCAAAAGTAAATTTTAACTTGTTTTTAAAATCCACTTGCACAATCAACTCATAAGACTCCATTGGAATCTCCATTATTTGCCTTGCCCAAGCAATCCTCTCAAAATACTGCCACACTTCACCACCACTTAATGGCACTTCCAACTTTGCTTTCCAGCCTCCATTATATGCGCTCCCACCAAGCTCTAACCAGCGATGATAATAAACCCACCATTGCCCCCAAGCTAGCGCACAAAGCTTATTATTCCAAAAGCGATTATGTTGCCCCCACGCGTGAATGATAGAGGATTCTTTGCTTTTTACCCAGCCCACATTTCCATAATATTTGTCCCCCAACTCGTAAATCTTTAGCGGATTTGTCAGCAAATAAAGGCTAAAAAGCACTTGGTCGCCGAGCTTTACCTGCGTGAAATAATCCTCGCAATGCTCTGCGATGAAGCGATACACAAACGCATACATTTCTACAAGTGCCATAGAACCAAAGACAATAATCCCAGTAGAATAGTTTTTCACTTCTTGCAATGCGGGGGGACATAATGCACCCATTCCTTGCGATAAGCTCGCACTTCCTCTAAAGCAAGCCACATCAAAATCCCCTTGCGCTAACTCCTCAATACCGCGCAAAAGTAGCATATCAAAATCCAAATATACGATTCTTTCACACTCACAAAGAAACTTCAAAGCCTCAAATCTCGCATAACTCATATGCGTATAGCGGCTTAGAATAGGATTTGTCTTGTCTATGTGGAAGCTAGGATTATATTTCTTAACCTCTGCACTAAAATCCTCAAAAGTAAAATCAACAAACACGAGATTTGGGGGGGGGGGGGGGGGGGGGGGGGGGGGGGGGGGGGGGGGTGTGGGGTGGGGGGGGGGGGGGGGTGGGGGGGGGGGG
>NZ_JAIEFA010000032.1:0-6879 GCF_029067145.1 Helicobacter sp. | reverse complement strand
TTATTTGGCACGTTTGTTTATATTTTTTAACCTTTTCACAAAAAATCCCAAAAGTAAAATACACAAACCAGCGATTTACCCCCCCCCCCCCGCGAGATTCTACAATCTCTTGCATAATTCGTTTATCTGTCGGCAAGAATCCATCTTGCACGATATAAAAGACATCAATTTGGTTTGGCATTTTGTCTAAAATGTTTAATAAAAGCGTCCCAATCGTAAAGGCACTATCTTTTGTTGCTGCCAAAAGAATCCCGAATTTGTATTTTTGCATTCCCTCTCCTTAAATTTATTTTATACTGCTTTTCTGTAAGACCTTGCCAATCCGCTTTTACTCGTCTTTGCGAGGGCTTGCCTGAAGCAATCCAAATGTAAGAATCCCACCCACAATTCACCACCTAAACAAGATTCTACAATCTCTGCATCATCTCATTTAGTTCTTGAATCTTTTTCTTGTTTTGTGTGAGCAATTCCTCTAGCACGGCAAGCGTCTTGGGCGAAAGATATTCTAACAACTCTATAATCTTTTCGTATTTGTTATAATCCACTTTCCCCTGATAAATCTTTACCATAATCTTTAAGGCTTGTTTGGAATCAGAAAAAAATTCTTGCTCATACACCCCTAAAGCGTCGGCGATATAAGGAATCATATCCGCTTTAATCTCAATATTCCCATTCAGATAAGCATACAAGCTTGAGAGGCTCGGCGTCTCCCCTGTTTTGCTAGATTTTAGCCCAAAATCCACGAGGCGATTCGCCAATTCTCTTTTGCTTATGTTCTTTTCTTTCAAGATTTCATTGATTCTATCTACAACTTTCATTACAACTCTTAACATCAAAATTGCAATTTTAAAGCTTTGGATTATTGTAAAGATATAAACAAATTCTAAGTTACCTATAAGCGCAAAGTTCATAATTGCGCCAAACAAACCAAGAGAACTAAAGGCTAAAAATGCAAATTTTAAGTATTATTATTCCTTATGGCTTAAGCACAGAGCGAAAATTTATCGCAAAAAGAGTGAAATACAAAGCCAAAAATCTAAAAAGCGATGAAAGGGTGCAATATCTCTTTGTAGAAGGGTTTTCCTCCACTCCCTTGCAGGATTCTTTGGAACTGAAAGACTTGATAGAATCGCAAGGACATTTTTATTACAAAGACGCTAGACAGCAAGAAAAGGGTGCTTACTCCCTCGCTGCTTGCAGGAATTATGGAGCAAGATTTGTGCAAACGCCTACAATGATGGTGCTAGATGTGGATTATGTGCTTTTGGATTCTACTTTGGACAAAATCCTAAAACTCATACAAACTAAAGGAATCGCGGAGAATCCCGCGAGTTTTCTCGTGCTTCCTTGCGCCTTTTTAAACGAGCTTGGCACGCAAAAGTTTATCAGTGGTGAGCTAAGAGAGGAGGAAATCCAATCTAGTATCGTATGGAATGACAAAAAAACTCTTGACTTCCTCACGCCCGCTTCAAGCTCTATCGTGCTAAACACCTATACTTTTTTGGAGCTTGGAGGATATGGGGATTTTGTCGGATTTGGCTATGAGGATTTTGACTTTTTCTCTCGGCTTTTAAGGCATTGTGCTACCTTTGAGATAATGCCCAAAGAGATAGAATACTTCGCACGCAATTGGAATCTAAAGGACTTCAGAGGATTCCGCGCTTGGTATGCTTTGGTAGGTTTAGAGGCAATGTTTTATGGAATCTCTCTTGTCCATCTCTACCACGAACGCCCCAATCAGAATGGTTATCTAAGCGCAAATGCAATCAACAACAATAAAAAGCTTTTCTTAAGCAATTTAAACCGCAAAAGCAGTTTAGACCCGCTCATCTTTGCAAAGGCAAAAGAAAAAGTCTGTATTTTGTATAGTGAGAAATCCAATAATTACAGAATTTTGCAAAAGCCCTGCGTGTTTTTGGGAGAACCAATTGCCGCAGAGGAGCGAATGTTTTTTGATGAGGAGGAGTTTAACGCGCAGAGATTCTTAGACTTTAAGCAAAAGCACGCAATCACGCGCTTTTTATGCTTGAATCCTTACGCAAGGGAACAAATCGCACAAATCTATCAGTTTATGCGAGAAAATCAAATCCCTTTTTATGTTTTTGAGAGAGGAGCATTTCCTGATGCTTGGTTTTTTGATGATAGCGGATTTTTGTGCGATTCTAACAATTACGATGAGAAGCTTTGGAATCACGAAATCACTTCTACGCAAAAGGATTCCACCTTGCAATACATTAAGGGACTTTTGGAATCTAATGTATTTTTGGAAGATAAAAATGACATTATCGCACAAGATGAGCTTAAAAGAACGCTTGGAATTCGGCACAAAAGAGTGATTTTCGTCCCCTTGCAAGTGGAATGCGACACAGCGATTCTGCATTTTTCGCCCTATTTTAGCTATGAGGAATTTTTAGAAACCCTAAACGAGCTTGCGGGGGAATATTTCAAAGAAAATGTTGTGTTTGTTTGCAAAAAGCACCCTTTGGGAGGTGATTTAGACAAGAAGCTTTATAAAAACTTAATTTTTGCGCCCGATAATTGCAATTTTCTCTCGCTTATTGATTTAAGCGAAATGTGCGTTTTGCTAAACTCTGGCGTGGGAATGTATGCGATGATTGCCAAAAAGCCCGCGATTGTTTGTGCTAGAGCTTTCTATGCTTTTGATGGTTTGAATCTACAAGCACAATCCAAAGAGGAGTTAAAGGCGCAGATTGATAGAGTGCTATGCGAGGGATTCTGCGTCAATGAGGAGAAAATGCTCGCATTCATTCGCTATTTGCGGGAGGATTTTTATTCCTATCTTTTGGGAGAATCCGTGCTTTTAAAACGTCAAGATGGAAATCTCTTTAGGAGAACAACTGATTTTTATTTTTATCAAATGAATCTTGGAGGGCAGAAATTCTTGCAGGGCAAGAGGTTCGAGAGGCAAAATTACACTTTGGATTCTTTGTGCTATTTGCCCTTTGCCTATGAAATCAATCAAGACAAGGATTCGTTCTTGCAAAAGAAATCTAAAAGCGGGTTGTTTTTGGCTTTCTTATCGTGGTTGGAGGGCTTTAAGAGTTATAGAAAATTAAGAAAACTCTTGCGAGAGCCTAGAAACTTTTTCCTAGATTCCAAAAATCCTTTGTTTTATCCTTTAAAAAAGCTTGTTTCTTTGTCGCATAGATTGCCACAACCCTAAAAGGGCTTCGTAAGGACAATAAGCCTAGCTTAGATTGCTTTGCAGTTAAAACTCTTTTTATGCCATTTCTGCTACAATCACGGCTAGGTGTAGCAAGTGGTTGCTCCAAAAAGAGAGGAAAGTCCGAGCTGCATTGGGATAGGATTCCATTTAAAGAATGGCTAGAGCAATCTAAGGGAAAGCGCAACAGAAAACAAACCGCCACAATCGTGGCAAGGGTGAAAAGGTAGGGTAAGAGCCTACCGAAAGTGTAGCAATGCACTTTGACTTTGCAAGCCCAATCCGCAGCAAGAAAGGTATGGTTAGTATCCCAAGTCTCTAAACCTTTTGCTAGAATTTTGCTGCAAGGCAAAATCCAGATAAATAGCCACATAAACAGAACTCGGCTTATCGCTACACCTAAACTAAGCAAAGGATTTTTATGCGATATTTACAAATTTCAGATTCTATTTTGTTAAGTCACGGAAGCGGCGGCGTAGAATCGCAAAATCTTATTACAGAGCTTTTTTATCCCTTACTAGAAGGCTGTGTAATGGGTGGGGGTGAGGACGCAGGGGTTGGAATCCTAAGCCAAAATACAGAAAAATTCGCCCTTAGCACCGATGGTTATGTCGTCTCACCCCTGTTCTTTAATGGTGGGGACATTGGCAAACTCTGCGTATGCGGAAGCTGCAACGATGTCGCGATGATGGGCGCAAAGGCGCGTTATTTGAGCGCAAGCTTTATGATTGAGGAGGGATTCTTGATTGCAGATTTAAAACGCATTGTAGAATCTTTTGCACATACCCTAAGACAAAGTGGCGCAAAGCTCCTCTCTGCGGACACAAAAGTGCTTCCCAAAGGCACTTTGGATAAGCTTTTCATCACCACAACCGCGCTAGGAGAGTTTCTGCACCCGCATTTGAATTTAAGCGCATTTGGGATTCCGCAAGATTGCGCGATTTTAGTTAGTGGCAACATCGGCACACACGGAGCAGTGATTTATTCCAACCGCGAGGGAATCGGACTACAAAGCGATTTGCAAAGCGATTGCGCCCTACTCTATCCTATCTTAGAGCCACTCTTTGAGGCAAAACTCCAATTATACGCCTTACGCGACGCGACAAGAGGCGGAATCGCAAGCGTGCTAAACGAATGGGCAAACGCTTCAAAAATCGGCATAGAGATTGAGGAAGCGCATTTGCCAATCCTCCCGCAAGTGCGCGGAATCTGTGAATTATTGGGATTTGAAGCCTATAATCTAGCAAACGAGGGAATGTGCATACTATGTGTTGCCAAAGAAGACGCAACAAAGGCTTTAGAGATTCTGCATTCACAAGGCGCGAAAAACGCCGCAATCATCGGCTATACTACCGCAGAAAATGCAACAAAAGTTGTGCTAAAAACCCCCTTTAACGCAAGGCGATATTTAGACTATCCAAGCGGAGAATTACTACCTAGAATCTGCTAAGCTTGCAGTAAATTGCGTTTTTGATGACTTGCGATTCTGCTATTTTCCTTGCGGGATTTTACTTGTAGAAATGAGATTTATTTTTTCGTCCTTGCGAGACTTGATAAATCAAGTCGTGGTGTGCGTTGCAGAGCAACTCACCCGCTTTAGCGCAAATCCATAGTGTAGCATACCTTACGCTTCTCGCCTTATCATTGCGAAGTCCTTTAGGGCTGTGGCAATCTACAATCTAAGCTCAAAGTAAATTTGCAATGGAATCTAAAAAGGTAAGTTTTGGATTATGGATTGCAGGCAAGAATTGTTTCACCATTTATTCTGCTCACTCCTTGTAAGGACAAAGGAGGCACAAGAAGCAAGCAAAGGGTGCTGTGGTGCGACATTGTTAGGCAAGCAAAATTACTTGCACCCTCTCGCCCGCACTTTTGGCAGATTCCAAAATACATAATCCATTATACGCAGAATCTAGCGGACAAAAATTGTTTAAAATCGCGCTTTGGAAGTCCTTTTTGCCCTCAAAATCTATGCTCCATTTACCCTCAACATTTCGCACATTACACACGCGAAATTCTAAGCGAGAATCGGTTTTGCTCACATTTTCTTGTAACAAAACCTCCAAAGTAATAGGCTTAAAATGCCCTCCATTAAGACGCCACAGAATCTCTTTGGCAAAAAGTTCAAAGGTTACCAAAGTAGAGTTTGGGAAGCCGGGCAAGCCAAAAAACTGCTTGCCTCCAAAATGTGCGTAAGAAATGTGTTGTCCGGGCTTAATGTTGATGCCTTTAAACACCATTTCGCTTTCTCTTTCCTTGCAAATTGCCGCAATAAAATCATAATCCCCCACGCTTGCTCCCCCGCTGCTTAGGATTAAATCACATTCGCTAAGTGCTAGATTCACACATTCTTTCACCTGCTCTTTTGTATCTTTTAAAATCGGATAAAGCTTTGGGATTCCGCCATTTTCTAGCACTTTTGCAACAAGCAAATGCCCATTGGCATTGTAAATATTCGCTCCATTTTTAGCACTTTCCCCCAGCTCCAACAATTCGTTTCCACTAACCAAAATCCCGACTTTCGCACGCGTAAATACCTCTACAAAGACACAATTTAGGCTTGCCAAAAGCCCAATATGATTTGCATTAAGCCGCACTCCTTTGGAGATTAGCTTCTCGCCTTTGTGATAATTTGCACCTTTTTGACGAATATATTGCCCAACCTTTGGAATCTCCAAAAGACACAGGGTTTGGGCTTCTATCTTTACCTGTTCTATGGGAACTAAAATATCGGCATTTTGTGGAATCTCCGCCCCTGTGAAAGTCTTAATTGCAAAGGGTTGGTGGAGAGGCAGAACAGAATCCTGCACATTTCCTGCTGGATTCTCTCCCAAGATTTTAAATTCTTGCGCGGCATTTCCTTGCAAAAATTTAGAATTTATTGCGTATCCGTCCATATTGGAGCGCGTGGATTGTGGCATATCTTGCGTTGCAACAACATCGCGCGCCAAAACGCGCCCTAAAGCCTCATACAAAAAGACGCGCTCTATGCCCAAAGTTTCAATCGTTTGGGATTCCAAAATCTCCCTTGCTTGCGCATAATCAATTTTAACTTTCATCTTTTTCCTTATTAAAGCAAATGTCCCATTTTGGTTTTTTTCACTTCCAAATAATGTGCATTATGCGCATTACATTCTACGATAATCGGCTCGCGCGTGAGCTTAATCATAGATTCAAACGCGCGAATTTTGGCTGGATTATTTGTTAGCAAGCGGATTTGGTGCAAATGATAATAATCAAAAATAAACTTCACGATTGCATAATCGCGCTCGTCTTCTCGGAATCCCAAAGCAAGATTGGCTTCAATCGTATCTAAGCCACTATCTTGCAGAGCATACGCATTGACTTTGTTAAAAAGCCCGATTCCACGCCCTTCTTGACGCAAATAAATTAAGAATCCCTGTTCTTTTGCAATTCTTTTCAAAGCCATTTGCAACTCACCGCCACAATCGCATTTAAGACTTGAAAACACATCTCCGGTTAAACATTCCGAATGCACACGCACAAGGGGATTTTCTGGAATCTCTATCGTCCTTAGCACCAAATGTTCCAAGAGATAAGATTCGCCTTTAAAAAGCTTTTTTTCTCTAAAAGATTGAATCATAAAATCCCCAAATTGCGTGGGAAGATTTGCTTGTTTTGAAATTTCTATCATTTAAATTCTCTTTAAAAAATTTTAATTAAATTTGCAAATA
>NZ_JAIEFA010000031.1 GCF_029067145.1 Helicobacter sp. | reverse complement strand
GCTTCGTTATTAGTGTATAATTGACATGTTTTAAAATATGCTCTACGAGGCTTCTGCCCCCCCCCCCAACTTTTACGCTTAAAAGTCAAAGGAGCAAAGTAAGCGGTGATATAGTGGTCTATGACATCTCTGGATTGATTTTTTTGATTCTGTATCCCGCAAATCTATCCAACAACTTCCACCGATAAAAGGGCTTGTGTGTTTGTCCTCATTATTTAACCTTTGGTGTTAGATTGTGGAATCTTATCAAGATTTGCCAAATACCTTTCTAAAATCACAAGAGCCGCGAGGGAATCTAGGCTACCATCTTTGCTGTGTGCCTTTTTGCGTGATTTTTTGTCCTCTAGTTTTTGCAATGCCTCAAAGGAGCTGAAGCTTTCGTCTAAGAAAACAACTTCAAGTTCAGGTGGAACCGCAAGCAGGCTGACAAAATGTCGGATTCTTTTTTGCATTGCCTCAAGAGAATCCTCCTCTATCAAAGCAGAATCGCACTCTCGCATAGGGATTCCAACCACTAGCACCTTTGCTTTGGATTCTAAGATGAGCTGACTTACTTCTTTTGCGGCTTGATTGCGGTTTTTACGCAAAATCGGAGGGAGGGGCAGGGCAATATTTTGAATCGCTTTTGCAGCCCCGATTCTCTTAAGCCCTATGTCAAGAGCTAGCACGATTTGTGGCGGAAGTGTTTGCGCAATAGTTTCCATTTTGTTTATCCTACAAACAAGGCGATTTCATCACCCAAAAAATAGTCTTTTGCATAGATTCTTTCTCCGTTCTGCTCCACTTTATTTTCTTCTAGCAGAATCTTGAGATTGTGCATATTGGGGATTTTTTCCTTTTCTACACCAACACAAGAGCGGAATCCCAAAAACAAATGTTCCAAGAGTTGATTTTGCGCACTTAAAATTTCTTTTTCTTCATAGAATCCCAACAAAAATTTTTCAATACTTTTTGGCATACTTGTGCGCACGCCTCCTTGATAGCCAACAGCTCCCGCGCCAATGCCTAAATATTCCTTGCCCTCCCAATAGCGAAGATTGTGATAAGAGGGGCTAGTTTTGGCATAATTGCTGACTTCATATTGCACAAAGCCTTTGGTTTGTAAATAGGATTTGATAAAATGTCCTATGCTCAAAAATCCCTCAAATTCCCCCTCAAAATCCCTCAAATTCCCTAACGATTCCTTGTTTGCATAGAACCTGCTTCCCTCATCTATGCTTAATTGATAGGCAGAAAGATGACTTAAGGGCAAAGCACAGGCAGTCTCTAACTCTTGTGTGATTAAGGACGCATTGCACAAGGGCGTGCCATAGATTAAGTCCATACTAAGATTCTCCAAGCCAGCTTTTAGTGCCATTTCAATGGCGTAAAAGATAGAATCTTTCCTATGGTGTCTCTCTAAAAAGGCAAGTTTAGAATCCTCAAAACTTTGCGCTCCTAAGCTTAAGCGATTGACACCCAAACCCTGAAGCGTTTGCAACCATTCTAAGCTTAGGGAATTAGGGTTTGCTTCAATGCTGATTTCTGCTTGTGGTGCAAGATAGGGAGAAAACTCCGTAAAAAGCGAGGAATAGGCGCGGGACTCTACGCTATTTGGAGTGCCTCCTCCAATATAAACTGAAGTAATTTGTAGACTTTGGTTTTCCTCTAAAAGTTTGTGAATTTTATAGGAAACATATCGGGCGAGAGTTTCCATATAAATTGTTTTTAAGTGATTTTTGTTGATTTGGGAATTAAAGGCGCAATATCCGCATTTGCTATCACAAAAAGGAATATGCAAATAAAGAGAGATTTCAAGAGGTCTGATTTGCGATTCCACTTTTTGTTATAAAAGCTGCTCTATTCTATCTTTTTTGGGTGCAATTTCGGTGATTTGAATCCCAAAGTTTCCATCTACAATGACGACTTCACCCTTTGCGATGACTTTGTCATCTACCAAGACTTCTAAGGGGTCATTTGCAAGTTGATTGAGTTCCACAACGCTTCCGATGTCCATAGCAATCACATCTTTAAGTAGCATTTTTTTCTGCCCGATGCGCACCTTGACTTGCAAACGCACATCTAAAAGCATCGCCATATTTTTCATTTCAGAATTATTGAGCTCTACTTTGGCTTGTGCGCCTCCACCCCCGTTAGATTCCTCGCTTGGAGCAGCTTCGGCTGGTGGACTTGGATTAAAATGTTGTTCAAACGCACTAGAGAAAGCAAAATATAAATAATCTTGTATAGAGCCAATATGGAAAGAAAAAGTATAGAATCCACTAAATTGAGAAAGCCCCAAATCTCCGTCCGCTAGGAAATTGATATTGTTCAGGGTAAAACTAAGTTTGGGTAGTTCTTTTTGCCCGCCAAGCGAAGTAGAGATTGCCCCAAAGATATTAGAGGCAATTTCCTTTGTGGCGTCCAAATCATCTGCACTCATCGTCTCTTGGCTCTCTCCCTCTCCGCCTAACATCATATCTGCAAGTGCGGTAGCGACTTTGGGAGAAATAAAAAGCGCAAGCGTTGCTCCATCGTCTGTGCTAATGTCAATTTTCGCCATTGGGGGCTTGATAGAATCGCTTTTGCCATTTTGTGCTTCAATGTGGCTAACTTCTGGCGCACTTCCGAGCAAACCCTCTATCGTCGCGCCTGCTTCTTGAATAATGAGTTTTAAAAAATCATTTAGCATACTTTACTCCTAGTCTTCTTCAATTTCGTTTGCTCTGGATTTGCGTTGAGTTTCAAGCATTTCAAGAATTTCTTTGACTTGGTCTTTTTCTGTTTTTATCATTTCTTTGACTTCAATCGTCTTACGATAGCGGTGCAAACCAATGCTAGCAAGGAATTTTTCGCGTCCATCTACATTGATAATTACCGTGTCATCTGCTGGGCGGTCAAGTCGCACAATGTCGCCCACTTCCAAATCCAAGATTTCGTGCATATTGAGTTTAGTTTCTCCAAGCATTGCTGCGACATTGACTTTTGCTCCACCTAAAAGAGCTTGCAATTCTTTGTTGCGCGATTTTTTAGAGCTTGTTTCGCTCAGCATAATATCACGACTTGCAAGACGCGAAAGCACGGATTCTAGCGAAATAACAGGATAGCAAAGGTTCATCATTCCGCTACTATGCCCAATGATGATTTCCATAACAACCATAATAACAATTTCGTTTTGTGCAACAATTTGCACGACATTAGGGCTAGATTCTTTCACATCTACGGTGGGGAAAATCTCTGTAACAGGAGCCCAAGCGTCCTTGAGATTCTGCATCATTTGACGCAAGATTGTATCTAGCAAGTTCAGCTCAATATCGCTAAATTCACGTGTGGATTCGTAAGGGTCGCCCTTGCCTCCAAGTAATCTATCAATCATTGGGAAAGCAATACTAGGGTTAATCTCCAAAACCCCAGTGCCATCAAGAGGCTTCATAGAAAAAACATTGAAGCTTGTAGGGCTTGGCAAGCTCATCAAAAATTCACCATAAGTCATTTGATCCACGCTGTGGAGCTGAATCTCTACAATAGAGCGCATAATTGCCGAAATTTGACTAGAAAGTGCCCTTGCCATTTTGTCGTGGATTCCACGAAAAGCCCTTAGCTGCTCTTTGCTAACGCGGTTTGGACGCTTGAAATCATAAAGAGTAATTTGGTGTTGTTGGACAACAGCCGTTGGTTTTTCTGCAATTTCGGCTTCCGCACCATCATCATCTACGACTTCTAATAGCGCATCAATTTCTTCTTGACTTAATATATCAGCCATTTAGCCCCCTTTGTTCAAGGTATTGACGAATTTTACGAATCACTGCCTTATGCAGTTGAGAAACTCTTGATTCTGTAATTTCCATTACTTCACTAATTTCTTTGAAGTTTAATTCTTCAAAATAATAAAGTTGAATCACAAGCTGTTCGTTTTGTGTCGCTTGTTCTAAAATCTGCTCTATGATTTCAACCAACTCCTCTTTTTCTATACGTTCTAATGTCTCTTCATTCTCCCCGCCTAATTGGTCTTCTAAAGGCATTACGCCATAAATTTCGCTCGCGATTCTTGCCTCTTTGATTTTTTCTTCTTCTTCGCCTAGAATCTCACTTAAATAAGCATTGTCTGGCTCTTCTTGATGTGCATTATAATAAGTCGCAATCGCTTTATCTACGCGTTTAATCAATGTGCGTGTTTGACGCGAAACATTGTCTAGGCTACGTAAATAATCTAGCATAGCTCCCTGCACTCTGGGCTTTGCATAACCCCAAAAAGATTCGCTCACCTTGCTATCGTATTTACGTGCTAGCTTGATAAGTTCTTCTGTGCCAATAGACACCAAATCTGCAAAATCTACACTCGCAGGCAATCGCTCCTTTAGGCGAAAAGCCATTGCTTTGAGTGCAGGAAGATAATCTAATGCTAGAGAATCTTGCGATTGTTTTAATGCTGTTTGGTAGCCATTAGAAGTCGTCAGCATAGTTATTCTTTTCTACTTCGTGTTTCTTATTTTTGCTTGTCCGCGCTTCTTCCTCCTCGTCTTCACGCATTGTTTTTTCCATTGTGCGCAAGAATCCACGAATCTTGTTGGTTACTTTTTCTCGTTTATCAAACTCTTCAATGTATTCTTCTAGCAAATCATTATAGGCAGGTCTCCTGATAATATGCTCTTGATTACCTAAAAATCGCACAAACAACGAAACACTTACTAAGGTAATCAAATAAAATCCAATCGTTGAGATAAGCGTTCCTGCTACAATCATTTCTGGTTCATCAAATTTCAAAAAGGATAATAAGAGTCCGATAAAAAATCCATTCACAATCGCAAAACTTAAAAAATTATCCATTTTTAAAGACATTTTGTTTCCTTACATTTCCTAAAAATGACCCAAAATCTTTTTTAAGAATTTACCAAATCTTTTATCTTCTTGCACTAGCACATTTCGTTCCATTTTTTTGGCAAGAGTGCGTGCAATCTCTTCAATCTCCATAGAAGAGGAAGAGTTTGGCTCTAGCTTAACAAAGATTCCGCGATTTTTGCTGTAATGATTAATCAATGATGTTTTGGTTAATTCTCCGATAAATTCTAATTTGATATTATTAATATTTGCTTGCGCAATTTTTTGCACTTTTTGAAAAATCATTTGTGCTTCCGCGTTGTTTTTTGTCATATTAATCAGCATAAAAATGCGTTCTTTGAAATTCGCTGCTAGTTTAATTGTTGCATAAGCATCTGTGATTGCCGCAGGGTCTGGAATCGTAATAACGATTACCTCATCACTATTTTTTAAAAAAGTCTGTGTGTATTCACCAATCCCTGCTCCCGTATCAATGATAACAAAATCTAAGTTGTCCAAAAATGCAGAATCCTCAATCAAGGCTTCAAACATAAATTCGCTTTTATAGCGAAAAATATCCGTACCCGAATCTCCCGGGATAAGATAGAGATTCCGTTCAATAGGCACAATAATATCTTTGAGCTTTGCTTGGTTTTTTAGCACATGCAAAAGATTTTTTTCGCAACGCACGCCAAACATAATATCCAAATTTGCCAGCCCAATGTCCGCGTCAAAGATTCCGACTTTGAAGCCTAGTTGCCAAAGTTTATAAGCAAGATTTGCGCTAAAAGTAGATTTGCCCACGCCACCTTTGCCACTTGTAATAGTGATAAATTTTGTGTTAGAGGTTTTTGGCGATTCTAAAAGCAATTCTAAATTTGCCGCTTGGTTTTTCATTTTTATCCCTTAATAAGCCCATCTAGCAAGCAATCAATCAAGAAATCACTTGTCGCGACATTTAAATCGTTTGGCACTTCTTGACCGACAGAAAAATAGCTTACCGGTTTTTTAGTCTCGTAAATCAAAGAAAAAATATTGCCATAGCTATGCGTTTCGTCTAGTTTTGTAAAAAGCAAGGTGTCAATTCCCAAAGTAGAAAAAGTATGGTAAATGTCCTTTAAGTCTTCGTATTTTGTGGTTGCACTCATTACTAAGCTCACATCAATTTTAGTGTTTGGGTCGGCATTGACAAAGCTTTTGAGGGATTCTAGCTTCGCTCTATCGTGTTGTGAGCTACCCACAGTGTCAATCAAAATATAATCGCAATATTTCAAGGAATCTAATGCATTAACAAACTCCTCTGTATCTACCACCGTATCAATGCTCAATTTCATTTTTTTAGCATAAAACATTAATTGATCCACTGCACCGATTCGGTAAGTATCCAAAGTAATGATTCCTACCTTGTAATTTTTGTTTAAAAGTCTTGAATAGCGTGCGGCAAGCTTTGCTAAAGTCGTCGTTTTGCCCACTCCTGTGGGTCCGACTAACATCATAATGTTTTTAGCATTACTGCTTAGATTTTCCGCCCTTGCATACACCATTTTGCGCAAAACTTCTCTAAAATATCGTTTGATAAGCACAGAATTTTCGCGCATTTTAATGGGCATTAATTCCAAAGTCAGCTGCATAATTTTTTCTAAATGCTCTTTTGCCATACCACTTGCTTTGGTGATTCTGTAAATTTCTGCAAATTCGTGCGGGATAATCAAGCCATCACGCTTAGGTCCTCTTTCCTCCCAAAACATATTTTGAATCAGTTTGAGTTTATCATTTAGTCTATCAATCTCGCCCCGAATCAAGCGCAAATCATTATTTTCAAGCGAGGATTCTTTCTTTTTGTTTTTTGTTTGTGATTCTTCGTTGTTTTGCGTTTGCTTTGGTTTTTCTTCTTTATCTTGGGATTGAGAGGAAGCCTCTTTTGGAATCTGTGCTAGAGGTGTTGGGTAAGGAGATTTTGGAGGAATTTTAGAGGCAACGCCAGCAATCTGTGAGATTTGACGCACTGCATCGGAAAGTTGCAAAGAAACATCTTCAGGAAGTGTGCTAGATAGGGTTTGTGCCATACGTTTTTTTTCTAATTCCTTTTGTGCAATCAATTCCAATCTATCAGCAATACTATTGCTTTTTGTCGTTAAGGTTTCATTTTTTTGCTTTTCTTGTTCGGCTTTGGCTTTGGCTTCTTTTAAGTCTTCTTCGCTAATGGCAACAGAAATTTCATATCCCCCCTCACTTAATTTTTTTTGTGAGATGATTGAAAATTCATCACCAAGTTCAGCTTTGGCTTGTGCTAAAGCTGCAGCTGAACTTTCTCCCGTGTAAGTAAATAGTTTCATACCTTCCTCTCTAGTAATGGAATCCTCACGCTTTCTCTAAGAGACCAAGCAATATGCGGAATCTGTAAATGTTTGAAACGCAAGAATTGATTTTTAAAACCAATAATATCAATATCCAAAGTGCGCGGAGCGTTTTTAAAAGGTCGTTTGCGATTCCGCCCAAACATACGTTCCAAATACGCACAAAAACTCCAAAATTCTACATAGCCAAGCTTGGTTTTTACCCATAAAATTGCATTATAAAAATCTGCTTGCGCTTCCCAGCCAAAAGCTGGATTTTTTAAAATAGATGAAAGAGAAATTATAACATTTTTCTTTTTGAACCTCTTAAAAAGCTTCCAAAATGTAATTAAACATTCACCACAATTTGCCCCGATTCCTAAAATCGCGTATTGTTTGAGTTGTTTATGTGCCTTGAAAAGCCGATAGGGATTAGGAGGGCGCACGAGAGTAAATCGCGGAATCTTGGGTTGCAATGCAAAGGGTTTGCATTGCAGTGGAGGAAGCGCATAAATTAAGCGTGTCATTTTGGGATTCATTTGGATTTGTTGGTAGGTTTTGATTCCAAAATAATGCAAGTTTTGTGATTCTTTTTTGGTGCAATGGAATCTCTGTTTTGGATAAGTTAAATAGGATTTATGGAGTGTGAGTGATTGCATTTTAGATTCCAAGCACGCGCGCGCCATCTCTTTCTAATACGACTAAATCCTCAATGCGCACGCCATAATGATTGGGAATATAAATGCCCGGTTCAATAGAAAAAACCATACCCGCTTGTAGAATCGTTTGAGAACGCGCTGAAATAATAGGCAATTCGTGAATATCTAGCCCAATTCCGTGTCCTGTGGAATGCACGAAATATTTGCCATATCCGGCTTTTTCAATCACATTGCGCGCTAGAGCATCTACTTCGCAGGCAAGCATTCCTACTTTTGCACCTTTGATTGCGCATTCTTGGGCTTTTAGCACAATGTCATAGATTTTTTGCAACTCTTTGTTTTTGAATTTTTGTTCTTTAGAAAAGCAGATTCCATTTTTGCCAAAATACCCGGTGCGCGTCATATCCGAACAATAACGTTTGTATTTTAATCCCGCATCAAAAAGCAATAAATCTCCTTTTTGCAATTTATCGTTTGAGGGCAGGGCGTGCGGTTTTGCGGCATTTTTATTGATTCCTACAATAGGATTGAAGCTTAAATCAAATTTCCCTTGTTTGCTCAAAAATTCTTGTGTTTTGAAATGCAAATAGGATTCTTTGCAATCCAAGCCTTTTTTGCTAAGGAATTTTGCAAATTTAGCAAAGGCTTTGAAATTAAGCTTTTGGGAATGGTGTAAAAGTTCAATTTCTTGTGGAGTTTTGAGGATTCGTTTTTCTTGATGAAAGTTTGGCTTAGGAATGAAGTTAATTTTAAGATTGTTTTTTAATTTTTCAAAGGCAAATACCGAAAATTCTTGTGGATTGAAATAAAAAGTAGATTTTTCGTATTTTTTCAAAATCCCACGCGCCGTGCGAATAAGGTCGCGAGAAATAAGAATCTCTACGGCATATTTGTCTTGCTTGATTGATTCTTGCGCCTCGGTTTGATAACGTCCATCGGTAATGAAATAGCCCTGCTCACCATAAGCGATAAAAAGGGCGTTATCGCAACTATAACCCACTTCAAAATAAAGGGCATTTTCGTCTTTGATGATAAAGTTTTCCAATTCGCCCTCCTAAGGGTGTTTATTGTTGGGGCTGTGCGTTTTGTGCAGCCGCTTGCTTGCGCGCTTCTTTGATTGCGTTTAATTCAGTGAGAATCTGAACGAGCCCTTGTAAAGCAAGATGATAACCCATTGGACCAAAGCCTGCAATAACTCCAGCACATACCGCAGCAGTTAAGCTTTTGTGTCGGAAATCTTCTCTTGCGTGGATATTGCTAATATGCACTTCAATCGTTGGTAAATTGACAGCAGAGATTGCGTCCCGAATCGCAACTGAAGTGTGAGAATAAGCGGCAGGATTGATGATGATTCCGTCGTATTGTCCTAAGCATTCTTGGATTTTATCTACGATTTCGCCTTCAAAATTGCTTTGGAAAAAATCCACCTCTAAGCCGATTTGTTCGGCGTGTTGTTTGATGTTTTGGTGGATTGTTTCAAGCTTTGCTGGTCCATACATACGCGGGTCGCGAATCCCTAACATATTGAGATTGGGACCTTGGATTACCATTGCTTTCATTTTTGCTCCTTTTAAAATTTTTAAATTATAGCAAAAAAGATTCTAAATGCAAGAATTTTGCGCTTAAGCTTGATAAAAAATCTAAAATTTTTGTAAAGATTCCGCTATAATTGATAAAATATTTTGTAAGGATTCTATTATGAAAATCGCGCTGATTTGTGATTCTTTATTGTTAGACCGCAGTTTAGAGATGTATTTAAAGGAATATCTTACGAGTTATAAACTTTGTGATTTTGTCGTCGCGACGCAACGTGTAGAATCCCAAAAGCCTGTATTTTTAATCGGAGACTTTGAGGAAGCAAATCTTAAGATTCCTTTCACACGGGAAATGTTGCTACAAGAGTTAGAGAATTTTGATAGAAAAGTCAGAGGCAAGGCGATGCAGGAATCGCAAAATGAGGAACCTAAGAGCTATCGGGATTTACAAGGAGAGATTTTTGCAAAGTCCGCAAATGACTCTAGCGGTTTTGGTGATTTGAATCGTTTGGATAACTTAAAGCAAGAGATTCCGCCTTTTTTTGAGGATTCTGCTTTGAATGCTGAGATTGAAGAAGTTTTACGCAGTTTCGCAAAAGAAATTCAAACGATTGTTTTGGAGCATTATAGGGATAAAAATGCTTAAAAATCCTCCCAAATCTACCTTGAGAATTTTAGGTGGAATCTATAAAGGACGCAAGTTGCAAATGGCTTCATTGGATACGACGCGTTCTTCCAAGGCGATTTTAAAGGAATCGTTTTTTAATACTTTAAATAGTGGCATTGTGGGAGCAAGCTTTGTAGAATTTTTTGCCGGGAGTGGAAGTATTGGGATAGAAGCACTTAGTCGTGGAGCAAGATTCGCATTATTTTTTGAGAGCGATAAAAAGGCTTGTGAAATTTTAAAAGCAAATTTGCAAAATATTTGTCAAAACAATGAAAGTTATCGCGTCCTCTTGGGAGATACTTTTAGTCATTACAAACTTGCTTTAAGAACATTGGAATCCCATAGTATTGGATATATTGACCCGCCTTTTAATGTGCGCAACGCAATGCAAGACATTTACGAAAGATGTTATCAAATGATAGAGGATTTGGATAAAAATCTTTTTGATTTGCTTGTATTGGAGCATATTTCTTCTTTGGAGATTCCAACGCATATTGGTAATTTTACACTCATAAAAACAAAGAAATTCGGCAGGAGTTCTTTGAGCTATTTTGAATCAGGGGTGCAAAATGAAAATTAAGGATTTAGAGATATTTTTGGATTTGTTAAAGAGTAAAAGTCCTACACAAACAGCCGAACGATTCTCTATCTCACAGCCTAATGTGTCCATAGTGGTGAAGCGATTAGAAAAACTTGCCGGTTTTCCGCTTTTTGAACGTATTGGAAAGAAGCTAGTGCCAACTTCAAGGGCATTATTTCTAGGTGGAATGTGGCTAGAGGTAGTGCAAGGATATTATGCAAGTCTTGAGAGTTTGGAGCGCACAGATTCTCAAGAGATTACAGGAGAATTAAGTATCATTGCGACCCATACAATTAGTGAATATTTTTTGCCTAAAATTGTTTTTGAGTTTGCCAAAACACACAGAAAAGTCAAGCTAAAATTGCAGGTTGCTCATCTTAAGGAATGTTTTTTGCAAGTCAAAAAAGGCGCAGTGGATTTGGCACTTGTAGAGGGAGATATTCCTTCGCAATATGCGAGCACCGAAGGTTTGGTTAGTGAAATGTTGCATACAGATTCTTTGATTGTTGCGAGCAATGATTTTATTCTCGCCTCACGCACGAGAGACATTAAGGATTTGCTAGATAAGATATGGATTTTGAGAGAATATGGTTCAGGACAAAGGGAGCAATTTGTGGGTGCTTTGGCAAAACTTGGGGTTGAGATTCCAATTTTTCTTGAGCTAAATTGCACAACAGCAATTAAGGATTTAGTGATTTGCGAGGGCGCGTTGTCTGTTTTTTCTGAAATTGCTATTAGAAAAGAGCTAGAAAACAAAGTTTTATTCCCCATTAAAATCAAAAATTTACCCTTAGAGCAATCTTTTTATTCGCTTAAGCGTCAAAGTCAGCTCCATAATCCCATTTTGCTAAAATTTGAGGAATATGTTTTGGAGCAAAGCAAGCAATAAATGGAATCTTAGCGCGGGATTGTGCGTGAGGATTGTTAGGATTCCTTATGGAATCTCGTAAGGACAGCCTATCCTTTCGTCATTGCGAGCGTAGCGAAACAATCCAGATGAAAGAATCTCGCCGAAATGTTTGTAATGGAATCTCAAATTTGCTTGTTTATAATTACTACAACTTCTAACGAGGTTTCGCAATGGCGCGGTGGGTTTTTGCTCACTTAAGGATAGCAATGCAAAGAATGAAAGCATTGTTAATTTTTGGGCAAAAGCCATAAAAACAAATCTTCTCCTATCTGCATACTATGGATAAGACGGAAGGAAAATTTTAGGCGCATTGTGAGAGTGAAATCCGCGTTAAAGCTTGGTTGTAGAATCACAAGAAGCATATCTATATGAGGTTGTAATGTGCTTAAGAGTTTTGCTCCTCCCTCACACATTATAAACCCATTAATATTGCGCAATGTAGGGCTTATCTGATTTAATATTTTCACCTCTCTGTTTGGTATGTCAAAAAGTGGCGCATTGGTAGAGAAATTATTATCACGCGTTAATATTAAGATATTCGGGGCGTGTTTGGATTCCAAACTTGCAAATCTTGCGTCAAGTGTCGGCTTATCCTCTCTTATTGTTTTTCCAGAAAGAAGCAAGAAATCTGCTTTTGCGCGGTAATCGTGCATTTTGCTTTGGGCTGCTTTTGAGCTGATTTGTCCGCCATTAATGCTGCCATCTAGCCTGCAAGCGTATTTGTAGAGCAAGAATCGCCCTTTTGTTTGCAGGGCATTAAAGGGGTACAAGAGGGAGTTCGCGTTTTTGTGAATGGTAGTTAAGTTTTTTGCTTCCCAAGCTTTTGTTATAAGGATTCCGCATTCTTCTAGTTCCTCTGCCCCGCCTTTAGCATTTTGACTTCTATCTTGTGTGGCAATGACAATGCGTTTTGGCTTTAATACTTTTAAAAGACTTGCACAAGAGGGAGTTTTGCCGCATTTATGACTGCTACAAGGCTCTAAGCTGACATAAATCGTCGTCTTATTAAAAAGATTTTGGGAGTGTTGGAGCAAATACTGATGGATTTGTGCGGAATCGCTTAAGCGCAAGATTCCACAATCGCCGCTTAGTTTTGCGTAAGCTTTTTGGAGGGCAAGCACTTCCGCGTGTGGTTTGCCACATTCTTGGTGCGATTCTAGGCTTAAGATTGCACCATATTGGTCTAATACGAGTGCGCTTACAGCAGGATTTGGGAGTGTGATGAGTTGGTTTTGCCACGCGCTTTGCAAGCAAAGATTCAAATAAAATTCATCTGTGTCTATGTTTTGCAATGCGTGAGACTACCATTCAAAGTAGGTTTGAGCTTTTTTGATAGACTCTAGTGGAATCGTTTGCAGTTTTGCTTGAGTGTCCTCTAGGGTAAGGGTATTTTGACTTACCTCTAAAAGTTTGCCTTTGAGCTTTTTTTTGTCTATGGTTTTGATTTTGACAAGTTCTCCTATGGCGTTTTGATAATGTGCAAGAGTTTTGAGTGTGCGTTCAATTCCGGGCGAGCTAACTTCTAAAAAATACTTTTCAGAATTTGGCATTTCAACATCTAGTAAAGGTGAAAGAGCGAGGCTAACTTCTTGGCAATCCTCAAGCGTTACGCTAGTGGAATCCTCTTTATTTGGTTTTGTGATACAAATACGCAAAATCTGATTCTCATTTTCTTTGATATTAAAAATATCATAAAGTGCAAAGCCTAAACTTTCTACTAATCTTTTGATTTTGTTTTCTAAATCAGGAGCAAGTGTCATCTTTTCCCTTTTGTTTGCTTTCGCGTTCCTTTTGGAGCGTGTCAAAGATTTTATCCAAACGATTTTCTTGCTCTAAGGTTGTGTCAAAGCTAAATTTGAAGTCTGGACAACGAAACCAACCTGTTTCTTCTAAGCAATATTCCTTGATGATTCCGCGTGCTTTTTTGAGTTGGGTTAGAATCTCTGCTTTTTCTTGCTTTGTTGCAAAAGGAGCGTTTAGGAAAACCTCGGCAAAATATTTACCACGCGAACATTTAACCTCTATTACATTCAGAGAATTTAGACGCGTGTCATTGAGGTTTGCTAATGCGCTTGGCAGAATCTCTTTGAGTAAAGATTGTGTGCGAGCAAGCTTGATGTCTTGCATTAAAGCGTCCTTTGTTTTTCCACTTCTTTATAGGTTTCAAAGACATCGCCGACTTGAATGTCGTTGTAATCTTCTAGCATAATTCCACATTCAAAGCCTTTTGCCACTTCGCGTGCGTCATCTTTGAAACGTTTGAGCGAAGCAATGTTGCCATTGTGAATCACGACACCATTGCGGATTAAGCGCACTTTGATTCCTCTTTGAATCACGCCATCGGTTACGAAGCAGCCCGCAATTGTTCCGACTTTGGCAATATTGAAAGTCTCGCGCACTTCCGCTTGCCCAGTGTTTTCTTCTTCTAAGACAGGTGAGAGCAAGCCACCAAGTAAGGCTTTAATATCGTCTAAAAGCGAATAAATAATGGAATAGGTTTTGATTTGGATTCCTAGTTCTTTTGCCTTGTTTTTTACGCTTCCTGTTGGACGCACATTGAATCCTAAAATCACACAATTTGCGCTTGCGCCTGCAAGAGCTAAGTCGCTTTCTGTGATTCCACCCACGCCCTTATGAATAATATTGACTTTCACTTCCTCGTTTTGTAGTTTTTCCAAGCTTCCACGAATTGCCTCTAAGCTTCCTTGTGTGTCTGCTTTGATAATGACAGGTAGGTTTTTGAGCTGCCCTTGTGCCACCATAGAGCTAAGTTCATCAAAAGAAACTTTCGTAGAATGTGAAAGTTCTTTTTGGCGCAAATGTGCCGCGCGTTTTTGCGCATAATCTCTCGCGATATTGTCGTTTTCTACTGCAAGCAGGATAGAGCCAGCAGGTGGCACTTCGTTTAAACCCGTGATAACTCCCACGCCTGAAGGAGGAATGCTGTGAATGGATTTGCCCAAATCATCGCTAATAGCACGGACGCGTCCAAACGCGGTATCGGCAATAATGCTATCTCCTATATGCAAAGTTCCATTTTGGACAATTAATGTAGCAACAGGTCCTTTGCCTTTTTCAAGGCTGCTTTCAATCACAACTGCACGCGCAGATTTATTAGGATTGGCTTTAAGTTCTAAAATTTCTGCTTGCAATAAAATCGTTTCTAGCAAGTCATCAATCCCTTCTCCACTCTTAGCGGAAATATGGACAAACTCATAATTTCCTCCCCATTCTAGCGGAGTGAAGCCGAGTTCTGCAGCCTCTGCTTTGAGTTTGTCTGGGTTTGCCTCTGGTTTATCTATTTTATTTACCGCAATGATAATGGGAGCATTGGCGGCTTTGGCGTGATTTAAGGCTTCAATTGTTTGGGGTTTCACGCCATCGTCTGCGGCAATTACGATGATTGCAATATCGGTTGCCTGCGCTCCTCTTGCACGCATTTCACTGAATGCTTCGTGTCCGGGAGTATCAATAAAAGTGATTTGTTTGCCATTTTTGTTAATCGTATAAGCACCGATATGCTGTGTGATTCCGCCCGCTTCCCCGTGAGCTATTTTGGTATTTCTGATGTAATCTAACAAAGAAGTTTTCCCGTGGTCAACGTGTCCCATAATTGTAACAACTGGCGCACGCGTAATCAAGTCTTTTTCGTTATCATTGTTTTCTTCTAGCTGTGTGTAATCTAACTCTTCTGCATTGTTGATTAATTCTATTTGGATTCCAAACTCTTCAGCTAGAATCTCAATCGCATCTTTTTCTAAAAAGTCATTTTTGGTTACCATCATTCCAAGACTAAAAAGCACTTTGATGACTTCACCTGTGCTTCTGCCTGCTTTTTCGGCAAACTCGTAGGCGCGAATTTCCTCTGGAATCTTTACAATACCGCTGATTGTTTCTTGCGTTTTTTGCGCTTTGGGAGCTTTTTTGCGGCTAGACCTTCGTGTGCTACCTTGCTCCATAAAGGGATTATGCCTTTGAATTTTAATGCGCTCGGTTGTGGCTTTGCGTTCATTATCTTCTTCTTCCATATTGCGTTCATCTTGCACACTCAAGTCAAATAAAATAATATCTTCTTCGTCATCGTCGTGGGAGCTATAAAATTCTCTATTGTCTAGTAAATCTATTTTTTGTTGTCCCAAATTTTTGCTTGTATGCACGCTTGGTTTGTCTTTTTTCTTTTTTTTGTCTTTGTTGCGCCCTTGATTGTCCTCTAGGTTGCCAAGCAAATCTTGTAAGGTGCGTGGAGATTCTTTGTGGGATTCTAGTTTAGGTGTTTCTTCTTGGCTTTCGCGCACATCGCGTTTTTTGATGATTCTTAATCCAGTGCGTTTAATGGCAGGATTTTCTTGCGAGATTTGGGGAGAAAGCTTGCTTTGGCTATTGGAATCTGTAGGTTTGGTTTCCGTTTCTGCTTCTTGAAATGAAGCCTCATTGCTTGGTGTTTCTAAAATATCTTGAAATTCTTGAATAACTTTTTGGACATCTTCTTGAATTGTTAAGTCTGATTCTAGTTCTTTTATAGAATCTTTTTTGGCTTTTGTTGCACTTGCTTTGGAATCTTTTTGCGTTTTAGAGGCTTTGCTTGTTGTTTTGGTTGTCGTAGTCTTTGGCTTTTCTTGGCTTTTCTTTTGTGTTTTGCTTTTTGTCTCTTCAGTAGATTTTTTAGATTTTGTGGCTTTTTTGCTTTCTTTGGAATCTTTGTCTTGAGAATTTGCAACAGGATTCACACCAGATAAAATATAGTTATATAGTATATCGGCTTGCTCGGTTGTAACGCTACTAGAAGCAGTTTTGGATTCAAAACCTAACTCTTGGGCTTTTTGTAGAACTTCTTTGCTTGTTTTGCTTAGTTCTTTAGCAATCTCGCTAATACGGATTTTATCCATACAGAAAAATCTCCTTTAATGCAAACTTAATCGTTTCTTTGTATTTTTTATCTAATTTACAAATCTTTGCGATAGAATCGCTCGCTTTGGGTGTTTCTTTGCAACTAGGGCAAAGATAGAAGCTTCTGCCTGTGCCTTGATAGCATTGCAACACAGAATCTTTGTATTGCAAACGGATTAATTGCGCTTGCAAAAAGCGACCCCGACATACGATACACATTCTAATTGGATTAGACATAAAGCTCTAATTATAACAAGCTAAAGCTTAAATTCATCATCAAAGACGACGCCAAAATTATCAAAATTTAATACTAAGATTTTGAGTTTTGGAAATTTTTGACTTAAGATTTTATGCAATCTCACACTATCTTCTTTATAACATAAATTAAAAAAAGTTGAACCACTACCCGAAAGCGTGCTCATTAATGCGCCAGAGGAGAGAGCGCATTTTTGCACTTCAAAAAGCAATGGAATCTGTTTCATACGATAATATTGATGGAATCTATCCATACTTGCTTCGCGTAATAATTCAAAATGTTGCGTGATAAAAGCACTCGCCAAAACACTCGCGTGGGAGAGATTAAATACAGCGTCTTTTTGGCTATATTTTTTAGGCAAAGTTTGTCGTGAAAGGTGGGTTGAAATGGATTGATTTGGAATCACTACAACAGCTTGAATGGAATCGGGTAAAGGTGAATGGATAAAGCGCACTTCATTTTTGTGCTGCGTGAGCATACAGACATTAAATCCTCCCATACAAGCAGGAGTAATGTTGTCGGGGTGGGATTCATAATTAAGTGCGAGATTTAGAATTTCTTGCTTTTGGAGCGGAATCCCAGCGACTTTAAAAGCCGCGCTAATTGCTCCGATAATAACTGCCGAACTGCTTCCCAAACCGCGCGAAATGGGGATTGAATTATCAAAAGTAAATTTAAAATGCAGAGTTTTGCCTGTTAGCCTTTTAAGTTGCTCATTAAAGATTCTAACAAACACATTATCTATGCGCAATTTAGGATTCTTTGCGCCTTCTCCGTGGATTTGAATGGAGGTAAATTTGGAGGGTTTGAGACTAAAGCGATTATAAAGCCCCAAAGCAAGCCCCAAACTATCAAAGCCCGGTCCTAAGTTTGCACTCGTTGCAGGCACGCGAAATTCCATTCTTACCCCTTAATTTAAATTGGCAAATTTTAGTGTAAATTCTACTTCACCCTTGCCAATGCGTAATTCTTTGGCGATAGAATCCACGCTCCAGCCGTCTTTAAACATTGAAATAATCCGCCCCTCATCAATATTTGTGGGATTGCTTGGAGTATAGACAAATTCTTTTAATCTCTCCTCTAGGTGAAAAATTTTGTTTTCTAAACCCTCTAAATCACGCAGATTGTTTTTGCAATCATTCCATTGAGTTTTCAGGGATTCCATTTCCACTTTGATGGGCATTATTTGTGTGTGCAAGTTGGAATCTAACAGATTTTTCATTTCCAAGCGCATATCTTGATAGATTTGTGCTTTGATATGGGTTTTGAAATGCTCCAATTCATTTTCTTGCTCTTTGATTCTTTTTTGCAAGCGATAAACTTCTTTGTTCAGCTCCTCAATGGATTTTTCATAACGACGCGCACGCTTGGTATTTTCACCCTCTTTGAGATAGAGATACACAATAAGTAAAATAAAAACGATGGCGATTCCGATTCCACCCCAAAGTAATAGATTTGCATCATTGAACATTATTTGCCTTTTTGTTGAGTTTTAAGTGAGCGAATCAGCGCACGCTCTTTTCCTGCTACATAGCCGTCCCATTCAATCTCGTCTCTTGCGTGGATTTGTTCAATCCAAGCAAGCTCTGAATGATAAATAAAATACACAGGCACGATACGCGTTGGAAAAGTTGGAAGCTCTATTCTACCATAATAAAGTGTATTTTCTAAAAGATTTGTATCCAAAAGCGCAAAGCAACCATGTCCGATTGTGCTAATAGTTGCCTTGTTTTCTAGCGGAACATAGGCTTTTGTGCTTCCTTCTATGCGAGACTCTAGCGATTCTATCTTGCGGTAAATTTCTACTAAAAGCTCCAAAATCACGGCATTTTCGCCCTCTAAATTTCCTTTTTTTGCACGCATAAGGCGCAACCATTCTCCAATAGGGTCCTCATCACTTTGCGTGAGCTTATTAAATTCTAGTGCGTAGGATTCTGCATTAGTATGCACTTGGTCAAATTCTATTTTTAAGGCTGTGTGAATCAGGCGACTTTTAACAAAATTTTCCATTATCTAAAGCCCAACCATAAATCTAAAATACAAAATCCCAAAAGCGCGATTCCAAGATAGGCATTGACCGTGAAAAATGCACGTGGGATATTATGAAAATTTTTAGAGACTAAATATTGTTCAAAAAAGAGTGCGAGGATTGAGATTCCAAACCCAATCCACATCCACAAACCAAGATTTGCTTCCAAAATAAACAATCCCCAAAAAACAAGCGTGAGCAAGTGAAAAAGTCTTGAGAGCCATAGGGTTTTGGAAACGCCAAAGACGCTAGGAATAGAATGCAAACCCTCCTTTTTGTCGTGCTCAATGTCTTGCAAGGCATAGAGTAAGTCAAATCCAGCTACCCAAAAAAGCACCCCAATGCACAAATAAATGCTCCATAATGGAATCTCGCCGCTTGCCGCAATTGCCCCTGCAATAGGAGCTAATCCTAAAGAAAGCCCTAGCACAATATGCGCTAGGCTAGAAAAACGTTTAAATAGCGAATAGCTTGCAAGAATTGCAAGAATAGGGACAGAAAGATAAAAACACAAAGTATTAATAAAATAACTAATACAAATAAAAACGACTGCATTCATAAAAATAAAGAATAAAATTGCATTAGGCGCGATTCTACCATCTACGCTCGGGCGGTTTTGGGTGCGCGGATTTGTGCTATCAAACTTGCGGTCTGCATAGCGATTGAATGCCATAGCAAAATTGCGCGCACTAATGGTCGCAATCACGCCGAAAATAAATAATTTCCAGCCAAACCAACCCTTTGCACTAACGAGCAAAGCAATAAACATAAAAGGCATAGAAAAAAAACTATGCTGAAGCATTACAAGCTCGCTTAAGTCTTTTAGTTTCTGTTGGATTTGCATAATTTATCTTACACCCAAAGAAATAATTTTCTTAAATCCATCACTAACAGATAAATCTGAAATTTGGACTTGTGTTTTGGGAAGTTTTAGCAAAAAACCGGAGGTAGGATTGGGAGTTGTAGGAACAAAAACCCAAAAACTTTCCTCTTCCTCTCTGGTGATGAATCCTATCAATTCCATCTCTCCAATGTGAATGTGCGCAACGCCCAAATATCCCTCTTCGTTTTTGCCTAAAAAGATTTTTAAAACCTCTTTGATTCCAGAATAAACGCTTTTAACAAGTGGAATCTTGGTAATGAGCATTTCTGTAATTTTAATAAGTAAAACTTCTTTGTTTTTTTCTACTAAAAGCCCAATATAATAGAGCAAAGCAAGGCTTAAGAAACAAATCAAGAGGGTTACAAAAAGATTCGCGTTTGTGATTCCAAAGATAGAATAAAAAATTTTGGCACAAAATTCATATACGAAAGAAAAAATCCAAAAAAGCAACAAAAAAGGGAGAATCGCAAAGAGTCCCTTGCCGATTTTGGAGAGGATAGGATTCACAATTTAAGCCTTAAAATTTAAATAGTCTTTGCATTTTAGCTTAAATTCCATAAAAATACAAATAGATTCCATAGCCATAATAGACTAAATTAATGGTTAAAAGAATCCAAAAAGCGCGGTAATAAAAAATAGCCAAAAAACTAAGTGCATTGCATAAAATAAATATTGTAAGGTGTGGCTGCAATGTGATAGTATGTGTCTTGAGGCTTACCCAAGCAAGCAAAGGAGAATCCAAAAGCCCACCAAAGCCAAGCAGATGAAGCAATAATTCTAAAGGATAATAGAGAATAAAAAGTGGCGTAAGCAAAAGCGAAAAAAGAGACAAGGGCGAAAAATAGGGAAAGAAATAATAAACTATGATTCCCATTAGGAAAAAGGTTGAAGCATTTAAGGCGAGGCTATATAGAATCTTGCCTGTGGTGTTTTGTGGAATCTTAAAGTATTTGAAAAATAAGGAAATATATAAAACGCCCAAACTAGAAAAATAAAATCCAATGGAGAAAATAAGCTGCGGGAAAAAGGCAATCAAAGCAAAAATGCACCATAAGAAAGATTCCATACGCAAGACATCTAAGCCGCGCCAAAGCAGGAAAAATGCTACACAACTCATTGCCAAAGCACGCAAATAAGAGGGAGATTGCGTAAGCAAAAAATAATAGGCAACTAGCACTAATACAACAAGGAATCCCAAATCAAAAAAAAGATTGCGATACGGAAAAAATTGTTGGTGTAAGGGTTTATAAAAGAATCCTAAAATTAGAAATCCAGCCGCACTTAAGATTCCTGTATGGAATCCAGAAATGGCGAAAATATGCGAGATTCCATAGCTTTGGGCTAAAGTTCTCCACTCCAGCGGTAAGCTATCAGACAAAAAGAGTGCCAAATAATATTCGCCCATAAGTTTTGTTGTGTGTTGGTTTAGAATCATCTCTCTTAAGGGCGTCCTAAAATCCTCCAAAGGAAGCAAGAGGAGGTTAAAGCTTGGCGCATAGAATCCACGCAAAAAATCCCAAAAAGAGACTTTATCCAAGATAATGCGTAAGCTCAAGAAACGATGTTTCAAATCCTGCAAATCCTCCCGTGAAGTGGTATAAAAAGTGCCAAAATCACTTTTAAGTTTGAGCACAAAATAGGTTTTGTTTTGCTTGCTTTTGGTGTATTGCAAAAGAACTTGCGCGGTAATTTGAGGATTGTTTTGGGACTTTAAAGTATGGAATTGATAGAATTTAAAACTAAGTGTAAGGCACAGAATAAGACACAAAAAAGTAAAGAAAATCAAACGCTCTTTGAGAGTAAAGAACAAAGGCGGTGAGAGATTTTGCATAGATTGCCTTTGCTGTGGATTGCTAGAATCGCATTGGATTACGATTCTAGCTTGTCAAGTAGGATAAAATTGTGTGAAAGCATTAAGAATGGGTTAAAATTTCCAAATTAGCACATCTACCTGCGCATTTTGCAGCACATCTAACGCAAAAAAGCTAATTTTTCCACTTGTTGGCAATGCAATGAGTGAAACATTTTTGGATTCCGCTACGCTCAAAAGACGAGTATAAGAAAGAATACCGCTATCAAGCACTATTTCATTTTTGCCAGAGAAATTTTCCAAAAATTTCTTGGAACATTTTCTTGCTTCTTCTTCTGCACTTTTATTGAATTTAGAGATTTGCTCTTCATCTGCGCCATAACGTCCCAAACGCAATTCAAATGGGCGAGAAATCATATGGTAAAAGACTAGATTTGCTTCTGGGAAAAATTTTTTTGTTGTTTTGGCAAGTTTAAGAGAGTTATCCGAAAAATCAGTGGGTGAGAAAATATTGACATAATCTGGAAGCGCCTCATTTTTAGTTACAAGCACAGGAATTTCAGATTTTCTGATGATTTTTTTTGTTACCGAACCTAGTAAAACTTCTGTCAAATATTGTGTTTCACCTGTCGCACCTACAAGCAATAAGCGACATTCGCGCTCTTTTGCGTGTTTGTTGATTTCTTGGTGGATTGTGCCAACATAGCAAAATTGTGAGATTTCTACTTCTGGTGTGGGAAAATTATCTGCGATAAATTTTGCAAGTGCTTCCTTGCCCACTTTCTTGTCTTTTTTGGGATCGTGGAAAATGGAATACTCTACAACATGCACAACATCTAGCGTGTATTTTTGTTTTTTAGCCAAAAACATAGCTTTTGTAAGTGCTGTTAAACTACTTTGTGAAAAATCGGTTGCTACGACGATTCTATTTTTCATAATACAAGCCTTTTTATAGATATTCCTAAAATTATACCCCAATTATCATTTAAAAATAGTTTAAATTTTTGTTTATTTTAAAGTAAGAGGTAGCACAAAAATGGAACAGAAATAAAAGAAAAGAGGATTCCAAAAGCAATGGAACTCACTGCAAGATTGGAGTCTAGTTTCGCCTTGATAATCATTGCTCCAGCAAGCGCCATTGTTGGCATAGAGGATTCCAAAATTGCAAGAATGCTATTTGGGCTAAAATCTGCATTGAGGAGTTTTAAGATTCCAATAAACAATAAAGGCGTAACGAGCGTTTTGCATAAAATGACAATCGTCGCGCTTTTGTAAGCACTCTTGATTGCTCCAAATCCAAGTCCAAGCCCAATAGCAAAGAGTGCAACAGCAGTAGTTGCACCGCCTAATGCACGAATGGGACCAAAGATAAAATCCGGTAATTCAACGAATTTACACAAAAATCCTAATGTCAGCGCGATAAAGGGAGGGAAAATCAAAATGCGCTTGATGTTTTGCAAAAAACTAATGGGCTGATTTCCTCCAAGGGATAAAATAAAGGGTGCGAGGAGTGAAAAGGGCAGAGCTGTGGCTAAAGCATCATAAAACACGACTTTGCCAATGAAACTTGTATCATAAATGCCTACAACAATAGGAATCCCAATAAAAAGCGTGTTTCCAAAAGACGAAAGTAAGAACATACTAATGATTGTTGCGCGTGAAAACCGAAAAAAATAGCCAATCATCATCGCAATAAGTCCCCCAAATAAACTACAAGTAAGCCCTGTTAAGATTAGTAGAGTTAAAGTTAAATCAAGATTTAAATGATAAATTCCATCAAAGATAAGACAGGGAATTGTAAAAGTGATTGCAAAATCCAAAAGAGTGCGGGATTGCTTTTGTTTTAAAGCCCCAACAAGTTTTGCAATATAGCCACCCATAAGTAAAATAAAAATAGTAAAAAGTGGGTTAAAAATAAACATTAGTATCCTTAAGAGTGATATTTGTGAGGGACAAAATTATAATATCAAAATCTTAAGTTGGAGTTGAATTTGGATATAATCCTTTTTTTTGATTTCAAAAGCGGTTTTCAAATTGTGATGAAGCGATTTTAAGGAAATACAATGCAACAAATTATTTATCTAGCAGGCGGTTGTTTTTGGGGTGTGCAAGGCTATTTTGACAGATTAAATGGCGCAATAGAATCGCAAGTGGGTTATGCCAATTCTGAAGTAGAATTTCCAACTTATGAGCAAGTTTGTAGTGGCACGACAGGTGCGGTGGAGACTTTGAAGTTTATGTTTGATGAGGCGAAGCTGACTTTAGATGAAGTTTTGGCACGATTTTTTAGCATTATTGACCCTTTTGCTTTGAATTATCAAGGCAATGATAGAGGGACGCAATACCGAAGTGGTATTTATGCGCAAGATTCTCAAATGCTAGAAAGAATCCAACAATTTGTAAAATCTTATCAGCAAAAATTACCCAACAAGATTGTTACAGAAGTTGGAATCTTAAAAAATTTCTATCCCGCAGAATCTTATCATCAAAAATATCTTGCCAAAAATCCTTATGGCTATTGTCATATTGATTTAAGTGCTGCACTGCGTCCTTTGTAATCTAAGATTGTCATATTCGGAAAATTTGTGTAATGTTAATATTTGTAATAACTTAACAACTTTAAAAGTTGTTAAGAATTTATTTACAGACTTTTTTAAGGGCTTTGCGAAGTTGTTTAACCTGTTTTCTAGGAATAATAACTTCCCATTGTGTTGGAGAATCGCTAGTATCCTCTAATCCAACCACAATAGAGACCGCTTGATATTTTTTGTCCTTTTTACTAGGAATATCAAAAGATGAAACAACAATATTTCCATTTTTTACTAAGTCTCCTCGCAATGGAATCGTATAAGTTACTTTTTTGATTCTTTGCTTCATTTAAGTTACTTTTTTGGAGTTTTCGTTTCTTTTGTTGTTTCTGCTTTTGTTTTTTTGTCTTTTTTTACTTCTTTTTCTTTTGCTTTAGCTTCTTTTTTCTTTGCATCTTTACATTTTTTGCGTGCTTTTTTTGCTTCTTTTAAAGCTTTGCAAGATTCTTTAATCTGTGTTAAGGGAATATGAACTTTCCAGCTTTCTTTTCCTTCACCCAATGAAGCACAGATGCTTACAACTGCTTTGCTACCTTCCCCATATGGCTCTTCAATCACCGCAAATTCAAGAGTTCCACCCTCACAACATTCTAAAGGAATCGTTTTATAAACTACTGCCTCTTTCATAAATAACCTCCATTCAATATTGTAAATCTTTTATTGATACAAGATAATATAACCTAGTAACTTAAAATACTCTTAATATTTTATTTCTTTTTTAGCATTTTTTTGAGTAAAGCTTGCAGTTTAAGCCAATCTTGAATTGGCAAAAGCGGGTGTCCTGAAAATTTCCCAAATGCGGGCAAGCTTTTGCTAATCGCGCCTCTTGCACCTATTTGTGTGAAATCACCAATATGTAGATGTCCCGCACTCCCACTTTGCCCTCCTAGCACTACATTGCGCCCTGTAGTTGTAGAGCCAGAGATTCCAGCTTGTGAAACAATGATAGAATATTCTCCAATGTTACAATTATGCCCAATTTGCACGAGATTATCTATTTTTGTTCCTTGTTTGATTCTTGTTTGTCCAAAAACTGCGCGGTCAATTGTTGTATTTGCGCCGATTTCTACATCATTTTCTAGCACAACTTTACCATTATGATAAATTTTGATATGTTTCCCATCTTTTGTATGCGCATAACCAAATCCATCACTGCCAATAACACTATTTGCGTGGATTCTGACATTATCCCCGATTTCACAATCATTATAAATGCACACGCCCGGAAACAAAACGCAGTTTGCGCCGATTTTGACATTCTCTCCAATCGTTACACTAGGCATAATCGTGCAATTTGCACCGATTTCACTTCCATTCCCAATCGTTGCATTAGGGGCAATGTAAGCAGAATCTTGAATCTTTGGAGATTCTTTGGAATCCAAAAGCGGTTTGGCAAAGTATTTTGTCAGATATGCCATTGCAAGGTAGGGATTTTCGCAGATAATTGCAAAAGCTGAATGCGGAATCGCCTGTAAATGTGTTTTGCGCACTAAAACAGCTTTGGCTTTGGTTTGTGCAATTTGTTCAAAATACTGCTCTTTTTCCAAAAAAGTAATGGAATCGTCTGTGGCTTCTTGTGGAGATTCTAAATTGTGGATAGGGAAAGAATCCAAAAAACTAGAATGTTTTACCCATTTTGTGCCATTGTGATACATTACGCATTCTAAAGCATCTTCTTGGTTTAGGATTTCAATAATTTTTTTAAATTCCATATTTTGCCTTAATTATTAGTCTCAATTGCCAAAATCCCACTACGTGTAATATCCTTTGGTTTATGAGTTTTTAGTGCATTGAGGAGTGTATTAATGCGCGTATGTGTATCGCACGCTACAAAAATAGCGCATTTGTCATTGACTTCTAAAAGTCTTCCATTAAACGCACTAAAAATCGCACTAATTTCGCTCAAATTGCTTTCTAGTCCAAATTTTACTAGTAGAGATTCTTGTTCAATCATTTGTTCGTTTTCTAAGACTTTCAGCACGGGAATGAGTTTGTGCAGTTGCTTGATGATTTGTTCAAGCACTTTGTTATCGCCTTTTGTGGCGATTGTAATGCGAGAAAGATTAGAATCCAAAATCGGCGCAACGGTGAGAGATTCTATATTGTATCCTCTACCTGAAAATAATCCACTGATACGAGATAATACGCCGTGTTCGTTGAGAACGGTAACTGCAATCGTGCGTCTAATTTCCATTGCTTACTCCTTATAATCCAACATCATATTAAATAGTGCGCCACCTGTTGGCACCATAGGCAAGACATTTTCCATTCTGTCAATACGCACATCTAAAAGCGCGGGTTTTTGGGAATTGATTGCCGCATTTAATGCGCTGATAAATTCCTCTTTGGTCTTGCAAACATAGCCTACCCCGCCAAAAGATTCTACCAATTTGACAAAGTCTGGTTGTTTTTCTAAGTCTGTTTCTGAATAATGTTTGTCATAAAAGAAAGTTTGCCATTGACGCACCATACCCAAATAATTATTATTTAAAACAATGTTGATTACAGGGATTCCATAAACTGCGCAAGTCATTAGCTCTTGAATATTCATCAAAATAGAGCCATCTCCACTAATGTTAATGGAAACTTTATCGGGAAATGCGCATTTTACTCCCATAGCAGCGGGCAAGCCAAACCCCATTGTTCCTAAGCCTCCGCTACTGATGAATTGACGCGGAAAGCTAAAGGGATAAAATTGTGCCGCCCACATTTGATGTTGTCCGACATCTGTGCTTATTAAAGCATTTTCACCTATGATATCCCCAAGCTTTTCAATAACCCATTGGGGTTTAAGTTGTGTTGTAGAATCTTGATAGCTTAGAGGGTGTAATTTGTTATATTGCGCCAAACGCTCGCGCCACGCTAGGATATTTTGTGTCGCATAATCTTCGCGCAAAAGTGGCAAGAGTTCCTCTAAAACATTGCTAACATCGCCTACAATAGGGAAATTTGCTTCTACGATTTTACTAATGCTGCTAGGGTCAATATCCACATGCACGATTTGTGCGTATTTACCAAATTCACTTAATTTGCCTGTTACTCTATCGTCAAAACGCGCTCCAAGTGCGATGATAAGGTCTGCTTCGCTCATCGCCATATTTGCAACATAGCTTCCGTGCATTCCTACCATACCCAAAGAATCCGGATTGTTTGTGCTTAGGATTCCACAAGCCATAAAGGTATTAACGGCAGGAATATGTGTAATTTCGCAAAGTTCCCGAATTAGTTTCGCAGATTTTGATGCAATACAGCCACCACCTAAATACAAGAGAGGCTTTTTTGCTTCTTTGATTGCAAGGGCAACTTTTTTGATTTGGCGCGGGTTGCCATTATAGGTTGGCTTATAGGTTTGCAATTTGATATTGTCTGGATAATTAAATTCACCTATTGTCGCAGTGATGTCTTTTGGAACATCAATATGCACAGGACCGGGACGCCCGCTACTTGCGATATAAAATGCTTCTTTTAGGATATAGGGTAGTTCTTCAATCGTTTTTACCAAGAAATTATGCTTCGTGCAGGGGCGCGAGATTCCAACTGCATCAATTTCTTGAAATGCATCTGTCCCAATCAGGCTTGTCGGGACTTGTGCGCTAATGATGACTAAAGGTACAGAATCCGCATAGGCAGTCGCAATGCCTGTAATGGTGTTTGTGAAGCCCGGACCGCTTGTTACAATGGCAACTCCTACCTTGCCACTTGCCCTTGCATAGCCATCTGCAGCGTGCACTGCTGCTTGTTCGTGGCGTGTTAAAATATGCTTAAAAAATTTCTGCTTATAAATCTCATCATAAATATTCAAAGCAGCCCCACCGGGATAGCCAAAGACAATTTGCACGCCCTCATTTTTGAGTGCGTGAATTATCATTTCTGAACCATTTAATTGCATAAAAAATCCTATTTATTAATGTTTGTCTTATTTTAATTTTAAAAATCTTTAAAAATCATTAATTCATTGAAGCGAATCTTGTGATTTTATTGCGCATTTCATATCGTGATTTTGTTACGCATTTTATGTGGGGTTTGCACTATAATTTTGCTGCATTCAATACAAAAGGAGTGAGCATGCAACAAGATAAAGAAAATTTGAGCAGAAGGGATTTATTAAAAGTTCTAGGCGCAAGTGGTATCGCACTAGGAGGCGTTGGTTTATCAACACCAACAAAGGCAGAGGCGAAATCCGATAAAGCCCCAAATATTGTGATTATTGGCGCGGGACTTGGCGGAATCTCTTTGTCTGCAAAATTAGTAAAAGAGTTGCCAAATGCTAAAATTAAGCTTTTTGACGCAGATCCGATTCTGTATTATCAGCCGGGATTTACATTAATTGCCGCTGGAATCTATAACAAAAAAGATACAGAATACAACAAAAAGGATTTGATTGATAGCAAAGTGGAGTGGATTCAAGAAAATGTGAGTGCGGTAAATCCAAATGCTAACAATCTAGCGACAACAAGCGGACAAGTTTATCCCTATGATTATCTAGTCATTGGCACAGGAACGATAAATCAGTTTGAAAAGTATCAAGGATTGACAGAAGAATTTGTCAATGACCCAAATACGAATGTTACAAGTATTTATACTCCCGATGGGGCAGTCAAGGCGCAAAGTATGATGAAAAAGGCAGCCAAAGAGGGAGGAAAAGTGATTTTTGCAGAGCCAAACACACCGATTAAATGCGGTGGTGCTAATAAAAAAATCAATTTCTTGTTAGACGATTTAGGCACAACAAATAACACGCGTCAAAAAATAGATATGAGCTTATACACAGGCGGTGGAGCAATGCTTTCAAGTCCTACACACGCTAAAATGATTGAGCAGTTTTTCATTGAACGTAAAATGCCATATTTTATGCGTAATTTACTTGTAGAAGTGGATACTGCGCGCAATATTGCTGTGTTTGAAAAATTAATGCCTTATACAGAAAATGGCGTGCAAAAGGTTGCAAAAGAAAGGTTTGAAAAGCCCTATGATTATTTGTTTGTGATTCCACCGATGAAAACTGCGGATTTCATCACAGAAGCAGGTCTTGCAATCACAAAAGGGCATACTGCTGGGAATTGGGTAGATGTAGATTCCTATACCTTGCAGCATAAAAAATATCCAAATATCTTTGCGATTGGGGATTGTGCAGGTATTCCAAAAGGAAAGACAGGAGCAAGTATCCGCAAACAATATCCTGTGATTGCAGAGAATCTTATTGCGCACTTAAATAATCAGCCACTTAAAGCGAAGTTTAGCGGTTATACTGCTTGTCCTTTGCTTACGCGTTATGGCAAAGCGGTAATGGTTGAGTTTGATTATGAAGGCACAGCACCAAGTATGCCTTGTTTTGGAGCGACAAGAGAGAGTTGGTTGAATTGGTTTGTAAAAGCGTATTTGATGAAGCCAATGGTAATGAGCGGAATGATTCACGCAAGAGCATAAGGAGAAAAAAATGAGTAATTTAGATAAAACAATCCGATTAATCGTAGCAATGTTATTGTATTTTGTGTTTGGCTTTGTATGCCAAAGCTGGTGGTGGCTTCTCTCGCTATTGCCATTACTTAGCGCAGTGTATGGTTACTGCCCGATGTATAAGTTTCTTAAAAAATAAATTTTGGATTCCTTTTTGGGAATCCGATTCCATTAAAAAATTTCATACAAAGAGTTTGCCTTTGCCATCCATTTTTCAAGTTCGTCCCATTTTTCTTCTTGAATGAGTGTTTGTGCAAAATGAATTTCTTTTTGGAAAAAGTCAAGAGATTTGAGAAGCTCTTCGCGATTTTGTTTGGAGATGTCGCACCACATTCTTGAGGAGCTCTTCGCGATTCTAACCATACTTTTGAATCCGCCGCCAGCAAGGGCTAAAATATCGTTTGGGTTTTGCTGTGATAGCACAGTATTGGCAAGCGCATAGCTGATGATGTGGGGCAAATGGCTGATAAAGGCTGCGTGGTTGTCGTGAGATTTGGAATCCATTTTGATAATGTTCATTTTGAGCGCGACAAAAATTTCTTTTGCCATCGCAACTTGTAATTCCCCACTTTGTTCTAAATCAGTCAAAACCAAAATATGATGTGGCAAAAGCTCTTTAAAAGCGGCTTTGGGACCGAAATTTTCTGTCCCACTCATTGGGTGGGCGCAGACAAAGTTTTTGCGAATCTCTGGAGGCACACTTTTAGAAATTAGATGTTTGGTGCTTCCTAAATCAATAATCGTGCAGTGAGGTGCGACACCAACAAGACTAGGTAGAAGTTGTAAAATCGCTTCTACGGGAGTTGCAAGAAAAATAACATCACAAAGCTTAATTTCTTCTAGCTCTACCCCCTCATCTACAAGCCCCAAAGAAAGTGCTTGTTGAAGATGCAAGGGATTATTATCTAATCCAACAATACGTTTAAACATTCCTGTTTCTTTCAGTGCAAGCCCTAATGAGCCGCCAATAAGTCCAAGTCCAATGATTCCTGCCTGCATAATCTGTCCATTGCGTAAAATTTATAAAATTATATATTTTTTTAGCTTTAGTTGTGTTATTTAATCTACTAAGGTATAATTATAGCTTTTAAAATTAGGTAAAAATTATTTTTAAGGTTTTTAATAATGCGTTTCTTTTCTAAAACTTTTTTCTTTCCCGCAACTCTATTGATTTTTTCAACAAATCTTTTTGCCGCTTTGCCAATTATCAAAGAAGTGCGCTATGAGGGGCTAAATTATATTTCCCCTCTGATTGCCAATGAAATTACCAAAGTTCGGCTCAATGAGCCGCTAGATATAAATTTGGTGGATACTTCTATCCATAGCTTTTATTCACAAGGCTACTTTAAAGATATTTGGGTAACAGAAGAAAATGGAATCTTAACTTTTCACTTTTTGGAAAAACCCGTCATTGCAAGCTTGATTGTCAGCGGTTATGGAGCAGGAAAAGAACAAGATGTGATTGATAAAGAAATTGGATTAAAAAAAGGCGATGTTTATGATGAGGCAAAAATCGCTAATGTGCGCAAAAAAATCATTGATTTAATGGAAACGCAAGGGTATTATGACACGATTGTTGAGGTAAAAACAGAAGAGATTTCTACTAATGCTTTGAAAGTTACCTTAGAAATTAACAAAGGTGAGGAAATCATTATTCAAAAAGCAAATTATTATGGTAGAGAAAATTTAAAAATTTCACGCATTGAGGCAGCAAGCGCAAATAAAGAAAGGGAATTTCTTGGTTGGATGTGGGGATTTAATAGCGGTAAATTGCGTGTTAATGAAGTGGAAACTGATGGACATAGAATCCGCGATTTGTATATGCAAAAAGGCTATTTAGACGCAGAAGTAAGCACGCCTTTTTTGAAAACGGATTTTACAACTTATAAGGCAGAGCTTGATTTTTATATCAATGAGGGAGAACTCTATAAGGTTTCAGAGGTAGAAATTGTTTTAGAAGAAGATGTGATTGTGCTAGAAGAATTATATGATGTGATAAAAGTTAAAAAGGGCAAAAAATTTAACATTGACACAATGCGTAAGGACACAGAGGCAATCCGCTACAAAATAGGAGATTTGGGCTATGCTTTTACGAGGGTAACGCCGGATTTAGACAAAGATAAAGAAAATAGTGAAGTAAGAATTGTTTATTATGTGCAGCCAGGCAAAAAAGTACATATTAATGATGTATTGATTTCGGGAAATAATAGAACGCTTGACCGCGTGATTCGTCGGAATGTTTTACTTGCACCGGGCGATGAATATGAAATGAGTAAGATTACTTTATCTAAAAATGCAATTATGCGAACAGGAGGATTTGAAAGCGTAGAGATAGAAGAGGAGCGGATAGATGAGGAGCGCGTTAATCTGCTTGTAAATGTCAAAGAGGGTAAAACAGGGGAATTTACCTTTGGAATCGGTTATGGAAGCTATGATGGGTTAATGGGAAGCATATCTGTCAAAGACCGCAATATTTTTGGAACAGGCTTAACTGCGGGGATTTATTTGGATAAAAGTGAAGTTTCTAACTCTTATCGTGTGAATCTTTATAATCCTGCGGTGTTGGATAGTGATTATTCTTTGGCGACAGAAGTTTATCAAATGGAATATGATGATTATGATTACACCGAAATGATGACAGGGTTTAATATTGTTGGAGGGCGTAGAATCTGGAATCAACTAGACTTGACTTTGGGCTATACCTATCAAGAAACTAAGCTTTCTAACTTTGATAATGCCTATCTTCGTGACCTTTATACTAAATATTATGGAGGAGATAGATACGCGAAATCTTCCGTGATTCCGGGACTTAGTTACGATAGCACAGACGCCTATTTTTTCCCAAAAAGCGGAATAAAAGCGACAGGTAGCACGGAGTTTGCAGGCATTGGAGGGGACGCGGAGTTTATCAAATATTATGGAACTTTCAATTTTTACCATTCCATTGAGGATTGGACGGATTTGGATTTGATTTTCAGATACCGCGCAAAGGCTGGGTATGCTCAAGATGAGGGCTTTTTGCCTATCAATGAGAAATTTTATCTAGGGGGTGTTAATAGTGTGCGAGGATTCCAGAATCGCTCTATTACGCCACGCGATAAAGATGGGCTTAGAATCGGTGGAAAACAAATGTTTTATAACACAGCAGAATTAAGCTATGGTATGTTTGAAACAGTCCAAATGCGATTCCTTATGTTTTATGATTATGGAATGATAGGGCAAAAAAATATTAACGATATTAAGCGTAGCTCTATTGGTGTTGGGATTGAATGGATTTCTCCTATTGGGGCAATCAACTTCCTCTTCCCACACGCATTAGATGATAAGCCGGGTGATGATACTTCCTCTTTTGAATTTACAATGGGGCAGAGATTCTAATGGAGAATCTTAAAAGTATGCAGGAGGTTTTTGTCAAAAATTCGCAAGAGGCGAATGCTGTCGTGAAAGTCAAATTACCACGAATTAGCAAAGAGGAGATTTTGGATTTAATGCAAAATGCTTCTCTTAAAGAATTGGGTGAGCAAGCGTTTGCTATCAAAAAACAGCTGCATTCTGATAATATCACGACTTTTGTTGTGGATAGGAATATTAATTATACCAATATCTGCTGGGTGGATTGTAAGTTTTGTGCCTTTAAACGTAGAATCAATGAGAATGAAACTTATATTTTGAGCTTTGAAGAGATTGATAAAAAAATAGACGAATTGTTAGAAATTGGCGGCACACAGATTCTTTTTCAAGGAGGAGTACATCCGAGCCTAAAAATTGAATGGTATGAGGATTTGGTGCGACACATTGCACAAAAATATCCCCAAATTACCCTGCACGGATTCTCTGCGATTGAGATTAATTATATTGCAAAGATTTCTAAAATCCCTATTGCTGAAGTTTTAGCACGCTTGCAAAAGTGTGGTTTGTCCTCCATACCTGGTGCGGGTGCAGAAATTTTAAGTGATAAGGTGCGCGATGTGATTGCTCCTAAGAAACTAGATAGCGAAGAGTGGATAGCAGTGCATAGGGAAGCCCATAAGCTAGGAATGAAAAGCACAGCAACAATGATGTTTGGAAGTGTAGAAAAAGATGAGGATATTGTGGAGCATTGGACAAGAATCCGAGATTTGCAAGATTTAACCAATGGCTTTAGGGCGTTTATTTTGTGGAGTTTTCAACCTGCTTTTACACCATTGCAAAAGGAATTTCCTCATCTGCACAAAGCCTCTTCAAACCGCTATTTAAGATTGCTTGCGTGCAGTAGAATCTTTTTAGATAATTTTCAAAATATTCAAAGCAGTTGGGTTACGCAAGGTTCTTATATTGGACAACTTGCATTGCTGTTTGGGGCAAACGATTTGGGTAGCACGATGATGGAAGAAAATGTTGTTGCAGCCGCAGGAGCTAGTAATTCTATGAATCAAGCAGAGATGGTTTCTTTGATTCGCGATATTGGCGAGATTCCGGCGAAACGTAATACGGCTTATAGCATTTTGGAGCAATTTTAAGGTGAGAAAGTTTTTTATAATTTTTTTTAGTCTCTGGATAATGAAAGGAAGTTTGATGGCACTTGAGATGAAAAAGCTACACATAAAAGGTGTAGAGATTCCTGTAATTTATGAAAGAAATACGCAGCTACCTTTGTTTTATATTCAGCTTGTTTTTAAGGGCGCAGGCGGAGTGAGTAATGGTAAAAGTTTAGGACTATCGGATATTACAAGCTCTTTGCTTAATGAGGGCACAAAGGAACTAGGCGTTACAAAATTTTCTAAAAAACTAGAAGAAAAAGCCCTTGCGTTGAGTGTGGGAAGCGGATTGGAAACATTGAGTTTTACATTAAGTGGAATGAGTGCAATGCAAAAAGACGGAATCGCATCTCTCAAGGAATTGCTCCAAAGCCCAAATTTCACGCAAAAAACATTGGATAAAGTCAAAGAAAACTCCTTAGTAGCAATTTTGGAGCGAGAAAGTGATTATGATTATCAAGCAAGTAGAGCATTAAAATCTATGTTATTTAAGGGAGGCGCATTAGAATTTCCTCTAAGTGGTACGCAGGATTCCATTGCCAAGATTACCCTAAAGGAAGTAGAAAATTTTTATCGGCAGCATATCAATTTAAATTCTCTGATTCTTATTGTGGGTGGGGAATTGGAATTTGAAAGTGTTGCAAAAGAATTAGAAAATGCGCTTGAATTATTGCCACAAGGTAAGGCAGAGGAACTTAAACCCATCTTTGCGAATGATTTAAGGCAAACCAAACGCTTGCTTAAAGACACGCAGCAGGCTTATATTTATTTTGGCGCACCCTTGAATGTTGATAATTTGCAAAAGGAATCTGCGTTGATTAAGGTCGCGTCTTTTGTGCTTGGAGGCAGTGGGTTTGGCAGTCGTATGTTGGAGGAAGTGCGCGTGAAAAGAGGGCTTGCTTACTCTGCGGTTATGCGACTAAACGCAACACATACGCAAGCATCAGCACAAGGATATTTGCAAACAAGTCTCAAAAATGAAAAAGAAGCTCAAAATCTCGTGCAGCAGGTAGTAGAAGAATTTGTTGCAAAAGGAATCACGAGCAAAGAATTGCAAGAAGCAAAGGATTATTTACTAGGAAGTGAGCCTTTACGCAACGAGACGCTTTCCCAAAGATTAGGCACAGCATTTAATTATTATTACAATGGCTTGCCTCTAGATTTTAACAAAAAAGTGTTAGAAGAGATTTCAGAATTAACTTTAGAAGAAGTCAATCGTTATATTAAGACACATCAAGAAATCAAGAATCTTAGTTTTGCTATTATCAGCGCAGAAGATTAGCTAGAGTTAAGATTGGTTTCAAACAAGTTCGACAAGACGCCTTTTGAAGCGGTTTTACATTCTCTACCAAAGGGCTATACCAACACTTTTTTGAGTGAATCTTTGCAAGTGAATCAAAATGCAGTTTTGGAAGTAGAAGTCCGAAATTATAAAAATCTCAAAGCAGCGCATATTTTGTGTTTTGTCCCAAAATTTGAATGTGAGATAGAGCTGCTAATCTTCCACCCAAAACCTTATCATAAGAGCATTTTTAAACCCGATTCCGTGTTAATTGTCAGTGGAAAACTCCAAAAAAATGCAGGATTTTATACTTTATTGCAACCCAAAGTCTTAAAAAATACAGGTGAAATCGTCTTGAATTTTGGCTTTAAAGGTATGAAAGAAAAGAGTGCGAGGGACTTTGCAAATGGGATTACTTTAGGATTTTTGCAAGAATCTTACTCCAAAGTGCCTTTGTGGGTTTTGGAATCTCTTGTAAAAATTTATCACCCAGACGAAAGATTTGTGCAAGATTTTGCAAAAAATCATAGTTTTTTTGGCAAATTTTTGGAGGCAATCAAGTTTGTTGAAATTTATGAATATATGCGTCTTTTGCGCTCAAAAAAGCGTTATTTTCCAAGCCTCACTCCACTAAATAATCCCATACAATCTTGGATTGAATCCCTGCCTTTTAAGCTTACCAAAGGACAAGAAAATGCAATTTGTGAGATTCAAGCTTCACTCCAAAGCAATCAATCTGCAAGACGCGTAATTGTTGGTGATGTGGGCTGTGGTAAAACAATCGTTATTCTAGCAAGTGTGATGATGGCTTATCCTCATCGCAGCGTATTGATGGCGCCCACTTCCATTTTGGCAAAGCAGCTTTTTGATGAAGCACAAAAATTTTTGCCAAATCACTTAAAAATCGCGCTCTTAACGCAAAGCGACAAAAAGGGTGATTTAGCGCAAAGCGATTTTCTCATCGGCACACACGCCTTGCTTTATCGGGATTTGAGTAATTGCGCGCTTGTGATGATAGATGAACAACATCGTTTTGGCACGGCACAAAGAAATACATTAGAAAGAATGTTTGAATGCGATTCTAAGCGTGCGCATATTTTGCAATTTTCTGCGACGCCGATTCCACGCACACAGGCGATGATAGAATCTAATTTTTTGGATTTTAGTTTTATCAAGGATTTGCCTTTCAAAAAAGACATTACGACGCGTATTATCTATAAAAACAATTTTAAAGACTTGTTGGAGCATATCAGACAAGAAATTGCACAAAAACATCAAATTGTTATTGTTTATCCTTTGGTAGAGGAGAGCGAAAATTCTAATTATACGGCGTTAAAAGAGGGTGAAGAGTTTTGGAAAAAGAATTTTGAGGGCATTTATAGCACATACGGCAAGGATAGAAATAAGGAACAGGTTTTGGAGGAGTTTCGTGAAAGGGGAAGGATTCTGCTTGCCACGACGGTGGTTGAGGTTGGAATCTCCTTGCCAAATTTAAGCACGATTGTGATTGTGGGGGCAGAGCGGTTAGGATTAGCGACTTTGCATCAGCTGCGTGGAAGAGTAAGCCGCAATGGTTTAAAGGGCTATTGCTTTTTATTTACCAAAAAACAAGGGGTAGAGAGATTGGAGCGATTTTGTCAGACGCAAAATGGCTTTGAAATCGCACAAATGGATTTGGAATATCGTAATGGAGGGGATTTGTTGAGCGGAGAGATTCAGAGCGGTAGGCAGTTTGCTTGGGTGAATTTGGGAAGTGATGAGCGGATTATCCAAGAAGCCAAAAGGGCGTTAGGTTCGTGAAATATGCTATAATTTTGCAAAATTCAATAAAAAGCGAGAAAATCCTTGCAGCGATTCAAACAAGAGAGGTGTTACGAATAGGCTAAAGATAAGCTCAAAAGAGTATTTATTTAAGATTCTTTTTACCTGTTAAGTTAAAAATTAATTTTACTTTTTTATAATTGAAGAATCCTAGAATCATAAATAAGGAGTAGAATATGAAAAAAATTGTTTTAGGAAGTTTATTTGCAAATTATTCTTGGACGAATAGTTGTCAGACAAATCATCAATCTATTTACCAAAATGCCGCTTGTAAAACTCTTGGTATTTGCAGTTGGAAATAACAAATGGTAGTGTATTCAGACGCTTGTAATAGAGTGATAGATATTACACTAGAATACCAAACAAACCTTTGCTTGAAATGCAGGAAAAACTTGCAGAAAATGGAGAGGAAAACACTAAAGAAAGCGAAAATAACGAGCAAGCAAAAACCTCTCAAACTCCTGCGGAGACAGAATCCCAACAGATCACTTTTCGTGTAAGTTTTAGCTTAGTAGTGTGATGTTCGCAAGATTTTATTAAGTTCAATTATATGGAATCCCGAAGTAGCGAAATTCCATATCCTCTTTTATTGCAGCTAAAGTTTAATAAATTTAAAGGAATCTTGCGCGCTTTGGCAGCTTAATTCCATTTTGCAGACTTTGATTCCCCTTTCGTTAAAAACGCGTGCGGTATTGGGGCAAGCTTTTTTGACAAGCACCACCGCACAATCCTTAATGATTTCACCTAGTATATTGTGTTCTTGTTTGTGTGCTATTCGTTCCTCTGCGCTCATTTCCTCATCTTTATGTGAGCAACCCTCGCTTGCTTCTTTGTTGCCGCGTGGATTCTCGCGCAACTCCAATAAATCAATCTTTTTGAACATTCCCGCACCTTTTTGCTCAAAGACGGCAAAAAAGGGCGTATGTCCTGTATTTCCAAAGATTTTTAAGCTTTCATCATAGACGGGCACAGCAATTTTCATTTAATTTCCTTATCCTCAAAATTTTGCGATTCTATATCCTCCAAATGTGCGTATTCAAAGAGGTTTTGTTCGTTAGGACGATGGGCGAATCGCTCCTCAAATTTTTCTGTTGGGACGTCCAAAATAAGCGCAAAATTATATTTTTCGTGGATTAATTGCTCAAACAATTCTTGATGATTTTCAAAGCAACGCACTTCTGCATAAGGAGCATAAATTTCTTGATAAATTTGCGGGACAAAAAGCATTAAACGCGCCCACTTAGCATACATTGTAAAGTATGCTAAATATTGTTCATAAAGATTGACGTCCATACAGGCAAGCAAGACTTTATTGGTAGCTCCGGGTTTGGAAATAAAACCACGCTCGTCTAAATACAAAGGTTTGAAGCTCGTGATTCCATTGAGATTGCCCATTTGCACTTCTAAGGAATATTCCTCACAGAATCGCGCCACACGTGCAAGAGGTTGGATAAAAAGTTTAGGCAAAGGAATCTCATAATCCAAAGTTTTGTAAAAGATTTTAATGCTAAAAAGGGAATAGGAATTAATCACAAAAGGCAAATTGGAATCTTCCATTTTGTCTTGGGATAGGAGTTTGATTTCTTGTTGATTTTTGGGCAGAGAATCCAGATTTAAACGCGCATTACAATACAAAATGTAGGCTACTTCACTTGTCAGAATATAACGCACAAGTTGGACGAGTGAGCCGCAATAACAACCTAAATTTTTCTTAGGCACAATGATTTGCGAGGCGATTTGATATTCATCAGGATTGAGTAGAAATAAAATCTTGTTTCCGACAATCAAATAATGGCGCGCGATTCGGATTAGGGATTGTTCTAAATCCTCTACACTAATCCAAGCGACTTCGGGGTCGCTCATCGCAATATTGCCACTAAAGAGAATCCCAAACGCTCCTCTTTGCACAGCTTCTTCAATCTCTTTTTGAACTTCTTGAGGAGATTTTTTAAGATGATTTGCTACGAATAAATCTCCTTGTTTGATTTCATTGACTTCATCACAGATTTGATTAAAAAAAGAAATACTTGGTTGGTTCAATAAAGTTCCAAAGGCAATTTCTACTATTTCATTGACACTAATTTGTATTTCCTTTCTTTTCATTGCGCGCTCCTCTTAGCTGATTGAACTCCCATTTTTCTTAGAATTTTGCGGAGTAATCAGTGTTAATCCTTTCTCATCTTTAGCAGCAAGAATCATTCCCTCACTTAATTCACCCATTAATTTTGCAGGTTTAAGATTGGCAAGCACGCACACTTGTTTGCCTATGAGGCTTTGTGGTGTATAATGGGCTTTGATTCCTGCTAGAATCTGACGCGCTCTCGCTTCACCTAAATCTACTTGAAGCTTTAAGAGTTTCTCGCTTTTGGGCAACTCCTCTGCGCTTAAAATTGTGCCTACCTTGATTTCTATTTTTGAAAAATCCTCTTTTAAAATTGGATTGGTGATTTCTAATGGAGTGTTTGCAGCGGGATTCTGCGAGTTTTTGGTTTCTTCTAATAAAATATTTTCTACTTTTGGGAATAATGCAGGAATCGCACAAAGTTGCATTTGTGGCAACAATCCTTTCTCAAGAACAAACTTTTGATAATTTTGCGATTCTGCTTTTAACCCAAACACACTAAGGATAGATTCGGCACTCTTTGGCATAACAGGAGAAAGACAGAGTGCGGATTTGATTAACAAGTTAGCAAGGAATACGAGCAGTTCTGCTACTTCTTCGTTTTTGCCTGCTTTAATGAGATTCCAAGGTTCTTTTTTTGCGATGATTCCATTTCCCAAACTAAAGAGTGTCCAGATTTCTTCTAAGTAACGATTGGTTTGCACTTCGTCCATATGGGTTTCTAGGCTTTCTAAGACTTTATTGATTTGAGAAAACTCCGCGCTATAATTTTTTTTGAGATTCTCCAAATCTACTTGTAAAGCATTATCAAAGTATTTTGCACTCATTCCCAAAAGGCGATTGAGTAGGTTGCCCAAATCATTGCTTAAATCTGAATTGATTCGCTCTATTAGAGATTTTTGAGAAAAATCCCCATCTTGTCCAAAAGACACTTCGCGCAAGACAAAATATCGGAAACAATCCAATCCATAAGCCTCTACTACTTCTTTTGGATTGACGACATTGCCGACACTTTTGCTCATCTTTGCACCCTCTTTAGTCCACCAGCCGTGCGCTGCGATGTGGTGCGGCAGAGGCAAATCTAGGCTCATCAAGAATGCGGGCCAATAAATTGCGTGGAATCGCAAAATGTCTTTTCCCACGATATGATAATTTGCCGCCCAAAAGTCTTTTCTATCCTCCAAATCATTATAGAATCCAAGTGCGCTTAGATAGTTTATTAATGCATCTAGCCATACATACATTACATGTTTTGCATTGCTAGGGTCTTGCTGAATGAGGCTTTGAGGGAGTTTAATGCCCCAATCAAAAGTTGTGCGTGTAATGGACAAATCCTCTAGCCCTTCTTTTACAAAGTTCATCACCTCGTTGCGACGAAATTTCGGCAAGATGAAGTTTGGATTCTCCTCATAAAACCTTAAAAGTCTCTCTTGATACGCACTAAGCTTAAAGAAATAGCTTTCCTCTTGCAATAAGGTGGTTTCTTTGCCACAATCTGGACAGCGATTCTCACCTACAAGCTGAAATTTTGTAAAAAAGGATTCACAAGAAATGCAATAATGTCCCTCGTATTTGCCTTTATAAATATCTCCTTTTTCAAACATTTTCAAAAAAGCTTCTTGTGCAGTTTGAATGTGGTAATCGTCTGTTGTGCGGATAAAATGGTTATAGCTGATTCCAAATTCGTCCCAGAGATTTTTGAAGTTTTGCGAAATCTCATCTACATATTCTTTTGGACTTCTCCCCTTTTTTTGGGCGGATTGTTCAATTTTTTGTCCGTGTTCATCTGTGCCTGTGAGGCAATAGACTTCTTTGCCTTGAAGTCTAGCAAAACGCGCGAGTGTATCCACAATGATGGTTGTATAAGCGTGTCCAATGTGGGGAATATCATTAACATAATAAATCGGCGATGTAATATAAAATTTAGAACTCAAAGCTGCCTCCATTTCCTCTATTCATACTCAAATAAACTGCGGCTACATATCCATTTCGCACGGAGCATTCTAATAATTCTGCGCAATTTAAACAGCTAGAGAATCCCTTACTTTTTTGGCAGGATTGAAGTGCAGTAAGTTGTTGCGTGAGATTGTCTTGCGTTTTTTGCTCAAAATCATTTTTTTTGGCACAATCCGCCACGCTTTTGCAAAACATACAGCTTGTCGTATTGTGGTTTGTTTGGCAGTCTTTTATTTCTTTAAGTGCAGATTCTATTTCATTTGCTGACAAATTCTATTTCCTCCAAGCTGCCAAAAAAGCAGGGTGTTGTATCGTGTAAATGTTTGGGCGTTAGTTCCAAAAGACGTTTTACCTCTGTTATATTGTGTGCATTTTCATTCACGCAGACCGCGCCACCGCCTGCTCTTTCAAAGATAAAGGCAAAAGGGAAAACTTCAAAAAGCATTCTAAGTTTGCCTTGTGGTGCATCACTCGTGCTAGGATAAGAGAAAATCCCACCACCTTTAACCAAAATATGATGTAAATCAGGCACCATTCCGCCACTATACCGCAAACGATAACCTGCATTAAAGAGGGATTCTATCTTTGCCTTATGCGAAAGACTCCAATTTTTCTGTGTGCCACCAGTTGCATTTAATTTACCTTTGTGCGAAAGTTTAAAGCATCTTTGTAAATCAAATGTTTTTCCATTATAGACAAAATAATCTACACCTTCTTTGAGGATAGAGGCAAATCCGATTCCAACTACCATACCATAGAGGATATATGCGCTTGCAACGAGATTTTGAGGTAGGAAATCTCCCTGATAGATTCCAAAAATACTTCCCACGCTCAAATTTGCTCCCATTAAGGAAGAGCCATCTAAAGGGTCATAAGCAATGCTGTAAATGCCCTCATCGTGAAGCTTGATTGCATTTTCTTGTTCTTCGCTGCAAATTTGTTGCACGATTTCTAAGTCTTTGAAAGCATTTTGTAGAATCGTATCGGCTTGAATGTCTGCTTCTAGCTGCGTATCTCCTGTCGCATTGGTGCTTTGTGTATATTCCCCTAAACTTTGTTTGAGGGTTTCATAAATCGGCAAACTCGCGCTTTGAATCCGTGCAAAAATCAATTCTAAATCACGCATCAATTCTGCGTTTGTCCTCATTTGTATCTCCAAAAATAACAAATTTGCGTATTATAGCCTAATTTTGTTAGGTTGGTAGCTATTTTAGGGCAATATTTATAGTTTTTTGCTACAATTTTAGCTTATTTTGATTTGAGGAGATTTAATGCTTGTTGCGCCAAGTATCCTTTCTGCAGATTTTGGAAAGTTAGAATCCGAAATCAAAGCCATTTGTGAAGCAGGCTGTGATTTCGTGCATATTGATGTAATGGACGGGCATTTTGTGCCAAATCTGACGCTTGGTCCTGTGGTGGTAGATTCTGTCGCAAAAGCAGCAAGCAAGCCGCTAGACATTCATTTAATGGTGCAAAACAATAGTTTTTTTGTAGAACTTTTTGCACCCTTTAAGCCCGAATTTCTATCTTTTCACATTGAAGAAGAAAAGCACGCAAATCGCTTGGCACAAAAAATCCGCGAATATGGCATTAAACCCGCAATTGTTTTGAATCCTCATACCCATTTGGACTCCATAGAATATTTGTTGGAGTTTGTAGATATGGTTTTGTTGATGAGTGTAAATCCCGGTTTTGGCGGACAGAAGTTTATCTCTAATGTGCTGGATAAAATTAAAAATTTAAAAGACAAAATAGAGTTGCGCAATCCAAATTGCCTCATTGAAGTAGATGGCGGTGTGTGTGATAAAAATATAGAATCTCTTAAAAATGCTGGGGCAGACATTGTTGTAGCTGGTAGCTATGTCTTTAGCGGAAATTATAAGGAGCGCATAGAGAGTTTGCGGTAAGTTGGGATTCCATTTGACTTGTTCTAAAGTGTAAGAGTGCAACGCACAATCTATCCCCCCAAATATCGCTTTTTAATGTCCTTGTCCTCCAAAAGATTGTCCGCTAAATCCTCCATTACGATTTTGCCATTTTCTAGCACATACGCGCGGTTAGCGACTTTGAGTGCGGCAAAGGCATTTTGCTCCACAAGTAGAATCGTAATGCCATTTTCGCGCAAGTTTAAAAGAATCTCAAAAAGCTCCCCTACGACTTTGGGTGCAAGCCCGAGACTTGGTTCATCAAGCATAAGCAATTTTGGCTCACTCATCAAAGCTCTTGCAATGGCGAGCATTTGTTGCTCACCGCCACTCATTGTGCCTGCCATTTGCTTTTGACGTTCTTTTAGGCGCGGGAAAAGTCGATACATTTTTTCGCGCATTACTTCAAAGTTTTCATCATTATGATACGCTCCCATACGCAAATTTTCATCTACGCTAAGGTTGGTAAAAACGCGCCTACCCTCTGGCACGAGTGCGATTCCGCGTTGGATAATCTTGTGTGTTGGAATCTTGGAAATATTTGCACCAAAGAATCGGACTTTACCTTTTGTTTTGACGCTATGCACGATTCCATTAAGGGTAGAGGTTTTGCCTGCACCATTGCTTCCGATTAAAGTAATAATCTCGTGTTCTTCAATATGGAAGTTAATTCCCTTTAAGCCCGCAATCAAGCCATAATGGACTTGTAGATTCTCAATTTGCAGCATAGAAATCTCCTAGATAAGCCGCAATTACTTCTTGGTTGTTAATCGCTTCATTGGGCGTTCCACTAAAGAGTTTTTTGCCATAGTCTAGCACCAAAACTTGCTCACAAAGCTGATTGACAAAGGGCATATCGTGTTCAATCAGCAAAATGCTTAAATCAAAATCTTTTTGCATTTTTAAAATCAATTCGCAAAGCTCTTGTGTCTCTTTGGGATTCATTCCTGCGGCTGGTTCATCTAACAACAAAAGTTTTGGATTGGTTGCTAAAGCTCTTGCGATTTCTACTTTACGACTATTGCCATAACTTAATGCGTTTGCATTGGCATTCCATTGGTTGCCTAGTCCAATATAATCTAAAATCCACCGCGCCTTTTCCTTAATGCGTTTTTCTTCTTTGAAATACCTTCCTACGCGAAAAGCTGCTTCAAAAAAACTATATTTTGCTTCATTGTGCAAGCCAATTAACACATTATCTAACACACTCATAGAGTTAAAGAGCCGAATGTTTTGAAAAGTGCGTGCGATTCCTAAATGGACAATCGTATTTGGTTTGTATTTGGAGATATTTTTGCCCAAAAAATGCACTTTTCCGCTGTTTGGCTTGTAATTTGCAGTGATGATGTTAAACATTGTTGTTTTACCTGCTCCATTTGGACCAATGAGCCCAAAAATTTGCCCTTGTTGCACATTGAAGCTTACATCATCAATCGCCTTTAATCCCCCAAAGGCAATACTGACATTTTCTAATTCTAAAATCGCCATTATTGTGCCTTTTTAAACCATCTTAGTTTGGTAGGATTCAAATCCCAAACTTCGCGCTTGCCCATAATACCCTCTCTAGCAAAAAGCATAATCACAAGCAAGATGAGCGAGAAAAATACCATTCTAAGACCCGGATAAGAGCCAAAATCCTTTCCAAAAAAGACTAAAGGTTGGTCTAAAAATCTAAGCCATTCTCCTCCGCCGATAACCAAAATCGCACCCAAAATCGCACCACTCGTGCTTCCTAAGCCTCCAAGCACGATGATGATTAAGAGCTGGAATGTAAGCTCAAACCCAAAGATTTTTGGGTCAATCGTGGTGAGCCAAACCGCCATTAATCCGCCTCCAATGCCCTCCAAAAATGCACTTGTGGAGAAAGCAAAAGTTTTGATTTTGAAAGTATTAATTCCCATTGCAATTGCGGCATCTTCATCGTCTCGTACTGCTTTCATTGCGCGTCCATACTTGGAATAGACGATTTGTAGGATTAAAATCACCGAAGCAGTAGCAAAGATTCCACTCCAAAAAAAGACCGTGATATTTGCTCCATTGCCAAAGGCGTGGATATAAAGAAAGTGAAAGAATCCTTGCAAGGGCGAATCACTCGCGCTAAGACTTAAAAGCAGCTTTTCTATCGCGCCGACAATGGAATCGTGATTATTTGGAATCTCGTTTAAGCCAATCGCGCCATTCGTCCATTCTGGATTGTTGATTGCTAGGATTTTGATAATAAAACCAAAGCCAAGCGTTACAATTGCTAAATAATCCCCGCGCACGCGAAATACAGGAAAAGAAAGCAGAACCGCAAGGATAGCTGCTACGATTCCACTGCAAAACAGAGCAGGCAATAACTCACTATACATACTTAAGATAAAAGGGTGAGGGTCTGCTAGCTGAAACATTCCCCATTTTAAATCCGAATCCAACAACATTAATGCGGTGATGTATGCACCAATCGCGACAAATCCATTTGGTTCTAGGGAGAGCTGTCCTGTTACACCATTAATCAGATTGTAACTTACCGCTAGAATGATAAAAATAAGAATATTGTTAAAGATTCTTAAGGCGTAATCTCCCAACAAACTTTGTGAAGCGAAAAGCACGCAAATGACTAATACATAAATGCTGCAATGGAATCCCAAAGTCGCAGTTGTTGGGCTATTTGTGTAAAGTTTTTTAAACATTTTTCAACCTAAAAACGACTTTTTTCTAAACGCCAATCGCCCATAATGCCGACAGGGCGAAAGAGCAATACAAGAATGAGGAAAAGGAATGCAAAAGCGTCCTTGTATCCTCCAAGGTCTGGAAAAAGTGCTACTGCCATAACTTCTGTAAAGCCCAAGATAAAGCCTCCAAGCACCGCTCCGCCTACGCTTCCGATTCCACCTAAAACCGCAGCAGCAAAGGCTTTTAAGCCAATTAGCACTCCCATAAGCGGGTCAATCGTGGGATAAGAAATTGCATAAAAAATTCCCCCAATTCCCGCTAAAGTGCTACCAATCGCAAAAACAATGGCAATAATATGATTTACATTGATTCCCATTAAGCGCACGGTGTTAATATCAAATGCGCTTGCACGAATCGCCATTCCTTGCTTTGTGTGATAGAGAAAACGCAAAAGTCCTCCTAAAAGCAAAAGCGTAACCAATGGAATGATTAATGTAATAATGGTCAAACTGATACCAAAAATATCTAAAGATTGCGAGAAAAATGCTGGAGCATTAAAGAATCTAGGTGTAGAGCCAAAGAGGACATTAAAAAGATTTTCCAAAAAAAAGCTTACACCAATTGCAGTAATTAGCATAGAGATTCTAGGCGCACTGCGTAAAGGAGTGTAGGCAATCTTGTCAATCATTACGCCTAGGATTCCACATAGGGCAATAGATAAAATCGCAGCAGCATAAAAAGGCAAATCAAAGGAGCTAATGGCAAAAAAAACGAGAAATGCTCCTACCATCATAATATCTGCGTGAGCAAAATTAATCAAACGCAAACAGCCATAAACCATTGTATAGCCAATCGCGATGAGTGCATACATACTGCCCAAGCTCAAGCCATTAATGCATTGCTGAAAAAAAGTTAAAAAGTCCAAACTTTAAACCTCAAAATTCACAGAATCTTATAAAATTTTATGGTTCAATCGTAGTTTTATAAACTAAATTACCACCTTGCACTTGATTAATTACTGCACTGCGGATAGATTCGCCATTTTGCAAAGAGAATTTACCACTTATGCCATCATAATCTTTGGCATTGCGAATTTTATCATTGATGCATTCGCGATTCTCCGCGCCACATTGTTCAATCGCAGCCACAGCAAGTCCATAAGCGTCCGCAAGCATAATGCTAAAGGAGCTTACAGGCTCATTATAAGTTTTTTTGTAATCTTTGATGAATTTTTCGCCTTTGGGGGTTTGTTTGGAGTTTGTAGAATAATAATCCGTTACCATATAACCTTCTCCCGCTTCTTTGGCGACATCAAAGAAAATTTTATTTGAAACTAAGCCATCTCCTCCAATGGTTGGGACATTTAATCCTAATTGCTTGGCTTGAACGGCAATCAATGCGCCCTCGTTATAATAAATTGGTAAATAAAGAACATCGGGATTCTTTGCTTTAATGCTTGAAATTTGTGCTTTGAAGTCTTTAGTTCCTGCTTGAGCATTGGCTTCAATAATGATTTCGCCACCTAAAGCTTTGAATTGATTTCTAAAAGCACGTGTAAGCCCGATAGAATAATCACTGCTATTGTCAAACAAAATCGCTGCTTTTTTTGCGCCCAAGTCTTTGAAAGCTAGATTTGCCGCGATGAGTCCTTGAAAGCTATCCGCAAAAGAGACACGAGAAACGAAATTTTTGCCTTTAGTTACGCGGTCGTTAGTCGCCACAGGAGCGATGAGAGGCGTTTTGCTATCGTCTGCAATTTTTGTCATTGCAAGCGCATTAGTAGAAATCATAGGACCAATAACAACGCTGACTTTGTCGCTTGAAACGAGCTTTTGCATTGCGTTTGCGGATTCTATTTTGTCGCTCTTATTGTCAATAAAGATAATTTTAATCTCATCTCCATTTTTGGTTTTACTCTGTGCCTTGTAAGCTAAGTCAATTCCGCGTTTGCCAAGTTCTCCAAACCCACCTACTGCACCACTTGCAGGTAAAACGACACCGATTTTTACTTCTCCTGCTAAAAGATTGCTAGCAAAGATTCCGCACGCCAAAGAGAGGGCTACAAAAGTCTTTTTCATTGAAAATCCTTATATTCAAAGATAAAAGCTAATCTTACAATTTTTTTTTTAAAAACGCATTAATTGTTTGTGGGGGTTGTTGTATTCTTGCAGAATCTCACAATGACAAGAGGTTTTTGTCATTGTGTTTTATATTGGGTTAGTTGTGTGGTTATTTTGCGTTTGCTTTAAGGTTTAAAGTGATTTTTACTTCATCGCCCACAGCATTATCTTTGAAAATATTGTGCCAAGAGACATCAAAATCACTTCTTAAAATTTTTGTAGTAGCATTAATATCTAAAGCTTTGCCATTTGGTTGGATTGTTGCATCAAGCACGATAGGCTTTGTTGTGGAACGAATCGTTAAATCCCCATAAATTTTACCTGCTTCAAATTTTGTCATTTTAAAAGTCATATTGGGGTATTTTTTTGCATCAAACATATCCTCTGCTTGCAAATGCGCGTCTCTTTTGGGGTTTGCAGTATCCACTGAAGTTATATCCACAACACCCTCTAAGACTTTTAAAGTGCTAGAAGCTTGGTCGTAATCAATCGTTGCGCTAAACTTATTGAATTTGCCATCTACTTGTGTGAGTTTGAGATGAGAAACGGAGAAATCTACTTTAGAGTTTGCTGAATCTAGTGCATAAGGAGCTGCAAGTGCTGGGAAACTAAGAGCTGCTGCTAAACTAAGAGAACAAAGAAACTTTTTCATTGAAAATCCTTTTGAAATTAAAATTTAAACTCTGAAATTATAGTCCATAAAAAATAATCAATGGTAAATGGTTTGCATAAAATCTTTATCACAAAAATCTCACAGAAGCTTCACATAAATTTGATATTTTCTCCATAAATTATTCATAAATAATAGGCAGAATTTCAGCACAATCTGCATAGTCTTTAGCTTGTTCTATGAAGTCTTTAGGATTCAATGTGTTCCTCCCTTGTCTTTTTCATCACTTTTTACAAATTTACCATTTTCTAGGTAAAAGATATTATTAGAAAGCTTTTTAGAATAAACTTTATGAACGTACCTAAACCCTGCTCCTTCATCTCCTGTAAGCGGTCCATAAGTAGTCTCGAGCTTTTTTAATCCACTAGCAGACATACTTATAACTATTGGTTTGCCCCCTTTAACATAAAGCCATCCTAACGTTGTTCGTTCTTTAAAAGAACGGCTGTATCCTGGGGGCAAATCATCCTTTCCCACAAAATATTTCTCATACACTTCCTCTCCCATATATTCTTTGATTTTTTCAAAATCAGTACTAAAATCGGTTTTCCAGTATGTTTCTGATGTAACTTCTTCATAAAAGCAATCGGGTATATTTTGATGGATAACTCCCACAAAATATTTCTCATACACTTCCTCTCCCATATATTCTTTGATTCTCTCTATTAATAAATCAATGTCTTTATTCTCTAATTTTCTTGGTGGAGTTAAACTACTTAGATAGAAACCCTCCGCTGTAATATATCGACAACCATTAGAGAGAATTCTAGGATAGGTTTTATCAATAATATCTGATTGTTCATCTATTGTTAAGGGTAGTGGTCGTGGATATTTTTTCACTAACTCTTGATAGATTTCACTCATTTTTTGAGAAATAGGATGATAAGAGTAGTTCACTACAACTCTACGCTTTCTATCGCTTTCAATCATATCTCTATGTGTTGTTTTTGTTCTCTTTGTATGATAGCTTTATCTTGTTTTTCTTGAGATTCTTTGTTTGTGAGTTCTAGTTTAATATTTAAACTAGAATCTAAGAGAGAATAATTTAAAAGAGTAAGAGTAGAAGCATTTAAAAAGATAGTAAGTGTGCCTAGATTATTTTCTTCATCTTTAGGGGAGAAGTAATAACTTGGTGTATCTTGTTTAATGGTATTGTCTTTGTCTAATTCGCCAAAGTAAAGAGGATTGTTTAGAATCTTGAGTGGTTACTAAGTCTTTAGGATTTATTTTATCTAGGTTATTTATTTTTTGAGAATCTATCTTTGCGATTCCATAATGTGTTTGTGTCGCGTAAAAGGGCGCAATAAACTTTTAAGCAAATCTAATGTAGAATCGCAGATTTTATCTTTTTAATCGAGGTTGCGAAGTTGTTTGGTGTTATTACAGAGAGTTTTCAAAGTGCCATTAGCAAAATCCGATTCCAAGACGATGAAAAGGCGTTAAAACGCGCTTTAGAGGAGTTAAAAAAATCGCTTTTAAAATCCGATGTGCATTATAAGGTTTTAAAAGAATTGTTGAGCGATGTGGAGCTTAAAACGAAGCAAAGCGGAATCGGAAAGGAAAATTTTTTAAGCGCATTAAAAGAATCGCTCAATGTGATTCTTACCGCACCGGGTAATTATGGGTTTATTTTTGCGCCCAAGCCCCCAACAATCGTTTTGATGGCGGGCTTACAAGGAAGTGGGAAAACAACGACAACAGCAAAATTGGCAAATTATCTTAAGGGCAAACAGAAAAAAGTCTTGTTGGCTGCTTGTGATTTGCAAAGACTTGCCGCAGTGGAGCAGTTGCGACAATTAGCCTTGCAAGTGGAAGTGGATTTTTTTTATTTAGAGGGAAAAACTCCCGCAGAAATTGCAATACAAGCCAAGCAAAAGGCAGTTGATGGGCTTTATGATGTGTTGCTTGTGGATACTGCTGGACGATTGGCGATTGATGAAGCTTTAATGCAGGAATTGCAGGGCATTAAAAATGCGATTAATCCTAATGAAGTATTTTATGTTGTGGATAGCTTAAGTGGGCAAGACGGCGTCAAGAGTGCCGGAATCTTTCATCAGAAAATGAACTTAAGTGGAGTGATTTTAAGCAAATTTGATGGAGATAGCAAAGGTGGAATCGCACTTTCTATTGCGCATCAGCTTGGGATTCCATTGCGCTTTATTGGTGTGGGCGAGAAAGTCGCGGATTTAGAGGTTTTTATCCCTGAACGCATTGTGGGGCGACTAATGGGGGCAGGGGATATTCACTCTTTGGCTGAAAAAACCGCTGCTGTGATTAGCGAGAAAGAAGCAAAAGACATTTCTAAGAAAATCAAAAAGGGCAAATTCAATTTTAATGACTTTATCGCGCAGTTGGATAATATCAAAAAAATTGGTTCTATGCAGTCTATTCTTTCAATGTTGCCCGGTCTAGGAAATATGGCAAGCGCGCTTAAAGATGTGGATTTGGACAATTCAAAAGAGATGAAACAAATGCGCGCAATGGTCTCCTCAATGACACCAAAAGAGCGCGAGAATCCGGATTTGCTCAATGGTAGTCGCAAAAAGCGTATTGCAATGGGCGCGGGGATTGATGTTAGTGATGTGAATCGTTTTTTGAAGCAGTTTGAAAATGCGGCGAAAATGGCAAAGAAATTTTCTAACAAAGGCGGAATGGGTGATTTGATGAGCCTGATGAAAGACGCAAGAATGGGGCAGCTTAGGAGATAGTGTGCCTTTTTGTTTGCATTTCAACATTATAGATTGCCACGAATGTTGCGCATTTCTACAATGACATAGCAGGGGCTTGTCCTTGCGAGAATACATAGCACTTTAAGGAAAACATTACTTGCTTTTAGATAAAATTTCGCCTTTATGCAGATTTGTCTGTGAATTTAAGATTGATTTAAGGAGCATATTTTGGCAACCGTTATCCGCTTAACAAAAATGGGACGAAAGAAAAAGCCTTTTTATAGAATCATTGTAACTGATAGTAGAAAAAGACGCGATGGAGGTTGGATTGAATCTATCGGATATTATAATCCTCTCGTGGAGCCTTCTGTGGTAAAATATGATGCGGAAAGATTGAAATATTGGACAGGCGTTGGCGCAAAAATGAGCGAAAGAGTAAAAGCAATTACTAAATAATCAAATGTAGGCAATATATGGTAGAAGATTTTATAGAAGCCTATGTAAAAAAAATTGTTACAGAACCCGACAAAATTCGTGTCATCAAAACAGAGCTTGATACGAATTTTTATGAAATTGAAATTCTTTCTTCCTCGCAAGATGCAGGACGCTTGATTGGCAAAGATGGCAAAATGATTGGCGCAATCAAAACTTTTGTTTCTGGCATTAAAGCAAAAGATGGCAACTCTTATCGCATTATCGTGAAACCACAAACTACTGAAGCTTAGGAATGTTTGGTAAGAGCGTCCAAAAAGATTGGGTAAGTGTCGCGAAAATCGGTCGCTCCACAGGATTCAAAGGTGAGGTATTTTTGCATTTGCTAAGCGATTTTCCCGAATCCTTGCAGAGTGGTAATATTTATTTATCACAATTTGGCAATTTGACACTTGAATCTTATCAAGCAAAACGTTCCATAGCAAAATTTATTGAAATTAATTCCAAAGAAGCAGCAAAGCAAATCGTCAATCTTGTGCTTTATACTACGCAAGAGCAATGTAAGCAGCAGTGCAAACTCAAAGAAAATGAATTTTTTTGGTTTGAGCTTGTAGGGAGTGAGATTGTAGAAAATGGCGAGATTCTTGGCGTTGTAAGCGAGATTGAACGCTTTTGTGCGCAGGATTATTTGTCTGTTAAAACTGATTTTGCGCTTGTGGCACAGAATTTCCCAAAGAGTTTTTTGATTCCTTATAATGCGCGTTATATTTTGGGGGTGGAATCCAAAAAAGATTCCACAATCTATTCCAAAGAGGAATCCAAAGAAAGCACCAGTGCTACCCCAAAAATCATTTATACACAATTTTGTAGAGAAATCTTGGAAAATAGTTAATGCGATTCTCTATTGTTACTTTATTTCCCCATTTGATAGAATCTTACTTCAGCGATTCTATTCTTTATCGGGCAATCAAGCAGGGATTACTTGGCGTAGATTTTGTCAATCCTAGAGACTTCAGCCCTCATCGCTTTGCAAAGACAGACGATTATCAAGTAGGCGGTGGCGCGGGACTTGTGCTAGAGCCATTGGCTTTAAGCAATGCGCTAGATTCTGTAAAAAAACAAAATCCCAAAACACACATTATTTTTCTTACGCCCTGTGCGAAACTCTTTTCACAAAATGACGCGAAATGTTTGAGCAAAAAGTCTCATATTACCTTAGTTTGCGGGCGATATGAAGGCTTTGATGAACGTTTGATTGAATTGTATGCCGATGAGGTTTTTAGTATCGGGGATTTTATTTTAACCGGTGGGGAGATTGCCGCACTTTGTTTGTGTGATAGCATTTCAAGACAGGTAGAGGGAGTGCTTGGCAATAGTGATTCCTTACAAGGAGAAAGCTATGAAGAGTTTTTATTAGAATCCCCAAATTTTACCAAACCGCATAATTTTAAAAATTTATTGATTCCTTCAGAGTATTCAAAGGGAAATCACGCTAAAATCCACAGCTTAAAATTAAAAGCGTCAGAGGCAAAAACTAGATTCCATAGACCAGACCTCTATATTCGCTACAAACAAAGGCTAAAAGATGAGAAATAAATATATTCAGCATTTTGAAGACGCACAAATTGCAGGAAAAGAGATTCCACAATTTAAGGCAGGAGATACATTAAGAGTTGGGATTAAAATCTCTGAAGGAGATAAAACAAGAATCCAAAATTTTGAAGGAGTTTGTATCTCACTTCGTGGCACAGGGACAGGCAAGACTTTTACGATTCGCAAAATCGGCGCAAATGGTGTAGGAGTAGAAAGAATATTCCCTCTCTATTCTGAAAGTATTGAAAGCATTAAAGTGCTTAAAATTGGTCGTGTGAGACGCGCAAAACTCTACTATCTCCGCACAAGAAGTGGTAAATCTGCAAGAATCAAAGAAATTAGAAAATAATTTTTGATTCCCCCCCCCCTTTTTTTTTGGGGGATTCCTATTTATTGCGAGGGAGAGCTTATTTTCCCCCTCTTTGAATATTCTTAATCAAGAATTATTCAACATCTCTAATATTAAGAATCTATTTTGGTTTGCTACTCATCTTGACAATATCTTAACATTTTATTAACTATTCATTAACTAAATATTTATTACTATTCTTGCATTATCTTAAGAATCTTATGTGGCTATGACGATAGGAAAAGATGAATTGATGCCATAGAGTGAATAAGTTTTAATTATTTTTCTCATTTTTAAGGATAAGCAATGAATAAACCAAAACCCATTCAGCAAGAGAGGCAATTCAATGAGAATGAAATTATTATTTCCAAAACAGATTTAAAGGGACGAATTCTTTATGGTAATAGAATCTTTATTGAACTTTCAGGCTATACAGAGAAGGAACTTCTGGGCAAACCACATAATATTGTGCGTCACCCAGATATGCCAAAAGTTATTTTTAAATTTCTATGGAGTTTTATACAACAAGGAAAAGAAATTATAGCTTATGTAAAGAATCTTTCTAAAGATGGTTCATATTATTGGGTAAAGGCTTTTGTAACCCCCTCTTTTAACGGCAAAGGAGAGATTGTTGGTTATCATTCTATTCGGCTAAAGCCAACAGAACAGGCAAAAAAAACCATCAATGCACTCTATAGGGAATTATTGGAAGTTGAACAAAGAGAAGGGATTGAAAAAAGCCAAGAGAGATTGGAGCAGATTCTAGCACAAAAAGGAGTCAATTATGAAGAATTCGTATCAACTTTATAGATATTCTAGGGTTTTTAATTATTGTTTCATTGCCATTTTTGTTTGTTTATTTATTATTGAAATTTTAGATATTCATATTTTGCTAGAATTTGGGGCTTTTTGTCTAGGTATTTTGACTTGCACATTGACGCTAATAGCTGGAAATAGACGAGATAAATATATTCAAGAAATAACACATTGTGTTTCACAGCTTGCTAATGGAGACCTAGAAGCAAGAATCACAAATATTCAAGACAATGGTGCTTTGGGTAATCTGTCGTGGACAATTAATGATTTGGCTGACCAAGTGGAAGCCTTTGTTAGAGGAGGGGCTTCCACTATTACTGCAGCAAGCAAAAAACAATATTATAGAAAATTAAATTCTGCAAGCCTAAAAGGAACTTTTTCTTATGTGGGGCAGCTTATTAATAAAGCCTCTTATGCAGTTGAAGAAGCAGATAAATTAGGCGCAAGAGGTTTAATTGTGAATCAGATTTCTAAACAAAGCGCAGTGAGTTTAAAGAAAGATTTAAATTCAATTTCTACAAATCTAAATGCTGTAATTTCGGTGATGAATGAAACCTCTGAAGAGACAAAAGCCATTTCTCAATCTTCCAATCAAGGAATGCAAAGTGTCCAAGTGATTATGAATAATTTTGCCAATCTCTCCTCTATGATGTCGCAAACTTCACAATCCTTTGAGTGTTTCACAAAACGAATTAAAGAAATTGATACATTTGTTTCCTTGATTAAGGAGATTACCGACCAAACCAATTTACTAGCCCTCAATGCCGCAATTGAAGCAGCAAGAGCTGGGGAACACGGAAGAGGATTTGCAGTCGTTGCTGATGAGGTGAGAAAACTAGCAGAGCGTGCCACAAAAACCGCGTCAGAAATCTCTTCAACTACACAAGTCATCAACCAAGAAATGGACGAGATTTCAGGCTATGTTAAAGAGATTGACACCATTACAAATAATTCTAATGAATTGATGATTTCATTCAATGAAACTTTTGGTGCAATGGATAAACAAGCCGCTTTCTTGCTAGATTCTATTTTACATACCAATAAGACTTCTTATATTGCGTTGCTAGAGTTGGATTGTATTTTGAAAAAATTTGCCTCCTATTCTGCTGTGATTACAAATGAGATTCCGCAGATAGTTTCACAATGTAATATTGGAGAAAATTCTTTGATAGATAAGAGCATTTGCCAAAAAATCTTTGATTTTGATAAAAGTATTCAAGAGTTTTTGGAGTTTATTAAACTTGGTAATTTTACAGAGAATCAAGAACAATTACAAACATATTGTCAAAAATTTGAAGCCAAAAGCACGGAGGTTTATCAGCAACTTCACGCAATTCCCTAATTCTAATTGATTGTTTTTGATAGAAGGATTCGTAGCAATTGGTTTGAAGCACAAATTTCTTTGTGCTTTTAATCTTCGCCCGCCCACCGAAAAACGATTTTGCGTAAGATTCTCTCTAGTATTTTTCGCAAAGGTTGCCAATGCATTACTGCACCTCCCAAAAGTCCAAATAAACTACCAATGGTAATGTCTAGGATTCTTGCCTTGATAATCAAATCTGGGTCATAATTCATAAAACTTGCAACTTCTGCCAAATAAGTAGAATAAGGAGTTAAAAATACCATTGCCAAAGCATAATTCCTAACCGCTGTTAATTCTGCAAAAAACATTAATATCATCATCAAAAGTGCAAATTGAATCGGGCTAAAACTAAAGTGTAGTAAGAAATAAGCGAAGCTTACGCCTAGAATCGTGCCTAAGATTCTTTGTGTCTGTTTAATCCAAATTTGTTTAAAAGTAACCGCTGTTAAGATAGCGGCACAACTTACTCCCACCCAATAGCCTCTTTCTAATTCCAAAAAGTTTTGGAAAACCATAGAGGCACTGACAAAAAACGCAATGATAATAGGGTCAATAATAATTACGCCAAAGCCAAATTCTCCAATTTTTGGAATCGGTTTTGGAGGATGTTTGAAGAGGTAAATTACACTTAGAGAATACAGCAAAACCATCACATTTGCTACCATTGTTCCAAGTGCGACAAGCCCAATGGCAAAGGGATAGTCTTTGACCTCAAAAGGAATATAAGTGCCAAGAATCATCGCAAAGGTAAAGAAAAAGAATCCCGGCGCGCCAATACTAAAATAGCGCACGACTTGCGCACCTATCATTGTAACAAGAAAGACAATGAATGGAATCAGTGTAGGAAAGGCTTGTCCAATCAGCCCAAGCGTGAAGGAAGCGATAATTCCAAAAGCGCTTGCCATACATAAAATCATTTTATGGTGAATCGGAGTGTCTGGAACATAAAGAAAAATATTGGTGCCGATGATTGCCACAAGCCCCAAATCCGGACGATTAAAAAAAGCTGCAATAAAAAGCACGATTGCAACACTTAATCCCGCAAAAAATGGCATTTGCCATAATCTATCGCTAGGATTCCAAGTGAAAATGAGCTTAATATTCTCTTGAATTTTTTGTAAAAAATTCATTCAAACTCCTTAAAGTTATCGTTGAAATTATAGCATTCAATAAGAATTGTAAAGTTTTTAAGATTTGCTATAATACCAAAAACTAAAGGAATCTTATGAAAATTATTGCAAGCAATTTTAAGACAAACCACACACGCAAAAGCACTTTGCAATTTTGCGAAAATTTAGAAAAGTTTATTGCAAAAAATCAAACACAAAATCAATCTTTCCCACATCAAATTATGATTTTTCCTCCGCAAAGCGCGCTCTTAGAAAATCGCTTCAAGGATTTTCAAATTGGTGCGCAAAACGCCTACCCTGCAAAAAACGGCTCTTATACAGGAGAAATTGGCTTGGAGCAATTAGAGGAGTTTGGGATTCAAACGCTTTTGATTGGGCATAGCGAGAGGCGCGAGATATTAAAGGAATCACAAGAATTTTGTGCAGAGAAATTTAGGTTTTTTAGTCAGTTGGGATTTAGGATTTGTTATTGTATCGGGGAATCGCAAGAAATCAAACAGCAGGGCATTGAAGCTGTTTTGGAGTTTTTGGAATCCGAATTTGAAGGGATTAATTTAAATTCTCCTAATTTGATTGTCGCTTATGAGCCGATTTGGGCGATTGGCAGTGGGGTGAGTGCAAGTTTAGAAGAAATCACACAAATCCACACACGCTTAAAGCAAAAATTGGGTAAAATTCCGCTTTTGTATGGCGGAAGCGTGAAACCCCAAAATGTGCGTGAGATTCTCTCTCTAAATGGTGTAGATGGTGTGCTTATTGGGAGTGCGAGTTGGGAGTTTTCAAGCTTTTGTCAAATCTTAGATAATTCATTGGATTTAAGGAGTAAAGAATGATTATGCAAGGTAAAAAGGGCTTGATTGTCGGTGTGGCAAACAATAAATCTATTGCGTATGGAATCACAAAGGCTTGCAAAGAGCAGGGCGCGACAATCGGCTTAACTTATATGAATGAACAAATCCAAAAACGCGTGCTTCCCATTGCAGAGGAAATCGGGGATTCTAAGTTTGTTTATGAGCTAGATGTAAGCAAAAAGGAGCATTTTGCGCTTTTGCGTGAAAGCATCAAGCGAGATTTTGGAACATTGGATTTCTTGGTGCATAGTGTTGCTTTTGCTCCCAAAGAAGCGTTAGATGGGAGCTTTTTGGATACAAGCAAAGAAGCCTTTAATGTTGCAATGGAAGTTTCAGTTTATTCGCTTATTGAGCTTTGCCGTGAGCTCAAACCTGTGCTAAGCCCCAATGCTTCAATCCTTACATTAAGCTATCTAGGAAGCGTCAAGCATGTTGCGCATTATAATGTAATGGGCGTTGCTAAGGCTGCGTTGGAATCTAGTGTGCGTTATCTAGCACACGATTTGGGACAAGAGGGAATCCGCGTCAATGCAATTTCAGCGGGACCGATTCGCACGCTTGCAGCAAGTGGAATCGGAGATTTTCGCTTCATCTTAAAATGGAATGAAGCCAACGCGCCTTTGCGCAAAAATGTTGGTATTGAGGAAGTAGGCAACTCTGCGATGTATCTCCTATCCCCTCTTGCAAGCGCGGTTACGGGCGAGATTCATTATGTGGATTGCGGTTATAATATTATGGGAATGGCGGCTGTGGAGGAGATAGATGGCAAAGCCAAAATGGTATGGGATTCCTATAAATAGATTTTAAAGTGAGGAGAGAATTGTGGAATCGCAATTAATGGCTTTGGCGATTGAGACTTATAAAATCACGCTTACCCTTTCTCTCCCGATGTTGCTTGTCGGTTTGGTAGTGGGCTTGATGATTAGTATTTTTCAAGCCACGACACAAATCAACGAAATGACGCTTACTTTTGTGCCAAAGATTCTAGCGGTAATTGTCGTGATTATCTTTACAATGCCTTGGATGCTCAATATGCTAATGGACTTTACAACAAGAATCTTTAATCTAATGCCAAGCTTTCTTTTTTAGATTCCAATGTTTCAAAAAATTGTAGATTTTTCGCGTTATACGAGCGTGCGAATTGGCACACAGCTTGCATTAAATTATATAGAATCGCCACAAGATTATATTGCCCTCTTAGAGCAGGCTTCCCCGCAAATCATCGGCAAGGCAAACAATCTGTTGATTGCTCCAAATGCTAAGAATCTCTGCGCTTTAAGTAAGGCATTTGATTACATTAAAGACTTAGGAGACAGCTTAGAAGTGGGTTCGGCAACACCGAGTGGCAGGCTGTTTGCTTATGCTAAACGCAAGAATCTAAGAGGGTTTGAGATTCTTTGTGGATTGCCCGGAAGTGTGGGTGGAATCATCAAGATGAATGCGGGGCTGAAAAGTTATGAGATTCAAGAAGTGCTACTTGGAATCTTGCAACTAGAAAATACCGCAAAGCTTGGTTTTAAGAATGTGGAATCGCTAGGGTTATCCTATCGTAGTAGCGAAATTTCTGGGCTGATTTTTGCCGGGATTTTTAAAAAGCAAAGCGGTTTTAGAGGCGATTTAGTGGAGGAATGTATAAAAATGCGACAAAATCAGCCAAAAGAGCCGAGTTTTGGGAGTTGTTTTAAGAATCCTAAGGGTGATTTTGCGGGGCGTTTGATTGAGGCAGTGGGGCTAAAGGGTGTGCGATTTGGCAAAAGCAAGAGCTTGTGCTTTAGCGAAAAACACGCGAATTTTCTTGTGAATCTTGGGGATTCTACCTTTGAGGAAGCTTTGGAATTAATAGAGATTGCAAAAGAGAAAGTGCAAAAGGAATGTGGAATCGCACTAGAAAATGAAGTGCAGATTCTGCGATGATTGGAAGCAATGGGGCATAACAACAATGCGAAGAAGTGATTTTGATTGTAAAGATTTGGGGTTGATAGGAGAGTTTTTAAATGCAATAGAATTTGGCACGCTCGTGATTCCTGATAATATTCCTTATGCAGTGCCGCTTAGTTTTTGTTATGAGGATTCGCAAATTTATCTACACGGCGCAAAAGCTGGGCGCAAATACTCACTTTTAAAGCAGAATCCCAAAGTCGCCTTTAGTGCGGCAAAACCTTATGCTTATATTCCGAGCCATTTTTTAAATCACACAATGATTCCCACGCAATTTTTCTTTTCTGTTTTTTTGGAGGGGCAGTTTTGTGTCATAGAGGATTGGGAGGAGAAAAAGCATATTTTAACGCGTCTTGTGTGTAAATATGAGCCACAAAATACGCAAATGAGTATGGAGAGTGGGCAGTTTGTCGGCAAAGAAAAAGGCACTTTTGTAGGAAAGATTTTAGTGGAATCTTTAAGTGCGAAAGCAAAATTTGGACAGAATCTTAAAATTGAGGATTGGGAGCAAATCGTGCAGGATTTAAAGAATCGCAAAGAGAAGCTGGACGCAGAGACAATAGAGCTTATGCAGCGATTTGTAACAAAATAGCAAAACATATTAAAGTTTTTCTAAAATTATCCGATATTTTTAAGAATAAATCTCTATAATGATTAAATATTTTTTTAACAAAGGAGTTTTTATACATAAAATAGTTTTGAGTGTGGTATTGGTTTTTGGATTGTGTGCGTATGCGAGTCCAAAGATAAATAATGAAACAGATGTGTTTGAAAAAATATTGCATCAAAATCTGATGATTCTAAAGATACAATGGCAAAACTTATCAGAAAATGTGTTCCTGATAGATATGGAAACTATCATTGTTTTATTGTAATGGTATAAATTAAGGAGTAAAATGTTTGTAAATGGCGCAGGAAGCATTGTTTCTTCTAAGGTTTATCTAGCGGCAAATGACCGCACACAGGCAGCATTGACAAGCGAAGAAAGTCAAGATTTGCAATTAAAACCCCAAGAAAGAGGAATCAAAGAGTCCATAAAATCAAAGTTAGTTGGGGATTCTAACTACCAACTCGTGCTTTTTGATGACCATACAAGTGGAGAGCGCGTGAGTGCTTTAATCTCTAAAGAAAATATGGAACGATTGCAAGAGAAATTTAACAAAAAAGACTTTTATGCTAGAGAAGATGGCAATATGCGTTTAAGTGGCAAAGCAGAGGCTTATGTTAGTGGCTGGTATGCAGAGATAATGGGTAATGTGGGGGCGCAAAGAGCAGATTTGAATCAAGATGGGAAGTTTTCGGAAAACGAAAGAGGACTTTTGAGAGATGGTTATAGTTTTGAGTTGAGCCAAAGCCAATCGTTTGGCAATCCAATTTCCGTGCTTTTGGTAGAGGGCAACACCAAAAGTGATGATACAGAAGTGCGCACCACAGAGGATTTGCTAGATAATTTTATTTCACAAGACAAAGATTTAAATGGCAAAATTAGTGTGCAAGAACATTTTGAAGTAACGCGTGGTAGCTTATATAGCGCGCTTAAGGGGATTTTAGAATCGCAAGAAAATCCTTTAGCAGAAATGGTCGCGCAATCCCAAGAAGCAAACCTTGCAACCCCCAACAAAGAGGAGTTAGATGTCTCTGCAATGGAGGAAGCGATGAGACTGCTTGCAAAAATCAAGCAGAGTGGTAATCTTAACGCGCTTTCACCAGAGGAGCAAGCGTTGGTAAGGCAATATTTTGCAGGAGAAGTAGAGCAAATCAAACAACAAAGCCAAGATACCGATGTGATAAATCAGCATTTGGATAGGAAAATCCGTGATTTTGTAGAGCAAATGGGCTCTAATGAAAGCTTGATTCTAAGCACAAAAGCGTAACTTTACCCTTATGATTCCTGCGCGCATAAGGAAGTAGAGTGGAGTCCATAATCTTATAACAAATTGCGAGATTTTGTATTTTAGATTGCCACAGCTTTTTACAAAGGCTTCACAATGACGAATCCCAGCAGTCCTTGCAAGCGAAGCAATCTGTAACCCTGCATACAAACCAAATTTTAAGCTCTAAGGGTGTAAATTATTTTAAATTTATCAAGAATTGACAAGCAGATTCTGATACACTTGCATAGTTTTCTCACCCATTGCGGCAAGAGAGAAATTTTTTACAATAAAATCACGCGATGGCAGGATTATCTCTCTCTCTCTCTCTCTCTCTCTAATTAGCGATTCTAACGCTTCTGCAAACTCCTCTAAGCTTGGATTTTTTGTGAGAATGAAATTTGGCTTGCCTTGAGAATAAAAGTGTAAATCCGCAATAGAGCCAATATCGCTTGCAATGCTTGGAATCTCCATAGCTAGAGCTTGCATTAGGCTTTGCGGCACACCCTCATTTTTATCACTTGTGAGCATAAAAATATCCAAAGTTGCCAAAAATTCTGCAGGATTTTCAATGTGTCCAAGCAGGCGCACGACTTCTTGATTTACCGCCTGATTGACTTCTTTTGCGAGATTTTCTAAGCGGATTTGTCCATCTCCACTGCCCGCAATCACAAAAAATACATCGGGGTATTTTTGGCAAATTTCACGCGCGACTTCAATAAAAACATCTTGTCGCTTCATTGCACGCAAAACGCCTAAATTGCCTATAATCAATTTATTTTGTGGGAGATTGTATTTTGTTTTCATTGCTTCTTTGTCGTATTTTTCTTTGCAAAAAGTCTCCGTGTCAATGCCTGTGGGGATAGAAAGAATCCTCTCTCTTTTGATGCGATTCTCGCGTATCATTGCTTCTCTTATGCTTTCTCCTGTGGTGATGATGAAATCTGCTAGGGAGTTAATAAAGTTTAAGCGTGAGGGGTGGATTTTGTTGGATAGATGACGCGTGCGGATAAACTTCGCTCCGCTTCCAATGCTTGCTAATCCGCCTAGCCAAGTATCTACGCCGCTATGCGTATTGATAATATCAAAGTTTTTCGCGATTTTATGAAGTTGATAAATACTTTCTAAGTCGGTTTTGCGCCTAAAGGGTAGGGTAAAGGTGGTAAAACCCTGTTCTTTGGCTTTGAGTAGGATTCTAGCGTCCTCTTTGGTAGCAAGTGCGAGATAACAACCGCGCCTACGCATTTCTTGCATTTCATTTAGAATCCGAATCTCCTGCCCGCCAAAGCCACCCGACCATTCTGTGTGTAAAATACGCATTATTTTTTCCTTGTGAGTGCTTCTAGTAATGCCAGCGGATACAATGTGTGTTCTAATTTGTGGATACGCGTTTCATAAGATTCTAGGTTTTCTCCTTTGATTTTTGCGATTGCGCCTTGCGCGATGATTTCTCCGCTATCTAGCTCCTCGCTGACATAATGCACGCTCACGCCTCCTAAGCGCATAGGTGAGTTGTAGGACTCTAAGATTCCGTGCGCTCCTTTGAAAAGAGGCAAGAGCGAGGGGTGGATATTGATAGCGCGAATCTTTTGCGTAAAAATCGGTGTTAAGATTCGCATAAATCCAGCCAATACGCATAAATCTAGTTTAAATTCTTGCAGGGTTGCGACTAATTGCGTATCAAACTCCTCCCTTGTCTTCCCCGCGCTTTCTATCACTTGCGTAGCGATTCCTAGTCTTTTGGCGCGCGTAAGCCCAAATGCGTCGCTTTTGTTGCTCAAAGCCAAGACAACTTCCACCTTAAAGGCTTTGTTGGAATGTTTGCTCTTTGCACAATCAGGTTCTATTCGTTTAAATGTATGCGCTAATCCCCCAATTAAGAATCCCTCAATTAAAACATCTCCAATCAAGAACCCTCCGATGGTGCTTTGTTTTGTATTTTCAGGTCGTTTGCTAGGGAGAAAGCATTTTTGGTGCAAAGCCTTGATGAGTGCTTCTAAATTGCTTCCATTGCCACTAAATAAAATAGCGATTCTTTTTGTTTCCATAGAATCTCTTTTAGGCAAAAAATTGCGGGTGTGTTTGTTTGAGCTTTTTTAGATTCTGCAAAATCTCATTGACACCATATTCTATGCTTTGTTCATCTAATCCGTCAATATAAGCGTCCAATGCCTCTTGCATAGAGGATTCCTTTACGCCACTTAAGATTAACGTCACACAAAGCATATCGCTTAATTGAATGGACAATTCCTCCACTTCTTCTTCTAGCTCTTTGATTCTGTCTTTATTCATATTCTTCTCCTTTTAAGATAGTTTGCACGCATTCTTTAATATCCTCATAGATAAAACTTTCTTTGAATCCATCTATTTTGCCACCGCTTGCATTTGCGTGTCCTCCTCCATTGAAGTAATTTTTTGCTAAAACACTTACATCACAAGCGTTGTTGGCGCGCAAACTTACATTTCCACGCGCACTCACATCTATGAAGAAATCAAATTGTGGATTGTTTTTTAAAAATAAGTTTGCAAGCACAGAGATATTGCCAATGCTGTAACTCAAAAATCCTCTATATTGCTTCCAATATATGCTACAAGATTCCGCTTTTTGCGCCAAAAGTTCGCTTTGGTATTTTGAGGTTAGATTATCTAATGTGGCACTGAACAAGCTGCCTTTTAAAAAGCATTTTTTCATCTCTAAAATCGCATTATCCAGCAGAATCTCTCCCTTTTCTTGCCCGAGAAATTTTGCGGATTCTTTTAATAAAGCAAGCTTGTATTCGCGGTCTTCATTATCAAACATAAAGCGATTGAGTTCTTTGCATTCTACAATCATTCGCATTGCGACTTTGCCAAACTCAAAGGCATAACCCTCTTCTAGCCATAAATCTATGCTATTAATCATTTTTACCATTGGTTCAAGCCATTGCCTTACAGAATCGCAAAGCCCATAACGCGTAAGCAGTGTATCATAAACGATATGTGTAGCGCATCGTTTGGTATCCAAAAAATACCATTCGTAAGTCTGTGCGCATTCTTGCCCACTTTTGTGGTGGTCTAATAACTCAAAAGTGATTTGGAATCCGTTGAGGTTTAGCTCTAGGACAGATTGCACCAATCTTTCGCATTCCTCGAGCGTGAGATTCAAATCACTAATCAAAATATGCGCTTTTTCTTTGGGATTCTTTGTTTTTGTGCATTTGATTTGCCGATAAATTTCCTCTAGGCGCGCACCAACTTCTTTGCCATAGTTGGCATTGTAAAAAAACATTGACAAGGAATCGGACGCAAACGCACGTGTGTAGATTTCGCGGCTTACCATTTGGCAACCATAGCCGTCTAAGTCAATATGAGATAAATGGTAGATTTGCATATTTTTCCTTACAGAGCGAATTCAACCGTGCCCAAGATTTCATATTTGCTTTGATAATCAATCTCTGCGGTGCTTAAAACAATCATATTGCGTCCAAAACCATATTGTTCAAGGAAAATCGCCAAAGGCTTTCTTAGCACCATAGAAGTGCCGCCAATGATTGTTGGCACAGCACCCATAGATGCGCCTTTTTGGAGGGCAATATTGAGTGCGTCGAGTAGGTTTTGGGATTCTGTCGGGCTTAGGCGCAATCTTTGTCCCATTTTTTGTTGGTCTGGCAAACGTTCTAGTAAGAATTGTTCTAATGCGGGAGAAAGAATAAAGTAGCGCAAGATTCCGTCATCATTTTGAAAATTATGTGTAATGAGTCGTTTAAGGCACGCGCGGACATATTCTGTGAGTGTTGGCAAATCGCCTTTGTAGGCTGGATAGCCATCTGCGATGGCTTCAGCAATGCTCAACATATCTTTAATGGGAATTTGTTCGTGCAACAGCTCTTTTAAGATATGTTGAATCGTGCCAACTCCTACCCCTTTAATTTCCTCTGCTAAAATCGGATAATCTTTGCCTAGTTTTTCAAGCAGATTATGCACTTCTTGACGCGTGAGCAGTTCCTCTGCGTATTGTTTGATGAGCTCTTGAATGTGTGTGCTAATCACGGTTGCACCATCAATAGTTGTGTAACCCTCAATAATTGCGTCTTCTTTTTTGCTTTCATCTATCCAATAAGCGTCCAAGCCAAACACCGGCTCTTTGGTTGGGATTCCATCGGGCAATTCTCCAGCAAATCCGCTTGCAGCAACCGCAAGATATTTGTCCGCCATTACTTTGCCGTGACCAATTTCAATTTCTTTAAGCAAAATTTGGTATTCATCAGGAGGCAAATTCAAATCATCTCTTAAATGCACCATTGGCACGAGGATTCCATATTCCGTTGCCATTGTTTTGCGGATTTGGCGGATTTTATTGACGAGTTCGCCTCCTTGCGCAGGATCTGCAAACTTGATGAGCTGATACCCAAGCCCCACACGCAAGATTTTGACTTTAAGTGCGTTATCAATCTCTGCTTCATCGCGTTTTTTGCGCTCTTCCTCGTTTTCTTTGGGAGGTTGTTTTGCCGCTTGAGTGGCGGCGGCTTGCTGTCTTGCTTGTTTGCGTTGAGGGAGATTGTCAGAATCTTGTAATTCCCCCTCTTTGGTTTTGTCGGCTTTTTTTATTTTTTTAAAGAGCGATTCTACATATTTCCATACCTCACCCTCTTTTTGCTTGCTTAAAAGCAAGGCAAGGCTTAAAAACAGCAAACCTACAAAACCAAGTGAGAGGGTAGGCAAGCCCGGCACGAGAGCAAAAAGCAATAAAATGCAGCCCACAATTAAAAGTGTTTTGGATTCGTTAATGAGTTGGTCAATAATCCCTGAAGCGAAGTTTTCACCCTCTTTGCTAAAGCGCGTTACAATGATACCTGTGGCGGTGGCGACAATGAGTGCGGGGAGTTGGGAAACTAAACCATCGCCAATCGTTAGGATTGTGAAAGTGGAAGCAGAATCCGCTATCGTCATATCTCTTTGAAAAACGCCAATGAGGAATCCGCCAATGATGTTAATCAGTGTAATAATAATCCCAGCAATCGCATCGCCTTTGACGAATTTGTTTGCACCGTCCATTGAGCCATAAAAGTCCGCTTCGGTTGCTAATGCGTCGCGTCTTGCTTTTGCTTCCTCTTGCCCAATGATTCCAGAGTTTAAATCCGCGTCAATCGCCATTTGCTTACCCGGCATTGCGTCTAGTGTAAAACGCGCTTTGACTTCAGAAACCCTTGTAGAACCATTAGTTACAACCATAAAATTGATAATGACTAAAATAATAAATAAAATGATTCCAATAACATAATTTCCGCCCACAACAAATTGTCCAAAGGCGTTGATAATATCGCTTACTGCTTCAGGACCTAAATGCCCATTGCTTAGAATCATTCTTGTTGTTGCAATATTAAGAGCAAGACGAAAAAGAGTAATAATCAACAAAAGCGTAGGAAAAGCCGAAAAATCTGTGGGTTTTTTGACATAAAGCGCAATTAAGATAATTAATGCAGAAAGTGCAATAGAAATGGCTAAGAAAAAATCCAATAAAGAACTTGGAAGCGGTACAATGATGATTGCTAAAATCGCAATGATAAAAAAGACAACCGTTAAATCTTTTGAGCCTGAAAGAAAAGATAAAAAGGGCATAATCCTGCTTAGTAAAGACACTTTTTTATCTGCTGTTGCCAAATCTACTCCAAAATAAATAAATCAATCTGTAATTTTAGTCGTTTTTAGCCGATAAAATCAAGAAAATTGTTAAAATTTTAGCGCATTTTTACATTTTTATGATAAAATCGCAAACTTTATTTATACCAATCAGGAGGTCAAAATGGCTCAAGATTCGGCGAAAAAGAGAGAAATTACTTCTGCTTTTGCTAGGAATCCCAAAGATACAGGTTCTACAGAGGTGCAAATTGCTTTGCTTAGTGATAGGATTAAAACACTCACACAACATTTAAAGGTAAATCCAAAAGACCATTCTAGTCGTTTGGGACTTAGAAAGCTTGTTTCTCAAAGAAAAGGCTTGCTTACTTATTTGCGTCGTAAAGATTTTAAAAGCTACGCAAACGTGATTGAAAAACTAGGATTAAAAGACAGAGGCTAATCTCTGTCTTGCCTTTGTGTCCCTTCCTCATAAACTTAAAAAATTTTCCCACTTTTGCCAAACTAGATTTTCTTAAAGCGAGATGAGCTATAATTTAAAATTTAGAAAAATAGGGCGTAGAAGTTGAATGCAATCTTTAAAGAATTAATGGAATCTTGGGAAGTTTCTCCAGCAGACCAAAATATTTATTTGCAGAGTGCTTACACTAAAAGTTTCCCCAAAAATTATAGAATCTTAAAAGGCGAGCAATGCCGCGGACTTGTTTTGATATTAGATGGTGCTTTGCGGACATTTATCGTTTCTCCAAATGGCAAGGAAATCAATCTTTTTGTTCTAAAAAATGGCGAATTTTGTATCCTTTCTGCGACTTGTATTTTAAAAAATATTCATTTTGATGTTTGTTTGGAGTTTATTCAAACCTCCAATGTATTGATTTTGCCTAGCAAGATTTTTGACAAATTAAGTCTTAAGTATCCCATTGCCAAGCAATTTCAGACAGAGCTTATTGGGGAACGTTTAAGTCGCGTTGTTTCGTCTTTGAGCTCCCTTGCGTTTGAATCTTTGGAGGATAGGGTTTTGAATTTTTTGCATTCTGTTTTACGCCGCGAGGATTCAAAGGATTCTAAGATGCTTTATATCACGCACGAGGAGATTGCCAATGCGTTAGGAAGCGCGCGCGAGGCAGTCTCAAGAGTGTTAAAAGAGCTAGAAAAACAGGGCAAACTCAAAACAAGGCGCGGAATCATTGAGTTATTTTGATTAGGACTGCTTGCTTTTGATTTCTAGCTTAAAGGCGTGCAAGCCAATAAGGAATGTTTGCCTGCTCTTGCGCAACACTCGTTGTATCGCCGTGTCCGGGCAGAATCAGTAGATTTTCCTTTCTCTCCATAAATTTTTCCAAACTCGCTTTCATTGCGCTATGAGAGGAATAAGGAAAATCGCTGCGCCCAATGGAGCGATGAAAGATAAAATCTCCACTAAACATTACTTTTTGTTGGGACAAAGGCGGAATCTCACTTTGTAATGACGCATTTTGCGCAGAGATAGAATCTGCATTGGTGAGTTTAGAACTAAGCACAATCACGCTACAACCCGGAGTATGACCGGGATAGCAAGAAAATTCTACGATAAAATTATTGAATGTGTAGTGATTTTCTCTGCCTAGATTCTCTGTAGTTGCTGTTTTTGGTTCTATTTTTGCGTCCTCTTTTCCACCCGCAAGCACACTAGGAGTAGATTGGGGCAGCCCGGTGCTAAAGCAGTCTTCTGCTAGCATAAAGGCATCTTCTAGCGGACAAAGTAGTGGAATCTTGCCAAAATGCGAAAGGAGCTCGGCATTGCTCCAAACATGGTCAAAATGCCCGTGTGTGTTAAGAATCGCAAGCGGTTTTGTGCGCTCAAGGGTTTCTATTACCCAAGTGCTTGCCCCAATTCCTGGGTCAATAATCAATGCTTCATCTGTTTGCTTGTCTATTGCAAGATAGCAATTTGTCTGATATTCTCCAAAGGCTTTGCGCAAAATCATAAAAGAATCGTTTTCAAAAAGAATCATAGATTTTCCTTAAAATTTCTCAAAATCTTGCGAATCTTAACGCAAAATCGCTAAAATAATACCAAAAAAGGCGGACAAAATGACACAAAAACCAATGCAACCCCAAGAACGATTCTATCCTGCTACGCCCGATTTTCGCGATGCGTTTGGGAGAGATAGAGATAGAATCATACACAGCTCGTATTTTAGACGCTTGGAATACAAAACGCAAGTGTTTATTAATCATAGCGGAGATTATTTTCGCACGCGTTTAACGCATTCACTTGAAGTAAGCCAGATTGCGCGCACTTTAGCAAAAAATTTAGGCTTAAATGAGAATCTCGCAGAAGCCATTGCACTAGCGCACGATTTAGGACACACGCCTTTTGGACACGCAGGAGGAGACGAACTAGACAAAACAATGCGTCATTATGGATTCCATCACGGGTTTGACCACAATTTCCAATCGTTTCGTGTGGTAACAAAACTGGAGAAGCGGTATAAAGATTTTGAGGGTTTGAATCTTTCTTTTGCAACTTTGGAGGGAATCTTAAAGCATTCTTATCCTTACGAAAAGTCCTTTATCAATTCAAATTTACAAAATATCTTTCGTGTGGAATTTCACCCAAGTCTTGAGGCGATTCTTGTAGATTTGTCCGATGAGATTGCGTATATTAGCGCGGATATTGATGACGGCATTAAATATGGCTTGATTGACTTTGAGGATTTAGAAGAAAACGCATTAGTCGCGCGCGCCTTAGAGTTTGTGGAGAGAGAGGAGGGGATTATGCGTCAGGATTCTATCTTTCGTCATCGTTTCACTTCGCGCTTGATTACAATGCTTGTTTATGATATTTTGGACAACCACAAGCCCTTTGTGCAGGATTCTGTGCGGTGCTTTACCACTCTTGCTAAGGAATCTTTGCCCATTTCTCACACAAAAACAATAGAACAAGAGATAAAAGCACTCAAAAAAATCCTCCTAAAATGCCTCTATCGTCATCAGGAAATTTACAAAAAAATGTTTATGGGCAAACGTTGCGTGCGAAAACTTTATGATTGCTTCAATAACGAAACTAGCCTTTTGCCAAAGGATTTGCAAGCAAGAATCTCTAATGGAGAAAAAATCCATCGCGTCTGTGCGGATTATATCGCGTCTATGACAGACCGCTACGCCATTGCACTTTACCACGAGTTGGGATTCTAAACTTTTGTGGTAGATTGCTATGCGTTATAAATAACGCTCTCCACTGCGTCATTGCGAGCGAAGCAATCCATAATCTCGCATAACTTTAAGATTCCATTGCCAAGTTCCCGCAAAGCTAATCCCCCAAAAGCCCTTTGGTAAAAGCGCAGAGTTTTTCAGAAATTTCTCCCTTCTCTTTGCAAGCTTTGTCAATATAGCGCACAAAGGCACTTCCGACAATCGCAATCGGCACGATTCCGCGCAAAGCGTCAATTTGTTCTTTGCTTTGGATTCCAAACCCTAGCGCAATGGGCTTTGGACAATGCGCTTTAACCCTTTGGACATACTGCATTAAGGATTCGTCAATCTGCGTTGTGTCTCCTGTGATTCCATTGCGCGCGACAACATAGACAAATGCTCCGCTTCTGCGGCTTAATCTCTCCATTCTCTTTGGCTTGGTTAGGGGCGCAATGAGTGCAATATTTTCTAGTCCCAATTTCTTGGCTTTTTTGAATAATTTTTCGTCATTATCTAGCGACAAATCCGGCACAATCAGCCCATAAACTCCACATTCTTTCGCCTTTTGCAAAAATTTTTTGATTCCATAACAAAACAAAATATTTCCATAAGTCATAATCAGTAGCTTCGTATTCAGGCTGTTTTGGGCGAGTTTGTCTCGTAACTGCGCGATAAACTCAAATCCTAAATCGGTATTGAATCCCCCTTGAAGTGCGACTTCGCAAGCATTAGCAATCGCGATTCCATCGGCGTTTGGGTCGGAGAATGGAAACTGCACTTCCAAATACTCTGCTCCGCCTTGTGCGATTCCAAAGGCGGCTTTTAGACTTGCCTCAAAGCTTGGAAAACCCGCAACAATATGTCCCATTAATGCAATTTTTTCCATTCTTACTTCCTTAAAGCAACGCTAGATTGCATTGTATCAATTTCTTGTTGCAAAAATTCTGCCCAACGCTCTTTTTGTAGGGCTTTTGCGGTGATGAAAATATCTTTATCCCCTCTACCGGAAATATTGACAAGGATTTTTTTGTTTTTGACTTCCTTAGCGATTTTTAATGCCCCCGCTAATGCGTGGCTAGATTCTAAAGCAGCGAGGATTCCCTCGTGTTTGGCAAAGAATCGTAAAGCCTCTAACGCCTCACTATCCAATGCGCTTAAAAACTCCACACGCCCGATTTCCTTTAAATGCGCAAGTTGAGGACCAATCCCTGCATAATCAAGCCCCGCCGAGATAGAGTAGGTTTCTAGTAGATTGCCATATTTATCGCTTAAGAAGTAGCTTTTATATCCTTGTGCGATACAAAGATTCGCATTTTCATTGCCCATACGCGCGGCATTCTTGCCTATTTCTTTGCCCAAGCCTCCCGCTTCAACGCCGATGAGGCGCACCGAACTTTTAAGAAAATGGTTAAAGAATCCCATAGAGTTGCTTCCTCCACCCACACACGCAATCATAATATCAGGGTTGCCCTTGAAAAATACCTTTGTTTGCGCCTTTAACTCCTTGCTGATAATGCTTTGAAATTTGCGCACGATGTCGGGATAAGGATAAGGACCAAGCGTGCTTCCAAGCACATAAAAGGTGTTTTTGCTCTCCTTGCTCCACTCTCTTAAGGCTTCATTGACGGCGTCTTTAAGCGTTTGGCTTCCGCTCTCCACGCTGACAACCTTTGCGCCAAGTAGCTCCATATTAAACACATTGGGAAATTGTCGCTTAATATCCCGCGCGCCCATAAAAACAACGCATTCCATACCGAGCTTCGCACAAGCTGCCGCAGTGGCTAATCCGTGTTGTCCCGCTCCGGTTTCGGCAATAATGCGTGTTTTACCCATTTTTTTGGCAAGCAAAACCTGCCCGATTGCGTTGTTAATCTTGTGCGCTCCCGTGTTTGCCAAGCCTTCAAATTTCAAATAAATTTCATTGTGTAAGAGTTTGCTAACATTTTTCGCATAGATTAAAGGCGTGGGGCGTCCGATGAAATCCCTATACAGTGAGGATAATTCTTGTTTAAAATCACGAGATTTTAAAATACTCTTGTAGGCTTTTTCTAGTTCTTTTAGCGCAGGATAAAGAATCTCTGGCATATATTGCCCGCCAAATGCGTGCAATCCACCCTTTTTTTCACCAAAAAATCCCTTTTTGGATTCTAAGAACATTTTGTGTTTCATTGCGTCTTCTTTGTGTGAATTTAAAGGTGATATTTTAACAAAAATTTATGTAAAATCATCACTGCAATAGCGGTAGATTCTCTGTCATTGCAAGGAGCGAAGCGACGAAGCAATCTATAATTTCGCAAACATAGAATCTAAAATCTAAGGGGGCAAGGGGGGGGGGTTCTACTTGCGAAACGTTCCACTTCCCCATTAACCCCAACCCATAGCGCGCTTCTTGCGGAATCGCATTTAAGATTCCATTGTAAAACCCAAAGTATGCAACATTATGGATTGCCACGCATTTTTTACAAAAACGCTCGCAATGACAAAATCCAACTACTGCATTGTTGTGAGGTCTTGTCCGAAGCGCACACTGCGTAGCAGTTTGCTCACACTTGCAAATCTATAATCCTGCATAATGACGCGGTGTTTGTTGTAAAAGTCAATCTGTTCTCTGCAATTTTCTTTTAATTGCATTAAAATTTTAATGTATTTTTTAATGTTAAGAATATAAAATCCGCAAAAATCATTGTTTAAAGAAGTGCTATGTTTGAATTTTTAACAAATCCCAAAAATCAAGGGGCGGCTGCGCATTTTAGTATTCAAAAAATCTCGGCTTCCAAGCTCACGCCTTTAATGGTATGCGAAGCGTTGAATGCGCCCGTTTTGCTTGAATCTGCGTTTTTGGATAGTGGTAAGGGGCGGTTTTCTATCCTTGTGCTTAAAGAGGCTTTTAGAATCATAAAGGAGCAAGGCAAAGTCTTTTTGTGCGAGGATTCTAAGAAGCACGATTTGGGCAAGATAAAACAAATCGGTGATTTCACTCTGCCACAGAAACCAAAATTTTTGGATTTCTTAGAGGCTTTTGCCGCATTAACTCCAAAATTGGATTCGGAGAATATTCCTAGCACAGAGATAGAATCCCTGCATTTGCCGCTTGGAGGAGTGGGGTATTTGGGGTATGAGTTTTTTAGCGAGATTGAGGAGGTGGAATTTAAGAATCCTCCGCTTTATGATGTGAGTGAGAGTGCTTTTATTTTCGGGCGTGAATTTGTCGTGTTTGACCATTTTTATGAATCGCTTTATATTCTTTGTGTGAGCTTTCAGGGAGAATCCAAACCACAAGACACGCAAAAAAGGGTGCAGGAATTAGCCAATACATTGGAGCATTTGAGCTTATCAGATAAGCCTACGCAAGAGTATCATTCCGCAATTACTTCTAAGGATAAGAAGTCTTATTATACAAAAATGGTGCAAACGATTAAAAAAGAGATTTATAAAGGCAATTTGCTCCAATGTGTGCCAAGTCAGAGTTTGGAGATTACAAGCACTTTGCCACCCTTGCAAGCCTATATGAATCTACGCATTGCTAATCCAAGCCCCTATATGTATTATTTTAACTTCGGCACTTTTGAGATTATCGGGAGTTCCCCCGAAGTGCTTGTTCGCGTGAAAACGACTGCACCAAACGCCGCACAAGTTACGATTCGCCCAATCGCTGGGACACGCGCTAGAGGCAAGAACGCCCTAGAGGATTCCAAGCTAGAGGAGGAATTAAAGGCAAATGTGAAAGAAAACGCCGAACATTTGATGTTGCTAGATTTGGGGCGCAACGATGTAGGCAAAGTGGCAAAGGCGGGAAGTGTGCGCGTAACAAAAGAAAAGGTGATTGAAAAATACGCACGCGTAATGCACTTAGTCTCTGAAGTGCAAGGTGAAATGGATTTGACAACACATAGCAAGAAAGACGCGCTTTATGCGGCATTTCCAGCAGGCACCGTAAGCGGTGCGCCAAAGATTGCTGCCATTGAAACCATAGAATCTCAAGAAGCGCATAAACGCGCAATTTATGCGGGCGCGATTGGTTATTTTGCCAAAAATGGCGATATGGACTTTGCAATAGCCATTCGCACAGCGGTTTATCAAAAGGGTGTGTATTATCTCCAAGCAGGAGGCGGAATCGTCATAGATTCCGATGAGGACGCGGAATATGAGGAGACAAGGAACAAAATGCGCTCCTTAGTGGAAGCGATTTTAGGAGGTGCAAAGTGATTTTGCTGATTGATAATTACGATTCCTTCACCTATAATATTTATCAAGCCTTTAGCACTCTTGGTTATCCGATTAAAGTCTTGCGCCACGACAAAACGAGCCTAGAGGAGATAGAATCCCTAAATCCAAGCTATATTGTGCTAGGACCGGGACCTAAGACGCCACAGGATTCTATCTTGAATATCCAAATTGTGCAGAAGTTTAAAGGAATCTATCCAATTTTAGGAATTTGCTTGGGACATCAGGCGATTTTAGCGGCTTTTGGTGTGGAAATCAAAAATGCAAAAAATATCATTCACGGCAAGGTAGAGCCGCTAAAACACAATCAAAAAGGAATCTTTCGGCATATTAGCAAAGATACGCCCATTACGCGTTACCATTCTCTTGTGGGTAAAAGGGACGAGATTCCAGAATGCTTTATCATTAGCGGGGAGAGCAAGGACGGCGAGGTAATGGCGGTAGAGCATAAGCAATACCATTTGGTTGGGTTGCAATTCCACCCGGAATCTATTGGCACAAAAGAGGGTGTCAAAATGCTCCAAAACTTCCTGCATTATGCGCGTGAGCCGATTCCTATTAAGGATTATCTGAAAAAATGTTTGAAGTTAGAATCGCTGAATTTTCAAGAGAGTTATAATCTAATGGACGAACTTACAGAGGGGAATTTGAGCGATGCGCAAATTGGTAGTATCCTTACGAGTTTGGAAATCAAAGGTGTAGATGAATACGAGCTTGCGGGATTTGCTTCGGTATTGAAGCAAAAGGCGGTGCGCTTTGAGGTTGGGAGTAAGAATCGCATTTTGTTTGATATGGTTGGCACGGGGGGGAGTAGTGCAAAAACCTTTAATGTTTCCACGACTTGCGCCCTGCTTCTTGCCACACTTGCCAAAAAGGCGGATTTTGGAATCATCAAGCACGGAAATCGTGCAATTACCTCACAAAGCGGTTCGGCAGATTTACTTAATGCACTTGGAATTAATCCAAATATGGAATTACAAAATGTGCAAAAGGCGTATCAAGATTTGAATCTTACCTTTCTTTTTGCGCAGAGATTCCATTCTGCTATGCGTTTTGCCGCTCCAGCACGCAGTAGTTTGGGATTCAAAACCGCTTTCAATCTGATTGGTCCTCTTAGCAATCCCGCTCCTATTACACATCAGCTTATTGGTGTGTTTGACAAGGCATACACGGAGATTATGGCGCGAGCTTTGGCAATTTTGGGGATTAAGCGTGCAATGGTGGTGAGTGGGCTAGATGGTTACGATGAGATTTCGCTTTGCGCACCGACACAAATCACAGAATTGCGCAATGGAGTGATTAAGACTTATATTTTTAATCCTGTGGAAGTGGGACTTTCTTTTGCAAGTTATTCTATGCTCAAAGGCGGAGATGCGAGGGAGAATCTACAAATCACAACCGACATTTTTAATGCTTTGCCCTCGCCAAAACTTGATTTGGTTGCATTAAACTTAGGCGCGGCTCTTTGTGTGTGCGAGCAGGCAGAAAGTCTAAAAGAGGGATTCTTTCAAGCAAAGCAAATCATAGAATCTAAAGAAGTTTTTGAGGTTTTAAAGGGATTCCAAAGCATTAGTAATATGCGTTTGGAGAGCTTGTAATGGAATCTTGTAAGAATGTGCCAACAATTTTAAAGGAAATTTTGGACAAAAAGCAAAAAGTCGCTTTGCGTGCTTGTGAGCGCACGACTCCTCTGAATCCTCCTGCTTTGGATTTGGATTCTGCCTTTGTCATCGCAGAAATCAAACGCGCAAGCCCAAGCGCAGGAAATATTGGCACGATTCCAAACCCTAGCGCGCTTGCAAAAGAGTATTTGCAAGGGGGAGCAAGTGCTCTCTCTGTGCTTTGTGAAGAGGATTATTTTAAAGGGAATTTAGACGATTTAAGGGCAGTCAAGATTGCAAATCCTAGTGCTTGTGTGTTGCGAAAGGATTTTATCACAGAGGTGGGGCAAATCAAGGAGGCTTATGATTTTGGCACGGATATGGTGCTGCTGATTGCTGCGGTGTTTATCGGAGAAAACAATCCCTATGGCGGGTTTTTGCAACTGCACGCACTTTATGGAAAATGTTTAGAACTTGGTCTAATGCCTTTGGTGGAAGTGCATAATGCGCTAGAAGCGGATTTTATCGCCCCTTTGGGGGCAAAACTTATCGGGATTAATTCGCGCAATCTGCATACTTTTGTGATTGATAGAATCCAAGCCTATTGCCTCTTAAACCAAATCCAAGCACAGAATCCCAAAAGCAAGGTGATTTTTGAATCCTCCCTACATTGCAATTTTGATGGGTTTGTTGTCGGAAATTTAGGCTTTAATGGAATCTTGTGTGGGAGCTATTTGGTAAAAAATCATAAACCCAAGCGCGCTTTAGAGGAATTAAAGAAAGCAATGGAATATGGAAAAAACTCGCCCAATGCCTTTTATCAAAATGTCTTTAGATTGCTAAATTCGCCTTTGGGATTCCTTAAGATTTGTGGAATCACAAACACACAAGACGCGCTAATGTGTGCGAAAGTCTTGCAAGAGTTAGAATCTTATTATAAAGGAGTGCGCAAAATTGCTGCTTTGGGATTCATCATAGAGCCACAATCCCCAAGATACATTGCAATAGAGCATATCAGGGAAATTGCAAAGGAATTGGAGCAATTTCCCAATATTCTTAAAATCGTCGTGTTAAAGGACGATAAACACCAAATGCAAGCTGCGATAGAGTTGTATCAAGGGGGTGTAGTAGATGCGTTGCAATTACACGGCATTTGTAAGGCAGGATTCTTTGGTGGAGTGGAGCTAAAAGAGGCAGATTTTGCGTTTTATGAGGCTTGGAATGTGGAATGTGCAGAGGATTTGGGCGAGTTTGTCAGCCCCTTTGTGCTGTTGGATTCTAAAAGTGCATTAGGCGGTGGCAGTGGGCAAAGGATTGATTTAGAGGTTTTGGATTCTTTAAAGGCAAAAGTGCAAACCCTATGTATAGCAGGTGGCGTAGGGGTGGAGAATGTGGAATCCTTAATGAAGATAGGAGCGAAAATGCTAGATATTAATTCTAGCATAGAATCTAAGCCGGGCAAAAAAGATTTTGCTAAATTCCAAAAATTCCTTGCGATTCTAAAAGAGGGGAGCAAAATTTGCGATTAAGAGGGCTTTTTGTAGGGAAAATTGCGAGGTATTCCTGTGGCGAAGTTTCCTTTGAAAGCGCGATGAAAGGGCGCGAAGTAGAATCGCTAGACATCACTAGCAAGGGAATTGTGGGCAATGAGATTGCAGATACAATCCATCACGGAGGGGAAAATAAGGCGGTTTTTGCCTATGATGTGGAATCTTATACTAAGTGGCACAAGTGCTTAGGTTTGGAGATTCCTTATGGAGGAATGGGCGAGAATCTTTTGCTAGAGGAGATAGAAGCAGGCGATTTATGCGTGGGGGATAGGCTTTGTTTTGAGAGTGGAGTGGTATTGGAGATTTCTATGCCGCGCGTGCAGTGCTTTAAGATTCCGAGTTTGTATCCAAGCCCACAGGACAAAAACGCGTTGGCAAAATTTTTGTTTGAAACAGGCTGTGTAGGATTTTATTTGCGTGTGATACAAGGCGGCAGAATTCAAAAGGATTCTGCTATTTGCTTAGAATCCGCGCAAGATTCCATAACTCTGCGATGTGCGCATCAAGTTTATAAAAACCCAAAACTTGCAAAAGAATCCCTCCACGCTTTATTAATCAATCCCAAACTAGCGCAGGAGTTTAAAAGAAATGTAGAATCGCGCTCTAATGAATCTGGTTTGTTAGATTGGCAGTTAGCATAGAATCCGACGCGGTTGCAAACATTAAGAAAATAGGAGACGAAGCACGCATACCATTGCGCCCTTGCGAGTGGAGCGACAAAGCGCACAATTCACAAGGATTTTACCCATACTTGCAAATCCATAAGCTAAAATCTCGCTATTTGTAATTCCATTGTTTTATTTATGCGAGATGATAAATTGCCACGATTTCTTACGAAGTATCGCAATGGCGAATCCGCGCTGTCATTGCGAGCAAAGCGAAGCAATCCATAATCAAGCATAATTTTAAGAATTCCATTGCAGAATTTACTTTTTGCAAGATTATAGATACTAAAAAGTTGGGATTTACCCTAAAAAATAGCGAATAGAGGCAAAATTTTGGATTTTTGTTGTAGTGATTTCTTGGAGTTGTGCTTGTGTGATGATTCCACCTAGTGCGAAAAGTTTTGCTTTGAAATTTTCAGGTTTAATGCTGTTTAAAAATTCAATGCCTAGCGGAGTGCCTTTATTAGGAGTTTCAAAGATTGGGCTAATCGTGATTCCATTTGCCCCTTGTTTATCGGCTTCTTGGATTTCTTGCAGTGAGTGTGCGCTGAAAAATACAAGGGGTAGCTTTTCTCGCGCAGCTTTGATTTGCTGCATTTGTGTTCCATTACAATGCACCCCGTCAAAGCCAAATTCAAGAGCTAGGTCTAGGTTGGAGTTAAGGAGGCTTGGGATTCCATAAGAGCGATTGAGATTCAAAAAAACTTCCATTAGTGCAGGGTTAAAATGTGATTCCTTGTCGCGATAGGCAGCAAAGTCAATGGAATGCTTATGGAGGATTTTTGTGTAAAAGTTATGAAATTCTAAAGGGGTTTTGGGATAAAGTGTGGGCTCGGTGATAAGGTAAGCCTTAATGGGCTTCCTCGCTTACCAAAACCGCGCTTGCTAGGAATACATAAGTCAGAATCATAAAGATAAAAGCTTGTAAAAATGCCATAAAGGTTAGCAATAAATATGCTGGGAGCGGAGCAACCCAAGGAGCAAGCATTAACATTACAAGCAAGAACATATCATCTCCCTTGATATTTCCAAAGAGACGGAAAGAGAGTGAAACTAATCTTGAGCAGTGAGAAATGATTTCAATAGGGAACATTAGCGGAGCTAATGGCTTGATAGGACCAGCAAAATGCGCAAAATATTTTACGATTCCAAAGGTGCGGATTCCTTCAAAGTTATAAAACACAAACACAACAAGCGCGAGTGTAAGTGTGAAGCTAAGGCTAGAGGAGGGTGCTTCAAATCCCGGAATGATTCCAATAAGGTTTGCCAAACATACAAAAAGTGCAATTGTCGCGGTAAGCGGTAGATAATGACGCGCTTTTTCTTCGCCAATGACATCTTTTGCCATAAAAATAACCCCGCCCAAAAAGGTTTCAAAAATATTTTGCATTGTGCCGGGCACAACTTGTAGTTTTGAAGTAGCGAGTTTAGCCAAAATAATCGCAATAATCGCGACTAAAATCGTATGAGATGCGATAATAAAATCGTGGTCGTGGCTAACCAATCCTAGAAAAGTAAATAATCTTCCGTCCATAAAATACTCCTTTAAAAGTGAATAATTATGCCAGAAATAAATTTAATAGAAAATTAACCTTTTTTGAGAACTATCGTTTTGAGCAAAATATCGTGCAATGCCTTTTTGTCTTTGCGCCATAGAGGCATAAAGATTCCTACAACACTGACGCCCGAGAGCAAGAAAGCAATGAATCGCAAAAGGGCAAAAGGAAATGTTACATTTTTTCCATTTTCTCTGACAATCCATAGATTATAAGCCTTTTTGCCAGGCGTTTGTCCTTTGAATGCCAAAAGTAAAGCGACAAGGATTCCATAAATCAAAACTCCGCTAAAGGGAGCCCAAGACGAATCGCGGAATCCTTGCGCACTACCGATAACAACATAAGTTAAAAAATATAAAAGCGGCAAATAAATCATAAAAGTATCAATCACTTGTGCTTTGCCTCTGTCCCAAAAACTTGCGGTTTGCAAAGAATCAGATGGGTTTTGTGCTAATTCTTGTATGAGCTGATGAGGCAGGGCATTAGTCGGTGGGAGAGCGGAATCTGTTTTGTGTTTGGCTTGTGTTGGAGATTTTGGATTTTGTTTGACTTTTCTCCAACGCATTTTTTACCTTTAAGTCTTAATTGCCCCGACTTCCGGGTTTGATTGCCACACTTCCTTGTCGGCATAAAGGGCAATTTTGAGCTTCAAAGGTTTCAAAAATAAAATCTTCTAATGCAAAGAGTGGCAAACTAGGATTGAGTTTGCATTCTTTGGCTTCAAATTGATGAGAGCTTTGGTAGCGATTGCAAATTCCGCGATTTGCCAAAGCGGCATATCCTACAACTTGTGCGCCAAGTTTTTCTACAACCTGTGCCGATTCCATAGCTGAACCACCTGTGGTAATAATGTCTTCACACACAAGAATTTTCTCGTTTGGTTTAACTTCAAATCCTCTCCTTAAAGTCATTGTTCCATTTACGCGTTCTGTAAAAATAAAACGCACTCCAAGCGCGCGCGCAAGCTCGTAGCCTGCTAGGATTCCACCAAGCGCGGGAGAACAAACGCAATCTGCTTTGATTTTAGAATCTTGAATGATTTTTGCCAAAGCTGCGCCTAATTCTTCAGCTATTTTTGGATTTTCTAGCACCTTTGCAGATTGCAAATAAAAGGGAGAATGTCTCCCGCTACTAAGCAAAAAATGTCCCTCTAAAAGCGCGCCAGCGTTTTTGTAGATTTGTGTAATATTCATTAGAGATTCCTTACTTTAAGGCTAGATTTTGAGCAATTCCTCTTCTTTGTGTTTGACGAGTTCGTCAATCTTTTTTACTGCCTCATCGGTGAATTTTTGGATTTCCTCTTGTCCTCTTTTAGCGTCATCTTCGCTGATGGCTTTGTCTTTTTCTAGTTTTTTGACTTTATCGTTAGAATCTTTACGAATATTCCGAATCGCTACTTTTGCTTTTTCACCAATGTTTTTCGCCTCTTTTGCGATTTCTTTGCGTTGTTCGCTTGTCATTGGAGGGAAAAAGAGTTTAATCGTTTCGCCATCGTTGTTGGGATTGACGCCGATGTTTGCTTCTTGAATTGCGCGTTCAATGTCTTTGAGCAGGTTTTTTTCCCAAGGAGTGATGACGATTGTGCTTGCATCTTGTGCAATGACAGAACCTACTTGATTAAGCGGAGTGGGTGTATCGTAATAATCAATGCGAATAGAATCTAAAATCGCAATAGAGACTTTACCGCTACGCAAAGTGCCAAATTCTTTTTTCATTGCTTCAATGCTTTTGTTCATTGTTTCTTTTGTATGCGTGTAGATTTCTTGTAATTCCATAGGATTCCTTTAGTTGGATTCTGCATTATTAGGCGCAGAATCCTGCGGCAAAATAGGGGTTGGAATCGTTACTTCATCTACAATAGAGCTTTTAGAATCTTGCACATAAAGATAACTTAATGCAATCGTGTTGATGACAAATAACAAACCAAGTCCAAAAGTTAGTTTTGCTAAGAATCCCGCAGGTCCCTTAGCCCCAAATAAACTTTCGTTACTGCCACTATATGCGCCAAGACCAATGCTTGAACTTTTTTGTAATAAAACAATCGTCGTAATTAAGATTGCAAATACAAACTGCAATATCAATAAAATCCCTGTCATAGTTTTCCTTATATTCTATTTAATCTCAAAAAACTCTACGCATTTTAACGCACTTTATCTAATAGCTGGCTAAAGTTAGCAAATCGTTTTGTTTGTAATCAACTCACGCATAGACAAATAATTATTGAGCGCACCAAGATAAGCTCTCGCTGTTGCCTGCATTGTATCTAAATGCAATCCGTGTCCAATTACAGCAGGTTTTGTAGGGTCAAATTCTACTTTCACAACAACTTTGGCTAAAGCGTCCTTTCCCTCGCTTACTGCTTCTACTTTGTAGTCTTTTAAGACACCTTTGTATCCGCTGATTCTATCAATCGTTTTTAGAATCGCATCAACACTTCCATTGCCAATAGCTGCATCTATTTTTGTTTCCCCGTCTTTTTGGATAGAAATTGCTGCGTGAGGCACGCCACTAGAGCAGCTGCTAATCTGCAAGCCCAAAAGCTCAAAAACTTGAGGAATCTTTGTTGTTTCCTCTGTCATAATGGAACGAATATCCTCATCATAGACTTCTTTTTTTCTATCGCATAGGACTTTGAATCTTTCAAAGGCTTTATCCAAATCGTCTTGTGAAATCTCCCCAAATCCCATACTCGCCAACTTGTCTTTGAAGGCGGCGCGCCCGCTATGTTTGCCAAGAACTAAGCCATTGTTTTCTGGTATTCCAATATCGCTAGAGCGCATAATTTCATAGGTTTCACGATGTTTTAGCATACCATCTTGGTGGATTCCGCTTTCGTGGGCAAATGCGTTTTTGCCAACGATTGCCTTATTGGGTTGTGGGCGGATTCCTGTAATATCAGAGACAAGCTTGCTGCAAGCATAGATTTCTTTGGTGTTAATGCGTGTGTCCAATCCGTTAAAAATATCTTGACGCGTTTTTAGAATCATAACCACTTCTTCTAGCGCAGTATTTCCTGCGCGCTCTCCTAACCCATTAATCGTGCATTCAAGCTGTCTTGCTCCGTTTTGGATTCCAGCAAGGGAGTTTGCTACGGCAAGCCCTAAGTCATTGTGGCAATGTACAGAGAGAATCGCGGAATCCCCGACAAAGGCTTTAAGCTCTTGAATCATCTCTCCCAATTCTTGCGGCAATCTATAACCCACCGTGTCGGGCAAATTGAGCGTTTTTGCTCCCGCTTCAATGACTGCAGCAGCAATTTCTTTTAAGAATCCTCTATCGCTCCTGCTTGCGTCTTCACAGCTAAATTCCACATCTTCGCATAGACTTTTGGCTAAACTCACTGCTTCTACTGCGCGTTTAATCACTTCATTGGGCTGCATTTTGAGTTTAAATTCCATATGGATTGAGCTTGTCGCGATGAAAGTATGGATTCTTTTAAGCTTGGCTTTTTCTAATGCTTTTGCCGCACTTTCAATGTCTTTTGGTACGGCTCTTGCAAGAGAACAAATCGTGCTATTGCAAACTACTTCCGAGATTCTACTAATCGCTTCAAAATCTCCCGGACTAGCCGCTGCAAAACCCGCTTCAATAATATCTACGCCTAAACGTTCCAACGCCAAAGCAAGTTTGATTTTTTCCTCTGTGTTCATAGAAGCGCCAGGACTTTGCTCGCCATCTCTTAAGGTTGTATCAAAAATCTTAATTCTTTCCATTTTTATCCTTTGTTATTTGAAATCTTTTTATAAAAAACCAATATTCCCAGTGGCGCAAGCATTGAAATGGTTAAAAGATTCTTAGTGTGGCTATAATAAGTATAGAATCGCATACGCATTTTATTCCTTTGATTCTCTGCCAAAATGCTTAACGCAAAGATAATAACCTGCTCGCATAGGACCAAAGCAAACATAAAGACTGATTAAAATAACGATTGTAAAAATAGGATAAATAAATAAAATTGCTAAAATAATCATCAAAAGCACAATGACTCTACCAAAACTAATTTTTTCAAAACTTACTTTTTTGAAACTCGGATAGCGCACATTGCTCACCATTAGAAACGCTACAATTAAGCTTGCAATCATCAAAGGAAGCAAAAAGATGTTTTCGGAATCTTGTGGATATTGTTTGAGAAATTCCATTTCAAAAAGCAACCAGCTCACTACAAAAACTGCTGCTGAAGGAATCGGAAGCCCAATAAATACATTGGGTTCATTGCTGTTTGTTGTTACGTTAAAGCGCGCTAGACGAATCGCACCAAAGACGACATACAATCCCGCAACAACGACTCCAAATTTGCCATAATGGAAGCCACCATAGAAAAATAAAATCATTGCAGGAGCGACGCCAAAGGCAACTACATCAGCCAAAGAATCAAATTCTACACCAAATTTGCTTGTTGTGCCTGTAAGTCGCGCGACGCGTCCGTCTAATCCATCAAAAATGAGGCTAACAAGCACGAGCCAGCACGCAAGCTCAAAGCGTCCAACAAAGGCATAAGAAACCGCTAGGATTCCAATATAAATGCTAGCACCCGTGAAAAGATTGGGTAAAATATACAATGGGTCAATTTTCATTTTTTGGCGTTCCTAATCCTGCTACTGCTCGTCCTTAGAATCGTAGGTGTCTTGGGTTTTCTTTGAATCTCCTTCGTTTTGTATTGATTGGACTTTGCCAAGCAATGTTTTGCCGCCCAAAATTTTATCGTGAATATTCACTCTAAGCTCGGAGTTTAGCGGAATCTTTAGAGTTGCATTCCCATTAAGGAAAAATCCGATGCGTTCGCCAAGTCTAAAATTGGAATCCCAAAGATATAAAGAGGTTTGCGCAAAATATTTTGGATAAAGTGTAAGATAAAGCGTTGAAGTAGGAGTTTTGTCAGCTTCACGATGGAAAGCAAGAGTAATGCGCTCCCCTGTCATTTCATCACCATTTTTTAAACCCTTGATATGCTCAATCTCTAAAGCCTCACCGCATTTACCGAGATTTGCCAAAGGCATTCTAATCATACCGCAGAAGCAGATAGGCTTGCTGATTTGCAAATAAATACCATCGGATTTGTTTTCTATATTTTTAATTACGCCGTCAAGGGGAGACAAAATAGAATCGTTCGCATTGTCTTCCATAATGCGTTCGGTGTTTCTATAAAAATATATTAAACACAAAGTTGCAAGAAAACAAAGGAATCCAAAGATTTTCCAACCAAACAACCCGCTAAACAATAATAAAAGTAACCCTGCACCAATAGGTTTCCAGCCTTCTTTTGCAATCATTTCTGTGGTTGTTTTCATCAAATCTCCTTATATTTCTTCTTTTTCTTCTGCGACGATTCTGCTTTCTAAATTGTGTGCTTTTTCGTATTCGCTAATGATTTCGCGCACTTTTTGTCCATCAATATTTTCTTTCTCAAAAAGCTCTTTAACGATATTTTCAATCGCCTCTTTATAGGTCTCTAGGGATTCTTTTACCGCGTTGAAACGTTCATTTAAGAGAGTTTTAATATATTCGTCCATTTTTTGAGCCATTTCCTCGCTATATTCTCTGCTGCTTCCCAAACCACCATTTAAGAAAACATTGCGTTGTTTTTCAAGCACCATAAGCCCTGCTACATCTGTCATTCCATAGTAGCTCACCATTGCTTTGATAATATCCGTAGCGCGCTCTAAGTCGTTGCTTGCTCCTGTTGAGATTTCGCCTAAAAATACGGATTCCGCCGCTCTACCTCCTAGTAGCACATCTACTTCTGCTAATAATTCGTGCTTTTGCATAAGGTATTTGTTCTCTTCTGGCGTGTTTAATGTATAACCCAATGCGGCAAGTCCGCGTGGAATAATAGAAACTTTTGTTACCTTTTTTGCGCCTTTGGTGATTTCTGCAATGAGTGCGTGTCCGCTTTCGTGGTAGGCTACGATTTTTTTCTCTTTGGGTGAGATTCTGCGCGATTTTTTCTCTAATCCTGCAATTCCGCGTTCCACCGCTTCTAAAAAGTCGCTTTGTTCCACTTCTTTTTTGTTTCCTCTTCCTGCAAGCAGTGCGGCTTCATTGACGATATTTGCCAAATCTGCCCCTGCAAGTCCGGCGGTGAGTTTTGCTACTTCAAATAAATCCACATTTCTTGCGAGTTTGATATTTTTAATATGCACTTTTAGAATCTCAACGCGTCCTTCAAAGTCCGGTTTATCCACTAAAACTTGTCTGTCAAATCTGCCTGGGCGTAGAAGCGCAGGGTCTAGCACTTCGGGTCGGTTGGTGGCTGCTAGAACGATAACTGGCGACGCGTCAGAATTAAATCCGTCCATTTCGGCTAAAAGCTGGTTTAGGGTTTGTTCTCTCTCATCATTGCCGCTTATCATACCGCCTGCTGCACGACTTTTGCCAATCGCGTCAATCTCATCAATAAAAATAATGCTCGGTGCTTCTTTTTTGGCATTTTCAAACAAGTCTCGGACGCGACTTGCCCCTACACCTACAAACATTTCAATAAAGCTACTTCCACTGACAGAAAAAAATGGCACGCTTGCTTCGCCCGCTACGGCTTTGGCTAATAAAGTCTTGCCGGTTCCGGGAGGTCCTACGAGTAGCACCCCTTTAGGAATCTTAGCTCCCAATGCCGCGTAACGCTCGGGATTCTTTAGAAAATCTACGATTTCAACTACTTCGTCTTTTGCTTCTGCGTTGCCTGCCATATCTTCAAACTTGACATTTGGCTTTTCCGCATTGACAAGTTTTTTGGAGCTCCCAATGCCCAAGATTCCATTTCCCATATTTTTTTGCATTCTGCTTGCCAAAAACATCCAAATTGCAAAGAAAATAAAGACAGGCAAAACCCAGCCAAAAAGCATATCGCTTAGCCAATTGTTTTCATTGTAGCCGGTGTATTCTACGCCTTTTTCATCTAGCAAGGGAATCAAGGTGCTATCGGGATTCACTCTTTGGGCATTGTAAGCGATTTTGTTTCCCCCATTTTCTGCCGTTGCTTTGATGTTGGTTTGTCCAATCGCGACAAAATCTACTTCTTTGTTTTCAATTAATTTTTTGAGTTCATAATAATTAATCGTTTTTGTTGTAGTTGCTCCGCTTAATTTGCTAATCTCTCCACTTGCTGGTGAGAGCATACGAAAAACAACAATGGCAATGATTGCAAAGAGGACAAACATTAAAAGCGGATTTTGATTAAAAAAATTATTTGGCTTTTTGTCCTGTGGATTTGGATTATTATTAGGTTTTTGCATATTTATCCTTTGTTTTGTAAAACTAGAGTTGCCCATTCGTTGTTAATTTTTTGGGAAACTATTTTAAAATTTTTGAATTTATTAAGAACCTTTGGTATATATTGTTCTAAAATGCCAGATAAAATCAAATATCCCTCTTGCTTCACATAAGATTCTAAGGGCAATGCAACAATGACATCTGCGAGAATATTTGCAAGAATAATGTCAAATTTTCCTTTTTGGGTTGGAATCGTGTGAAGCGAACCCAAAAAGACTTCATTTAAGAGGACATCATTTTTTGCCATATTATCTTTTGTTGCCTCAATCGCAAGCTCATCTGTGTCGCATGCCCACACTTTTGCGCCACTTTTTTTAGCGCAAATGCTTAGGATTCCACTTCCGCACCCAACATCTAAGATAAGCTTGTCTGTAAGTGCGCTTGAATAATTCCCGCTATTTCCTTTCTCTTTATTTTGAAGTTCTATTTCTTGGAATGTGTGCTCTAGGAGTTCTAATGCTTCCAAACAACCAAAAGTACTTTCGTGATGCCCGCTTCCAAAAGCAAGTGCAGGGTCAATAATGACATTGATTTTATTCTTTTTTCCCTCAAACCACGAAGGGTGAATATAATACTTGCCGCATTCTATGGGTGTAATGGATTTACGATAAGAGGCAATCCAATCTTGATTTTTCAAAGTTTCTTCGGAAAATTCTAAATGGATAGAATCCGACATTATCGTTTCTAATTCTTTAGCATACGCAATTAATTGTGATTTTATCGGCTTGATGTCAGCCTCTGTGCGGACAATGAATCCTTGTTCAGTCTCTTCAATTGCCTCACCTGTTATTTCTAGTGCTTTGTCTTGCAATAACCATAAAAAATTATCCGCTTTGACGCTTAGACAATTGTAGTAGGATTCCATAATTAATCATTTACGCCTAAAACAACTTCTAATTTTTCTTTTAAGACTTGTGGAGTGAAGGGTTTAACAATATAGTTATTTACTCCTGCTTTTAGTGCAGTGATAACCTCTGCTTTACCACCTTCAGTAGTAACCATAATGATTGGAATATCTTTGAAACGTTCATCTGCACGCACTTTTTTCACCAAATCTAATCCATTCATTTCGGGCATATTCCAATCGGTAATAAGCACTTTGGTATCGGGATTGGCATTCATTTTATCCCAGCCCTCTACGCCATTTTCGCCCTCTAAAATGTCTTCATAGCCAAGTCTTGCTAAGGTATTCTTGATAATTCTTCGCATAGTTGAACTATCATCTACAACAACCATTTTCATGCTAACTCCTTATAAAATAAAACTTCTTTTTAAAAAAATTGAAAAATAACAATAACTTGATATAATAGCATAATTTCGCATAAAGCGAACATAAAATTTTAAATAAATCAAGAATCTAAACGACAAACTTAATATTTATTGAAAATTTTTAAAGGCTTTTTGTAAATCAATTTTGCCCTCGTAAAATGCTTTACCCACAATTACGCCATCAATCTCCGCCTCTCTTAGTGCCTCAAAATCTTCTTGACAAGATAGCCCGCCACTTGCAATAGTGAAAATTTGGCTTTTGTCTTGAATTTTTTTTGTAAATTCCAAGTTGATTCCATCTAGCATTCCATCGTGTGCAATATCTGTGCAAATGATTGCCTGAATCTTACTTCCTTTAAAAAGCTCTGCAAATTCCCACGCAAGCGTGTCCCCGCCCTTAGCCCAGCCCTCTGTGGCGATTTTGTTGTCTTTTGCGTCAATCCCAATGACAATGGGGTATTTTTCTGCCATTTCCAATGCAAAGTTTGGATTTTTTAGCGCAATAGAACCCAAAATGACGCGTGAGATTCCTAAATCTAAGTAAGCTTTAATCGTCTCTTCCTCGCGGATTCCGCCACCTACTTCAATTTTAAGCTTAGAATTTTTGCAGATTTTTTCAATCACGGCACGATTCTTTGGAGTGCCAGCGAATGCGCCATCTAAATCTACAATATGCAAATATTCTGCTCCTAAAGTTTCAAAATGTTTTGCAAGCTCGGTGGGCTCTTTTGCATAGATTTTTGCACTTTCCATTAAACCTTGCTTTAAACGCACGGCACAGCCTTCTTTTAAATCAATTGCGGGAATAATTTGCATACAACTCCTTATAAATGGACAAAATTTTGTAGAATCCTAAGTCCCACATTATGCGATTTTTCGGGGTGTGGTTGGATTCCAAAAATATTATCCTTTTGCACAATAGAGGCAAATTCCGTTCCATATTGACTTACTCCAATGGCATTTTGCAAATTTTTCACATAATAACTATGCACAAAGTAGAGATAAAAAGGCGATTCTAATCCACTTAAAAGCGGAGATTCTTTGATTTTTTGCACACAATTCCAACCCATATGTGGAATCTTTTGCGTTGGAGTTAAGGAGCTTTTTTCAAATTTCACTACTTCGCCCTCTATCAAGCCCAAACCTAAATGCTCGCCAAATTCGTAACTTTTTTGAAATAACAATTGCATTCCCAAACAGATTCCAAGCAGTGGCTTGCCGCTTTTGGCAAACTCTAGCACTGCTTCTTGCATTCCATTGTGTGCTAGGTGTTGCATTGCGTCGCCAAATGCTCCAACACCGGGCAAAATAAGAGAATCGTAGTTTTTAAGATTCTGTGCATCTTGCGTGATATGGGCTTTTTTGCCAAGTTTTTGAATTGCGTTTTGAACGCTTGCAAGATTTCCGATTCCATAATTTACAATTCCAAGCATATTAATCTCGTTTAAGATTTGCAGTGAGTTTAACATACAATGCTAAGCCAACAAGCAAACAAGTAACTGCACCAATGAGATAGACGGCATATAGCAGTTTTTCTGGCGCAGTGATTGCAAACTTAAAGACAAGCATTAAGGATTCAATGGCTAAAGCAATCACGATAGAACCCAAGAATCGTGTCATTGTTTTATGCACGACTTTAGAATCTTGCGACTTCTGACGCCCCAAAACTTCCTCTTCAAAGATTGCGCGCACAAGGTCAAAAATAGCCAAACTTAAAGTAATGAGAATCGTTGCTTCAAAAACATCTTTAATATCTAAAATCTCCAAACTTCCAAAGCGATATAAGGCGTCCCATAAACTAACGCTGCCCTTTACGAGCAACAAAGAACAAACAAGAAAGAGAGACAAAGCCATTAGAAAATAAACGCATTTGCCAACTCCAAAAGAAAATCCAAACAAAGGTGTGGTGCGCACAAGCTCCAAACTTCTTTCCAAACGCACGTCCATACAGACGATGTAGGCAAGGTCTCCCTTATCATTATAGATAGGATAAGAAACCGTGATGACAAGATTGCCGCTTGCTAAAGAGGGATAAGGGTCTGTTAGGATACATTTTTTTTCTTTCACTGCGCGATAAAAATAGGCACGTTCATTATGGTTTTCGCCCTTTTTGCACTCTATGTTAGAATCTCTAGAGATTCCGTCTATGACTAAAGTCCCGCTAGAATCTAATACATAAATGAGTTCAAAGATTCCCACTTCTTTTTCTATTTTTTTGATTCCATCAACAATTTTATTTAATTCAATATGTGGCAAGTGATTTTTGATATTGCGTTGCATTAAGAAACATAAATACGCACGAATCTCATAGCGCATTTCACTAAAATGTGCAATGTCTTTTGATAACATAAAAATTCCTTAAATCTAAGATTGAATTTGGGTAGAAATTGTATCAAAAAATACAGAATAATAACCCATATCTTTTGGCAATTTTGCCCGCCAAGATTCCAAAATGCTTTGATAATCCTCTAAGGTTAAATTTCCTTTTAACAATTCATAATTAAGATAAAGTCCATAAGTGTTTAGAACATCACTTTGACAATATTCATCAATCTTGTCTTGTTTGCCCTCATAATATAATTGTAACACTTGCTCTCCGCTCGTGTCGTATTTGCCCGGAAAGCCAACTAAGTTTGCGAGGGCATCTAGTTTGAGATTCCGCGCGCTGCCGTAGTTTCCTAAGCTATCATATAAATCCGTATGGAATCTTTCACTATATCTTTGGCGATAATTTTCCCATTTGCTTTTATTGTATTGCGCGTTATTTTCCTCAAAATACGCATTGGCTTGGAGCTTGTATTTCATTGCGCGCAAAAGCAACATTGGCATATCAAATCCTCTCCCATTGAAGCTTACGAGTTTTGGTTGATGTTTGTTAAGATAGTTTAAAAATGCCGCAATCAATGATTTTTCTTTTTCCTCTTTGGAATCTCCACTGCTTTTGAAATTGCCCACCTTGATAAAGCGTCCATATTCATCGCAAGACACAGCGGCAATGCTGATGACTTGATGATAACAAAGTGGCAAAAATTCTGTGCCGCTTAGTTCTTTTTGAATCTCCATTGCGGCTTTGCTTATTTCTAAATCATTTTGGGATTCTACTTGGATATTTCGTTTTTCAAATTCTGCCTTAAAGCCTTTTTGGATTAAATCCACATCTAAAATTGTTTCGCAATCAAATACAATAATCATTTGCGCTCCTTTGTTTTTAACTGCGTATTTTAAAGTAATTTTAGTTAGAATCCAAATTGATATGTCAAATAAAGGGGTAATTATGTTGCTTGGAGTAAATATTGACCATATTGCAACCTTAAGAGAGGCGCGCAAAATCAATGACCCTGACCCATTAGAAGCAGTGTTTATTGCTAAACGCGCAGGAGCAGACCAGATTACTTTGCATTTGCGCGAAGACCGCAGGCATATGCACGATTTAGATGTAAAACGTGTGTGTGAAAGCTCCTTTTTGCCTGTGAATGTAGAATGTTCTATCAATCCGCAAATCATTGATTATTTATTAGAACTTCAGCCCCATCGCATTACTTTAGTGCCTGAAAACCGAGCAGAAGTAACAACAGAGGGCGGATTAGATGTCATAGGAAATTTTGATAGAATCGCAGAAATTGCACAATCTTTTAGGGAAAAGGGCATAGAAGTTTCACTTTTTATTGATACGCAACTAGACCAAATTTGTGCCTCTAAAGAAGTTGGTGCGCAAATGATAGAGATTCATACGGGTGCTTATGCGAATTTGCATTTGATGTTAAATTCTAATTTACCCCGCACGCAACATAGCATAGAATCCCTAAACCTACCCAAAGGGGAGTTAAAAGCTGCTTTGAGAGATTCCATAGAAAGCTTACAAAATGCTGCAAAAGAGGCAAAATGGTTAGGACTAGAGGTTGCCGCGGGACACGGATTAAACTATGTTAATCTTGCTCCTGTTTTATCTATTGTGGAGATTGGAGAACTCAATATCGGGCAGAGCATTATTGCGCGCGCTATTTTTAGCGGACTTGAAAATGCCATTAAAGAAATGGTGGAGTTGGTAAAGGGTTAGATTTAAGATTCCATTGTAAAGGTTAGTGTGTGTGATTATGGATTGCTTCGCTTCGCTCGCAAGGACAGAGAGGCAAGGCGTCCTTGCATTTTGGTGTTAAATTTGTGGCATATCAATAGGTTTTTTTTCGTCGTTTTGCGGTGGTATAAATTGCGTTTGTGTGTTTTGTGAGGTTTGCTCATAGACAATTTCAAGCGTTGGATTAGAGTTGTTCAAATCCACAAAACGCGTGCAATGCTTATGGAACATCAGTTTTACGGTGCCGGTTGGTCCATTGCGTTGCTTGCCAATAATAATTTCTGCCTCCTCCTCATTACGTGGGACATAAGTGCTTTTGTAGTCTTTATTTTCCTTTTTGGCGGCTTCTTCTTTTTCTTTTTCGTCTTTTTGTTTATAAACTGCATCACGATACACAAACAAAATAATATCTGCGTCTTGCTCAATAGAGCCAGATTCGCGCAAGTCTGAAAGCATTGGGCGGCGGTCGCTTCTGCTCTCTAGGCTACGATTGAGTTGTGAAAGCGCAATGATTGGAATCTCTAATTCGCGTGCAATCATTTTGAGTCCGCGACTAATTTCGCTAACTTCTTGGTGTCTGTCTTTATTGTTAGCACTGCTCATTAATTGCAAATAATCAATGACGGCAAGTCCGATTTCTGGGTGTTTGGTTTTGATTTTTCTTAGTTTAGTTCTAAGTTGATGAATCGTAAGCAAGCTATTGTCGTCAATAAACAAAGGAGATTTGCCCATAATATCTGCCGCATAGGTGAGATTTCCCCATTCCTCCTCTTGTAAGTTTCCAACACGCAAGTTTTGCAAGGAGATAGAAGTTTTAGCAGCTAGCATTCTTAGCATTAATTGTTCCGCAGGCATTTCAAGACTAAAAAACGCTACTCCTTTCCCTGTATCTAAGGCTCTTTGTGCCATATTTAATACAAGAGTTGTTTTTCCCATTGCAGGACGCGCAGCAACGATGACCAAGTCCCCTTTGTTGAATCCTGTTGTCATCTTGTTTAAACCCGCAAAGCCTGTATCTATGCCAATGAGGAGGTTATTTCCGCGCTTTTTCATTTCTGTAACATATTCTAAAGTTGTTTTAATAATTGCTTTGGAATCCCTAAATTCTCGCATTTGCTGCACATTGCCAATCTTATAAAGCTCGCTTTGGAGATAATCCATAATTTCTTTAGAGCTTGTTTCGTTCTCCGCCGTGCTTTGAGCAATTTTCATAGCAAAGGAATGGAGTTTGCGCTTGATAGAGGATTCTAAAATTTCTTGAACATAAGATTTTAAATCGCTAATAGGGCTTGTGGAGAGAATATTTAACATTTCTTCTTGCGCAATCGGACGCGCTTTGGTAGAGAGTCCAAGAATAATTTCCTCATCAATAGGGCGTTCTGTGTGGCGAAGTTCTAACATTGCAGAAAAAATATTTTGGTGTGGAGGATAAGAAAAATCTTCTGCCACAAGTGATTCCGCGATAAAATCCAACTGCTCTGGGTCAAACAAAATAGAGCTTAAAACAGCGCGTTCAATTTGTAATTGCATTTCCATATTGATTCCTTAAAATGTTGCGTTGCTTTTAAGATTTAAAAATAAATGTGCCAATGTTGTGAGCGCAAAAACAGGAGCGAAAAATCCAATAATTGGAATCAGGCTTAAACCATACAGGGGCAAAACAACGCTACGGATTCTACTTTTTTGCTCTAATTTAATGCGTTTGAGTTCATTTTTTTCAAAAATTCCCTCTCCCACATCTGCAACTAATGTTTTAGAAAATAGCCAAAAGTTGGGCAATAAAATCACAAATGAGCCAATAAAAGGCACAAAATAAAGAGGCAATAAAAGCACCAAAAATAAAAGATACAAGAGATAAACTCCAAGCAAAGAAAATAAGGATGCAAATGTGCTTGTATTGCCCTCTAAAGGGCAGGTAGGGTAGTGTTGGTTGCGCACAAAATTAACAACAAAAGGAGCTAAAAAAGAACAAATCGTTAATGTAAGCAAGAGCGAAAACACCAAAAACAAAAAAGCCAAAAAAATAAAAATTGTGGTTTGGATAATATAATCTAGGCTGCTTTGAATCCAAGCAAGCCAAGTAATGGAGAGATTCAAATCCCAACGCAAAGAATCATAAAGCATTGCATACCAAGTGCTGCCAAAGAAATAAAAGATTCCACCGATAAAAAGCAGTGCAAAAAATAAAGGCAAGAAAGTCAAGCCTAGTAAATAAGGTGTGAAAATATCCTTTTTGGCAAGCGCGAAATAATGCTTTGTTTGGGTGAATTGCTCTTGCAATTTTGATTGCATAGTCGTCCTTAAATGTGTGCTTTAAAAGCAGAATCCAAAAATCTCAGATTTACCAAGTGAGAACTTCTCTTTTGATTTTATTGAGTGTTTCAATTGCTTCTTTGAGACGCGAGACTTCGTTATCAATTTGTTGGAGATTCCACGCGCCAAGCTCCTCTGGCATATCTTGTGAGCCGCGTTTAATCATAATATAATCCACAAAAGAAATTTTTGCGATTCCTAAAAGCAACTGAATCTCTGCCTGTGCTTCCTCAATTTCACGCAAAATCCCGTCAATGCGTTCAAACATTTTTTATCCTTCCTTGCTAAGTTTTAAGCCAAAATTTTAGCATTTTTACGCAACTTTTACAAAGGGAGAAAATCCTCCAAGATTTCCTCTTGCATAGTATGCGAAATTTCTAGTGTAAAATCATTAAAAATAGGTTGCTCTATGATTAGAATCGGGGAGGTAAAAAACCCATAAGGATAAATCTTGTGGCGCAAAAGCAACTGAATTTCCTCGCAAAGCCCTTGCCGCAAGAGAGTGGAAAAGTCTGATATTTTTAATAAATCTTTGAAATTTTCAAACAAAAGTAGCAAGATTCCCTCTTTGTTGGCATATCCGATTCCATTATGCCAAAATTCTATTTTTGCTTTGGTGGGCTTGGTAAGCAGGGAATAATCACAAATGAAGCTAGGGATTGTTTGATTTTGGCAAGTGAGTTTGCCTCTGAGAAGCTGGTAATGCAAAACTTTGCGTTTGATGATTTGGTAGGGTTGGTTTGCGTCCTCTAATTGTGCGCGCGTTTGGAAATTGTGGAATCGCAAGGAGGGGAGATTCCTCATTTCCTGTGGCGCGTTCAAAGAGGAAAGCAACTCCAATGCTTTTTTTAGAGATTTGTCGCGTTGGGCTTTGAGAGCAAAGAGGCAACCACAATAGTTTTGGCGGTAGAGTTTTGCACTTTTAGCTAGCGCATTTTGCACTTTTGTGCCATTATGACTGCGCACATCAAGGGACAAAAAGTCAAGATTCCAAACTTTAGCAATCGCTTCGCCTTGCGCAAAAAGTTCAGATTGCGATTTCATCGGACTTGCAAGCAGGGTAGTGGTAAATTCTGTGCAATGCGTTTTTTGGGCAATTTGTGCTGTTTTGTTCAGACGAAAATCAAAGCAAAAGCTACACCGCTCTCCCTTTTCGGGCGCATTTTCTAAGCCTTTGGCATTTTCTAGCCACTTTTTGTCATCATATTCTCCGATGATAAGCGGAATCCCAAGCATTTTGCAACTGCGTTTAACATCTTCTAAGCGCAATGCGTATTCCTCATAAGGGTGAATGTTTGGGTTATAAAAGAATCCACAAAAATGCTTGTGGGGATAAAGTTTTTGGAGGCTTGTTAGGAAGTGATGACTATCTACGCTGCAACAAATATGAACTAGGGTTGTGTTTTGGTTGCTAAAATCATAAGGGACGGACGGCATTTTCTCTCTTTTTTGGGTTAAATGAAACGAAATTTTAGCATATCCTAACACAAGTTAATCAGAAATATGTTAAAATTCTCGCGACCCTTTCATCTAGTGGCCAAGGATAATGCTCTTTCACGGCATATACGGAAGTTCAAATCTTCCAAGGGTCGCCAACTTTAAATCATCTCAAGAATAGTCTTTTTTATAATCCAAACTCAACACATTCTTAAATGTAAAATTTCTCTTAACTTTTCTTTAAAAAATCCGATATAATAAAGAACATCTTAAATTAAGGAGGGGTAAATGCTCAAGAAATTGTTAGTTGGCTTGATATTTTCTAGTGCGTTTAGTGTATTACTCTTGGCGCAAACGCAACCCAAAGTGCAAATTGGTGAAGCCCTAAGCGGAAAAGAAGCAAAGGAAATGTTACAAAACTTCTCAAAGGAAGTAAAATCTGCGATAAAAATGTCAAAAATTGTAAGAGGGGGGAATGCGTATCCTTTGGAGTAGTTTGGTGTTTGATGAGAATACAGAAGCATACATTACATTAAATAATAGCGCGGGAAATCCTATTTTAATCGTGCTTTATACAAAGAATAGTCCGGGCATAATGAAAACGGATAACCTTAAAATTGATGACAAAGCGTTACAAATGAGATGCGAAGAACCCAATTTGGAAAGCAAAAATGAATGTTGCCCCCAATATAAAAACTATGTCGTGCATATTTGGGATAAAGCCACGCAAACTTTTAAGCCAGAAACAGTTTGTCCTTATGTACATTATAATGGTGGGCGCAATACTAATGCAGAATATACTGAATGGGGTTTGCCTTATACTAATAGCTTTGGGTTATGGATAAAACTTGGCGGATATTTTACAACCCCCCATTACATTATTTGACAGAAATGAAACAAACAAAAAAGATGAGGGATATAGAACAGAATATTTTTTATTCCAAGTGTTAGAATCTGGAAAACTCTCAGTTACAACAAAATCTTTAGATTATTCTACGGAAAGCATTGTTACAAATAAACCTATTCCACTTAATAAATGGGTGTATGTGCAGGCAATGCAAAGTGTAAAAAATTATACAATAGGCTGGAAAGCGCAAGATGGCAGTGATGAGGAGATAGTTACCAAAACTTTTATAACAGGTGCTGCCCTAGAGGATTTACAGCTTAAAAATAGGCGATTTAATGTTGCAAGTTTGCAAAATTACATTAAAAATGGAGATAATCGCTTTTATCTCAATGTCAAGGAAGTGTTCTATGAGCCAACTATCCAACAAATGTTTGCCTTAATGAATAACTATAATGCCAAAGAGAAACTAATTTTTTCAAGCGGTAGTGTGGATTCTATTTCTCTTGCTACTCTTGCAATAGAGATTGATAGGCGAGGGTTCATCTATTATTACAATTAAAGATTTTGATATTTATTATGACGATACCACAGGTAATATCCTTGCGGTGGATTTTAGAGTGAAATAAGGAGAAAATAATGATAGGCAAAGTTGCGACACCAATCCCTACAAAAATAGAAGTAGAAAACGCTAGAGTGGCAAATCTTAATAACCCAGAACTTCAAAAAATGCTCCAAAAAGCACAAGAAGAAGCACCACAACGAGAGAAAGAAGCCGCAGAAGCAAAGGAGCAAGAGCGAATAAGACAAGCACAAGAAAGCGCAAGGGCTAGGGTATTAAACGCTTTAGGTTCAAGCTCCATTCAATCATTTGGGCTTAGTTCGCACTCAAGCTTAAATGGAGACAAGCTAAACTACTTCACTCCTAACTTCTACTCTCACTCTATCTCTTATGATAAGTTTGGCAGAACCATTTTTGATAATGCTTACCGATGGAGCGGAAATGGTGGTGGAGATATGTTTAATGCCGCTGGAAAATCTCAATACTTAAATACGCCTGTGGGAGAAATGCAGGTTTTCTTAGACTTAGATGATGATAATGATAAATATGGAGTTGGAAACATAGGGTATATGGGGCAGCTCATTAACCTAGACGATAATCAAGATGGATTCTTAGATTCTAGTGATGAGTTTTTTAGTAAGCTAAAGCTAAAGGGCTACAACTCTAAGGGCGAGGAAGTTATCTTAAAATTTAGCGATGTTTATAACTCTCTTGATTTAACGAAGTTTGTAAATACACAAAAAGATGTAGAGGAGAATATCAAGAAATATGGCTACAATAAAGGAAATTTAGAAAGTGGCACAAGTCTCTTTCGCCCAGAGGAAAGCTATAAAAAGTTAAATGACACGCAAAAAGACCAAATTAGAAAAATGTTTGCAGAAAATGCTGATGAAAGCGGTTGGATAGATTTAACAAAAACCTATAAAGACGAATACCGTTTAGAGAAACTAACCTTTGAGAAGCTCTTAAAAACCCTAGATTTCGCATATTCTAAGACTGATTTAAACGGTGGGTTAAAGCTAGAACGACTTAGATTTAGCGGATATGATGGAAGAGATGATAGGAAATATGGGAAGCAAGAGGGCTATTTAGAAGGCTTACAAAATCGCTTCAACAAAATGTATAACGACTATTACAATAATGACCAAGCTGATAAACTAGCAATCCGCAGAGAATTTCAGGCAATCACAGGAATGAAATTTAGCGAGGCAAATTTTAGAGAGTTTTACAATGGGTTAAATAGCTCATCTACTGCTATGAAATATGCAAGTGCGCTAAGAGATGTGGATTCTGTTGTTGGAATGAAGCTAGAGGATAATGGAATGCTCACATTGAAGTTTGATTCAGGCAGAACTATGAAGCTAAGCCTTGATGAGCTATATACTAGCAATGGAGATTTTAACGACTTAACAGAGAGGAGTGAGAGGGTAAATGCGTTTAGCGAGGCTATGAGCTTTGATGAAGAGGATTTGAATAAGCTAGATTTTAACAAAATAGGTGCAGACATAAATATGAATGGTTCTATTACCTCTCTAGCAGAACTTGGAGTGGAACTTATCCGCAAATTAAGCTTCCAAAATGGTCGCTCTGCCTTTATTCTAACGACAGGAGAAGGCAAGGAACTAGTGGCAAATGCACTTTATAAAATGCAAAATGTGGAGAATATGATAAGATTTGCAGAACTAGAGGAGAAAGACAAGCTAAGAGGAAGCAAGTTTGAAATGGAAATGTAGGGTTATTTCCACGATTTCTTGCGGAATCTCGCAAGGACAAAATGGGGAATCTTGCAGGGACAGAGAAAAAGCAAATGCGAAAGCCTAAAATGAAGGAATCTCACGCACAAATGTGGATTCACCAAAGATATAAATCCCCCAAAACAAGCCCCCAAGTAAGAATCGCAAGAGAGATTGCGAAAAACACGCCCGCTGAAGCACAATCTTTTGCAACTTTTGCCTTTTCGTGAAATTCTTGCGTGATTAAATCCACGCAGGATTCAATGGCAGAATTGAAACATTCCGCAATAAAAATCAACCACAAAACAGCAATCAAAAGAATGCGCTTTTCAAGCGTAATCTCTAAATAAAAAACAACAAAAAGCAAGGGAATGATGACAAGACATTCTATTTTGAAAGCTACTTCGTTTTTTAGCATTGCCACAACACCACACAACGCATATTTTGTATTATTAAAAAAATGATATTTTGGTTTCATCGCAACTTCTTATGTTTCTTAGGATACGAAATATTACCATTTATTGAATGATTTTCCCTTGTTTTCGCTAAAATTTTGGCTACAATTCCATCTTATGAATCCAAAAATAAAAGATTTTATCAAAAAATATCATTTGTTAAGTTTGAGTGTCGTTGAAGCAGATTCTGATACATTAGAAGTTTATAGCGCAAGCTGTTATTATGCCTTTGACGAAGCGAATCTTAGCTTACTTTTTAAGAGTGCGCAGGATTCCAAACATATTCAACTTTGTGCTTTAAACCCAAGAGTTGCTGCCCTTATTGCAAAGGATTCTAAAAATCTTGGTAGGATTCAAGGTTTGCAAATCAAGGCATTTTTTAAACAAGCAACATTACAGCAAAAGAATCTTTATTATGCGCGTTTTCCCTTTGCCAAACTCGGTAATGGCGAGATTTTTGCATTGGAGATTCTATGGGCAAAATATACAGATAATAAACTTTTGTTAAGCGAAAAATTAACATTTATGAGGAAAAAATGAAAAAAGTTTTGTTGTTAATGAGTGGAGGAGTAGATTCTAGTTATTGTGCCTATTTGCTACAAAAGCAAGGTTATCTCGTATATGGCGTGTATTTGAAGTTGCACGATAAGGAGACAAAGCACCAATACTATGAGGCAAATATCAAACGATGTGCGGAGGTTTTGGGTATTGATTATGCGATAATAGACGAGCGCGAACTTTTCAAAAAAAGCGTTTATGATTACTTTGTAGAATCCTATGCTAAGGGGCAAACGCCCAATCCTTGTGCCTTGTGCAATCCTTTGGTAAAGTTTGGAATTGCTTTTAGATTAGCAGAGCAATTAGGTTGTGATTATGTTGCGACAGGACATTATGCGCAAGTCAAAGAGGGCAAAATTGCTCAAGGCATAGACGCGACGAAAGACCAAAGCTATTTTTTGTTTGGGCTAAAGAGGGAGTGGATTCCTCGCATTCTTTTTCCTTTGGGGAATAAAAGGAAGCAAGAGATTAAACCCATTGCGCTAAAGGAACTTCCTTGGCTTGGAACTTTGGAGAGCTATAAGGATTCGCAGGAAATTTGTTTTGTAGAAAATACCTACATAGATATTTTACAAAAACATTATAATGTAGAATCTCCCGGAATCGTGCTAGATACGCAGGGCAGAGAGATTGGCACGCATAAAGGTTATATGCAATACACGATTGGTAAGCGCAAAGGTTTTACGATTAAGGGTGCGTTGAATCCACATTATGTGCTAAAGATTAATCCACAGGAAAATACGATTGTCGTGGGCGAAAAGGACGAATTAGCGACTTATCAAGTGCGAGCAATCAATTTTTCTGTGCCTAAGGAAATATTTGCGGAGAAACAAGCCTTAGAATGCGAGGTAAAGATTCGCTATAAAAGCCAAAAAACAAAGGCAAGAGTGCAATTAATGCAAGAGGATTCACAAGGCAAAAAGCAAGAAATCTTGCTTGCTAATCTTCAAGAGCCAGCCTTTGGCGTAGCAAGCGGGCAGGCTTTGGTGCTTTATGAGGACGACAAAGTATTAGGAGGTGGCTTTATTGTTTAAGTCCGCTTTGCAATTCTTTGCTCTCTTTGTTTTATTTTGGTTGCGCGATTTCCCCTTTTAATTCTTTATCATAATCTGCTTTTTGATTAAAGATTCTTATCTTTTTTGTATTAAATTCAGCCGAGAGTGGATTCTTGGTTGCGTCATAGTCTTGGACTTGGATTTGTGCAACATCGCAGAGTAGATGAATCAAATCATCAATCACAAAAGGTTTGTCTTTGGCAGCTTGGATTTTTTGTGCAGTTTCTTTGTGTTTTTGGACAAATTCTTCACTCATTAAAGTGAGAAATGGTATTTCAGCAGTGAATCTTGAAGTTACAAAATGCCCTAATTTACCCTTGTGCTCATAGAGACTTTCTCCGTGGTCGCTAAGATAAAAAATAATAGAATCGCTCTTTGCATAGATTTTAAAAATTTCGTTCAAAATATAATCATTATACAAAACAGCATTGGCATAAGTAGCAATGATTTCTTTTTGCTGCTCATTTGCGAAACTAGGATAATGAATGTCGTGAGCATTAAACTTCGCAAACTCTTTGGGGTAACGTTTGTCGTAGTTAAAATGTGTTCCCATTAAATGAATAATATCTAGGCGAGATTCGGTGGGATTCTGTTCTAGTGCAGATTGAATAAAAGGCAACAAAAAGCCATCGTATGTGATTTGGCTTTCTGCAATGCGAGAACTCGTGATAAATTTGTTTAAATTTGCCTTGTAATCCGCAAAAGAAGCAATGGAGGCAAAGGCATTAACTTCCGAGCCGACAACTTCTTGATTAGAAAAAACAGCGGTTTTGTATCCTGCAAGTGAGAAAAGATTGATAAGGTCTAGGGATTGATTCCATTGCGCATCTTGAGCATTGGAAAAATTCAGTAAATGTTGTAAGGCGAGTTTGGTTTGCGCAAAAGACGCGATTGTGTCGCTAAATAACGCTAGTTGCCCCCCCCCTCATATTATTTGCAAAATTTTTCAAAAAAGGAGTGGTGGGAAGCTCATAACCATAAACTTCAAGGAAATTTCTTTGCGTGGATTCTCCGATGATTAGCACAATATTTTGCGGAGAATCGGGGCTTTTGGAGATTTTACCTTGATAGGATTCGCGCAAGGCAGAATAATTGCTTACAAGTTGCTTATAGCTTGTATAAAAACTTGCGCTACCATAATACTGATGAAGACTATAAAAAAGTTGCGTGAGGGAATTTTCGTTGAACTTTGCAAAAGGTTCAGACTTATGCTTGAAGTAGCGACTTGCAATATCTGCGATGAAAATCACGCCAAGCAGTGCGTAGAGTGCGAAAAAAATTTGAATGAATCTAGGATTGAGGGCTGTTTGCGAAGTTGGAAAAAACTTAAAATAAACAAAGCTGGCTAAAAGGAACAAGAAAGCGAGAAAGAAAATTTTGAGGTTTAAAAAAGAAGCAAAAAACTCTTTTGCTTCTTTGAAGTTTGTTTGTAGGATTGCGTCAAGAACATAAGGTGTGATGAGGCTACGATAAGAATACAGCAAGAATCCCTCTACGATAAGCGCAATCGCACTAAAACCCACAAGCGACAACAAAACATAGCGCGCAATATTGCTTGGGAAAAGCAAAAAGATGAGATGCAAGCAAAGGATTTCTATCAAGATTGTGCTAAAAAGGGATTTGGCTAGCTTTTCTAAAAACCAAGGGATAGAATCGTAAAAATAAGAATAATAATTCCAAAAAAATAAAAGAATCGCATTGCAAAGAAAAATAAATAAAATACTTGAAAGATTATTTTGTAAAAATGAAAGAAAGTGAGACATTGAATTTTCCTTGACTTTTGAGTTTAGAAAGTTTATATGAAAATCTCTTTGATTATTCTTTATTTTTGCGATTCCGCAAATGGAATCGCATAGGAGTGTTAATGAGGAGGATTAGTTACGTTTAAGCTGATTGACGATTTGGAGCATAGAATCTGCTGTTTGGATAGACTTAGAATTGGCTTCATAGGCTCTTTGCCCGACAATTAAGTCTGTCATCTCCTCTACCAACTTTACATTACTTGTTTCTACAAATCCCTGTCTTAGCAGCCCAAAGCCATTAAGTCCCGGAGTTCCGACAATCGGGTCTCCTGAAGCATTGGTGTTGAGATAAAGATTATCACCTAGTGCGTGCAAACCTGCGGGGTTGATGAAATTCACGGTTTCAATCTGCCCTAGTTGATTGACTTCGGTAGAGTTGCCTTGCACAACGGTTACCGTCCCGTCTGTCCCGATATTGATTTCTCTTGCATCATCTGGAATCGTGATATTTGGCACGAGCAAGTAACCTTGAGAATTGACGACATTGCCCTCATCATCGCGCTTAAACGCACCATCGCGTGTATAGGCAATCGTGCCATCAGGAAGTTCAATTTGAAAAAATCCATTTCCTGTAATCGCAATATCAAGGTTTTGTTCTGTTTCTTTGAAGTTTCCTTGAGAAAATAGCTTTTGAACCGAAGTAGGACGCACACCTAAGCCTACTTCAACCCCTGTTGGGCTAAGTGTAGTTTCTGAAGTGCTTGAACCTGCGTATTGAATCACTTGGTGGAACAAGTCTGCAAACTCTGCCCTTTCTTTGCGGTAACCAAAGGTATTGACATTGGAAATATTGTTTGAAGTAACATCAATAAATAATTGCTGTCCTAACATACCTGTTGTTGCTGTATAGAGTGCTCTCATCATTTGGAATCCTTTTTATGCTTTTGCTGCTAGTTTTGTAATGGCTTCTGTGTTTAAGTCGTCCATATGTGTTTTTAACACTTTGGAATAGGCTTCCACTAAGCGGTTTGTTTCAATTAGTCCGGTCATTTCATAGACAACATTAATATTGCTTTTTTCTAAAAACCCTTGACGCACTGCGCCACTTTGTTCTAGTGCTTCGCGCTCGTTGTTGCGTTCCTCTGGATAAGCATAGAGATTATCTCCCACTTTTTTAAGATATTTTGGGTTTTCAAAGGCTACGATTCCGATATTTGTCATCAAAGCCATTTCGCTAATTCCCTCATTGTTCAAATCTCTTGTATAAACATTGCCATTAGTATCCACTTCTACTTGGAATCCGTCAATAAATTCTATATATTGTGGAGCGTCCAAATATTCGCGGGGAAGCACAGGATAGCCTTCTTTATTGACCAATCTGCCTTGTTCGTTTAGCACAAAAGAGCCATCACGCGTGTAACGAATCCCATCGGGCGTTTCAATCATAAAATACGCATTTTCTCGCCCAAGTGCGAAATCAAAAGTGTTATCAGTCAGCATCATTCCACCAAGTGAGCGGTCTGTAAATTCCTCTACGATTTGTGGCACACGATTCAAAGAGCGGTTGTAGAATTTTGCTGCGTCCTTTGTCTGTTCGTCAATGGGCAAAAAGTCTTTTGCCTGCTCATAAAGTCTTAAAAAATCTCCAATCACGACATCATCGCGCTTGAAGCCGGTTGTATTTGCGTTTGCAATATTGTTTGCAATCACATCTAAGCGGTTAATCTGCGTAACCATACCGCCAACAGAGCTATAATATCCACCTTGCATTTTATGCCTTTTATTAAACTTTTGTGGAAGTTAAAGCAAAAGGCGTTCCAAAATTTTTTATATTGATTCCATTGTGTCATTGTGAGATTCCATATTGCGCCCCAATTTGTCATTGCGAGGACTTGTCCGAAGCAATCCATAATACAGAATCTCACCATTAATCTTTGCGATTCCATTGTAAAGATTTCTGTTTGCAAGATTATAGATTGCCACGAAGTCTTACGACTTCTCGCAATGACGAAATAGCAGACGCTTTGGCTTCCTGTCATTGCGAGCAAAGCGCACAATCTGCAAGGATTTTACCCATACTTGCAAATTCATAATCTTGGACTTTAGGAAAATATGCAATGGAATCTTGCCTCACGCCTCCATTTCCCCGCTTAATAATTTTGGTAGTATTATATCACGCAGAGATTCTAAACTTTGAATCTGCTTAGAGTTATTGTAGATTTTATCAAAATAAATCTTTACGCAAGAATGAAAATCTTGCAATTCTTTATCGCTAGGTTTTAGAATTGGCATTTTTGAAAATTCTGTTGTATTAAGATTCATTGTAGCTGTTCCACCGCTCGCCATAGCCTGTAATTCATTAAAGGATTCTTTCATAAAACAATAAAAATATCTAAAATGTTCTTTGTATGGAATAATAGAATTTATTTGTTGGTTTGTTTGCAAAATTTGTGTATTCATAGACACTAAGCCCACCGTTGCAATATAGCTCACACAAACGCTAAAAGGAGGTAAGGTTTTGTTGATTGAAAGACTAAGCCTTTTTGAGTCAGAGTATCAGCAGTTTTAACAATAACTATGTTATGGTGCATATCTGAGATTTTTATGAAAGGAATCTCGCCATTAAAATATTCTTTTTGGGATTTTGGCGGAGTTTTTCCGCAAATTATATTCCCATAATCCCCCAACTTGCCGATTTGCCACTCATTGCGTTTAGGATTCTCTATAAAAGTATGGCGGAATAGAGTGAGGGCGAGGGATTCTAAAGTTTTGTTTTGGCGATGAAGCAAATCTATCTTATCGTCCAAACTACTTAGAATCTCCGCGATTTTACGCTGTATCTCAAGGGGTGGAAGCAAAAATTCATAATCCCTTATAACCTCTATTTGCACTCTTTATCTGCCTGAACTTCCTGTCATTGATTGGATAGCAGTTTCTCTAAATTTTTCACTTCTTGCCAAATAATACAAAAAGTGTTTGTCTCTTATATTTTCTTTTTCTCTTAAAACAATAAATTCGGTAGAGCCAAAAGCAATTTCGTTGTTTTCTAAAAAATCAACAAAGGCGGTTTTGCCATTTTCTAAACAAGGTGTAATCCTTGCTAATAGTGTATCCCCATTTTTGAATTTGCTTCCACCCTTAAAAGATTCTACATTGAAAGAATAAATTTTCTTATTAAATGGTTCTAAATTATCCATAGAAACTTTTTGGCAAGTGCATTTTTCTTAATAGATTCTAGCGGGTTTATCTCCTCTATTTCCCCCAATTTCATCCTTTGCCAAGTGTTTTATTCATTCTCACTTTTTATTGCTCATTTGTGCTTTGCTTTCGGTTTTGTAGAGCCAAATAAACACTTCCACGACTGCTTTATAGAGTTGAGGCGGAATCTCCTCGTCTAATTCTAGGTTAATCAGCGAATCCACAAGAGCCTTGCTTTGAAACAAGGGAATTTCGTATTCCTTCGCCTTTTCAATGATTCTTTGTGCAAGGAATCCCTCGCCTTTAGCGATAACTTTAGGCGCACGTTGTTTGTTTTGCTCATAGGCAAGTGCGACTGCTTTTTGATTAAGTGGCGGTGGCATTAGTAGCTTCCCAAGATTCTATCTACTGCTTCCCAGCTTAGGCTTTGGGAGGTATTGGAATCTTTTGTTTTGGAATTTGTATGCAAAAAATGCCACACCATACGCGCAAGGCAGTCGGTTTCTATATTGACGCGCATTCCGACTTTATAATTTTTAAAAAGCGTGGAATCAAAGGTATGCGGGATAATCGTCAAACGCAAGGAATCTTGCAGGATTTCATTAATTGTTAAACTAATGCCTTGAATCGCAATGCTTCCCTTTGGCACACACAGAGCAAGCACTTCGGGTGTTGTGCGGATAAAAAAGTCTGTGCCGATTTTGTGGGATTCTATTTTTGTAATTTCCCCGATTCCATCAATATGCCCTTGCACAAGATGTCCATCTAGCCTATCGCTTAAGCGCATAGCAGGCTCAATATGCACGGAGCCTTTATAGCTTTCTAACGCAATGTGCTTTTGCGTCTCCTCGCTAAGCTCTAGCACAAAGCCCTTATCCAAGATTTGAATTGTTGTGAGACAAGCACCATTTACAGCAATGGAATCCCCAATTTTTGGCTTGTATTTTGCGTTGATTGTAAGCGTTGCACCCTGCAAGGATTCCACTTTGCCAAACTCCCGCACAAGTCCTGTGAACATTTCCAACCTTTAAGTAAAATTGCATTAAAATTTGCAAATTGTAACATAAAAGGAGCAATATGCAGCTTTGTGATACGCATTGCCATTTAGACGATAAGCGATTTATAGAGGATTTCCCTTTGGTGCTAGAGCGCGCCAAAAAGGCTGGAATCACGCGTTTTATTATCCCTGCCGCTGACCCTAGAGACTTAAAGAGAGCGCAAGAGTTAGCCCACACTTATGCAGAGGTTTATTTTGCAAGCGGTGTGCATCCGGATTTGGCGCATTTGTATGATGAAAGTTATATCAAAGAATTTTTAAGCGATTCTAAATGCGTGGCAGTAGGAGAATGCGGGTTGGATTATTATAGAATGGAAAATAATCTTGTAGATTTTGGTGTGGAATCTGAAGCAGAGGTAAAACAAAAGCAAAAAGAGGTTTTCCTCGCGCAAATCCACCTTGCCATAGAATCGCAAAAACCTTTGATTGTGCATATTAGGGACGCTTCGTTGGATAGTTTGGAGATTCTGCAAGCTTATGCGCCACAATTACAAGGTGGAATCTTGCATTGTTTTAATGCGGATTTTCAACTTTTGTCCCTAGCGAAATTTAATTTTTATTATGGAATCGGGGGTGTTTTAACCTTTAAAAACGCAAGAAAACTCGTAGAAGTGTTGCCTAAGATTCCGCTTAATGCGCTTGTACTTGAGACAGACGCGCCCTATCTTACGCCTCACCCTCACAGAGGAGAGCGCAATGAGCCAAGCTTCATTCCTTTGGTATTAGAAAAAATGAGTGAGATTCTAAATCTACCCAAAGAAGCTTTGGTAAAAGAAATCAACCAAAACACCGCAAGGCTTTTTGGGCAATTGTAGAATCTTAAGGGCGTCAAATTTTCCCTAGAAAATCCCTGAAATTTGCGTAGAGATTTTGTCTTCTAAGACAGGAATTGCCTCTTGCAAAGTGAGGTTTAGCTTTGTTGCTTCTGCAAAAAGTGTGGTGGATTTTTCAGAATAATTGCCGGTGTAAGTTTGTCCGCTATATTGGACTTGATTGGCATTAAGCTTGCCACCGCCTTGTGTGCTAGCGACATTTCCACCAAAGCTATTAAGGAAACCTGCTCGCTGTCCATCTCGCACGCTCGCTTGTCCGCTATCTGTTGCATTATAATTGATTGTGCCTCCTTCAATCCTTTGGCGCACATTAATATCTACTTGCATTTGGAAAATCGTATCTTCTGTGAGTTTTCCTAGAATCGCACCTGCAGCCGCACCTGCTAATCCCCCAACCACCGTTCCAGTCGCGGAGTTGTGATTATATCCACCCACGCCAGCACCCACAGCACCTCCTAAGACGCCAGCACCTACTGCATTATTTTCTTGCTTAATATCACAATAAAGCACATTGGCTTGCAAGATAAAATTTGCAAGTTCTGGGTCATCTACGACAATATAACCCTTGCTTTGTAGTTTTTGTAAAACTTTAGATTCTAAGTTAATTTCTTGCCCGCTTGTATTACGCAGTGCGACAAAAATCGTTTGTTTAGACTTTGCAACAGGGTCTATAAAAATACTTTGCGACATTGTCGCTTTTGTTTGCATTGTTGTTGTAACACAACCACTGAATGTTAAGATGCATAAAAGAGGAATCCATATTGTTTTCATCAATGAACCTTTTTGAAAAATATTGGGATATTATACTAAATTTATCACACTTTTTGGATAACATCAGGATAACGAAAAAATGAGATTTGAAAATAGTGAAAGGTTTTCAATGGGGTGGGCGATGGGAATCGAACCCACGACCCTCAGGACCACAATCTGATGCTCTAACCGACTGAGCTACGCCCACCATAAGATTAGGAAAATGGTCGGGGCGAAAGGATTCGAACCTTCGACCCCTTGGTCCCAAACCAAGTGCGCTAACCAGACTGCGCTACGCCCCGACTAAAATAAAGAAGCGCAATTATACTTTTTAAAACTTTAATTGTCAATATTTTATCAAAGTCAATATGCTATACTATAAGTTTTAATCTTACAAAAAAAGGAGTTTTATGCGGTTTGTTGTCTTGCAGATTTTGAGCTTTACTTTTATTTTTTTGCTGCTCTTTTCTTTTGCGCGCGTGGTGATGGGTTTGGAGTTTTTGGGTTTAGAATTAAGTCTTAAGAATCCCAAAGATACTCTTTTGCTTTTTTGTTTAGGAATCGTTAGTGATTTGAGGCTTATTTCTGCCGCATTTTTACCACTTTTGGCTGTAATGATTCTAACTCTTTTTCAATCTTGTCCATTCATAAGTGTGCGGGGGGGGGGGGCTTTTAAAGGGATTTTTTGGGGGGGTTTGTGGTGGTTTTTTTGGCTTGGTGGCTTTTTTTTTTTTTGTTGGGGGTTTTTTTAAGTTTTTTTTTTTGTAAATGTACAAAAAAAAAAT
>NZ_JAIEFA010000030.1 GCF_029067145.1 Helicobacter sp. | reverse complement strand
ATAGAATTCCAAAGGAGGAAGTTTTAATTCTGGATTCTTTTTGATTTTTTCTTGATATTGTTGCTGTTCTATTCTGTGGGATTCTTTAATATAGCTTAACACATAGGGTAAGCGTATCATTCCCCATAAGCTTTTGGAGTTTAGAATCATTGCATTGCCTAATTTGTAGGCTAAGTGGGATTGGAGACGAGCAGTAGCACCTGTTAGGGTGTTTTGCTGAAGTGGGATTTGTTGGGGTATAGATTTTATAAGTGAGAGATAATGTCCTTTAAAAGTAGGATTTTTGGAATCTGCACTCTGCGCTCTCCATGCAAACTCAATCCCAAAAAGCTTGGAAGCTAAAAAATTCAAATATATACTTGTCTTTTGCAAAGAGAAAAACTTTTCATACTGCCTAAAAACAAAATGAGCTATAAAATTGCGAACAAAAAAAGAACCAACAGCCCCACGCGTAAAAATCGTATTTACTTCAAAGGATTCAACAAGTATTTTTGCCTTTGCTTCTGCTTCCGATTCTTTCTCCGAAGCAAGCAAAATCACAATTTCAAAAAAATGATAGACTGCAACTTTATCATTATAAACAATTGCTTCTTTCACGATTCTAAGCAGGGATTCCAAATCTTGCGGGAAAAGCTCCAAATGCAATGCGGCAAGCAACATTCTGCTATAAGAGTTTTGCAAGGGCTTAAATAGAATCTTATTGGCATTTTTCTTTAAGATTTTATACTGCTCCTCTTTGCTAAAGATGTTTGACCAACCTTGTGGTTCGCGTCCCAAGCCTATAAGACATGCAAGCCTTGCAAAACCGCTTCCGCCATTAGTGTAAATTTCGCAAGAATGCGACATTAAAATAATCTCTTGGAGTGCGATTTGCGTCTCATTCTCCAAGTTTTTACCTAGAAACTCCTTAGAATTATAAATGTAGGGATAATTCCTCCCATAATATTCCACCAAAGCCTCTATTTCCTGACTATCCTCGCCAAAAAGCAAAATGGCTTGAGATTTTTGTATCGCCTGCTCTATCAGTTCCATAGCAATTTCTGCGGGCGTGTATTTGTCAAACCAAAACACGCCACAAGGATTATACACAATATCCCCGCTGCGTATATGTATAGAGAAATACTCCCTGCCTATCTTGTTTTTGAGATTCTCTGCATTTTGTGCTACCTCTTGCAAGAGGGTTTGGATTTTTTCACTAAAGATAATCTTGCTCCAAAAACTTGGATAATCTTTTGCATAATCCTTTGGCAATCCCTCATAGCTTAATACGGGATGATAAAAATAATGCCCCCAAGAGCGTTGATAAGGCTTTTGCAAAAAGTCGTCTAAAGATTTCACGCCCGGCTTCGTGCCATAAATATCATTATATGGAATCTTTCCTACATACACATATTTTGCAATAAATTTGGGGGCAAAAATCTCCTCCACACTTTCAATATTAATCACATTGATTCCGGTTTGATTGAAGTTTGAGCCTTTTCTGTATCGCCACAATGTCCCCCATTTAAATCCTGTGTATTTTGCCATAGCCATACAATTTAGAATCGCAATCATTCTATCGCCCCAACCTGCTTGACCATTAGCTATAAACATTCCCGGAAATTTACGAATAAAAACCTTAAAATCTAATGGTATCGGCTGGTGGGATATTTTTATATAACGCGCATTAAGGGCTTGATAAATCGGGATCTCCAAGAAATCAGATATTTCTATACTATCTAATAATTCGCCACTTAACTTTTCCCAAATCTTGCCATCACAAGAAGTTTCTACACTTAAAGATTCTTTGTTTTTGGCTGCTAGAGCCAAAGAATCTTTGGCATAAAAAATCCTAAGAGATTCTACTAAGTATTCTTGCTGCAAATCCATAAATAACACATTTTCTTGTGATTCTATTGCTTGACTTACTTCCGATAAATCCTCATCTTTCCATACCATTTTTATTCCTTATTTATATCCATTTGTATTCAAAGGGTATATTGTATAGTTTTTAAAAAGCTATTACAATAAATCCCGTCCTCCTCCCACATAATCTGAGCTTAGATAAACATAAAATACCAAAAACTTAAAAAAATTGCAATAAATTAAAATGAGATTCTGTTGTAGATTGTTTCGTTATCTTTGCATTAATTAAAATATGAAGAAATTTGTGTCTTAAAGGGGATTTGCAATGACGCAAAGGTTTGTCATTGCAAAAAAGGAGACAGAATTACATCATTCCGCCCATACCTCCCATTCCGCCCATACCACTCATATCTGGCATTGCTGGTTTATCCTCTTTGATTTCATGCACTGTGGCTTCCGTTGTAAGCAATAGGCTAGAAACAGAAACTGCGTTTTGAAGTGCGATTCTTGCAACTTTTAGCGGGTCAATGATTCCAGCTTCAAACATATCCACATAAGTACCATTGGAAGCGTCAAAGCCGTGATTTACATTAGAATCTTTTTCTACATTATTCACCACGACACCATCGTCAAAGCCTGCATTGGTTGCGATTTGTTTAATCGGAGCAGAAATTGCGCGTTTAATGATTTCATAGCCGATTTTTTCATCGCCCTCTAGTTTTAGGCTAACTTTCGCTGCTGCGCGCACAAGTGCTGCACCACCACCGATAATAATACCCTCTTCAACCGCTGCTTTTGTTGCACTTAACGCATCATCAACGCGGTCTTTTTTCTCTTTCATTTCTACTTCGCTTGCCGCACCTACTTTAATCACAGCTACACCGCCGCTAAGTTTTGCAAGTCTTTCTTGTAGTTTTTCTCTATCATAATCACTTGTAGTGCTTTGGATTTGCGTCTTAATCTGTGCAATTCTAGCATTCACAGCGTCTTTTTGACCTGCACCATCTACAATTGTTGTATTGTCTTTATCAATCACGATTCTAGCTGCTTGTCCCAAATCCGCGATTGTCGCAGCCTCTAGCGTTTTACCTAGTTCCTCACTAATCACTTCACCGCCTGTTAAAGTTGCAATGTCTTTTAGCATTTCTTTTCTTCTATCGCCAAATCCGGGAGCTTTGACTGCAGCAACATTCAATACGCCACGCAATTTATTCACAACTAAAGTCGTCAAAGCTTCTCCCTCAATGTCCTCTGCAATGATAAGTAAAGGCTTACCGCTTTTCATTGTGGATTCCAAAAGCGGCAAAATGTCTTTCATAGAAGTAATTTTTTTGTCTGTCAATAAAATATAAGGGTGCTCTAACTCTGCTTCCATTTTATCGCTATTGGTTACAAAATAAGGGCTAAGATAACCTCTATCAAACTGCATACCCTCAACCACGCTTAATTCATCATTGATTCCTTTTGCTTCTTCCACGGTGATAACGCCATCTTTGCCAACTTTTTCCATAGCTTCCGCAATGAGTTCGCCTACTTTGGAATCAGAATTTGCAGAAATTGTTGCAACTTGTGCAATTTCTTTTTTCCCTGCAACAGGTTTAGCGATTTTCTTAAGTTCCTCTGTGATTGCCTCTGCTGCTTTATCCATTCCGCGTTTTACTTGCACAGGATTCGCACCTGCGGTAATGTTTCTCAAACCCTCTTTGAAAATACTATAAGCAAGAACCGTTGCCGTAGTTGTGCCATCACCTGCTGCGTCTGCAGTTTTACTTGCAACTTCTTTTACAAGTTGTGCTCCCATATTTGCAATAGGGTCTGCTAATTCAATTTCTTTTGCTACTGAAACACCATCTTTTGTGATACTTGGCGCACCAAAGCTTTTTTGAATCAACACATTGCGTCCTCTTGGTCCCATTGTTACTTTTACAGCGTCGTTTAGCTGTTTTACACCCTCATATAATCTATTTCTTGCATTGTCTGAAAAATTAATTTCTTTACTTGCCATTTCTATCTCCTTAAATATTATATATTTTCTTTTAAGCTCTCACGCCTAAAATATCTTCAAGTTTTAAAATCAAATATTCTTTTCCCTCTAGTTTCACTTCAGTGCCAGAATATTTTCCAAAAACAACTTTATCACCTACTTTTACATCTTTAACTTCGCTACCAATTGCTTGAATGATTCCCTCAAGTGGTTTTTCTTTTGCATTATCAGGGATAATAATTCCTGAAGCAGTTTTTGTGTCTTCTTCTAGTCTTTCTACTAGAACTCTTTCTCCAAGTGGTCTGAAATTCATAAGAATTACCTCCAAAAATTAAATATTTTTTAAAAACGGCGAAATTATAATGCAAAAACTTTACTTTGTCAATACATTAAGTAAGAAAATTCATTAAATCTTAGTCTATTAGACTAAATATTAATTAGTCTTTAATGCTAAATACTTTTAAATTTCTATAGCATAAGTATGAAATTTAGTAGAATCTGTAACCAAAAAATACAAAGAAATTCTAAGCCTACAAAAGTTAAACAATTCTCTTAACTTTTATAAAATTTTCAATAAATTAAGATTATTATTGCGTTTCAATCTACCTACTAAAAGGACTTACTATGCAGGCACATTATGCAAGCAGAATCACTGCTCTATCAGAATCTATCACTCTTGCAATTAGCACACTTGCCCGAGAACTAAAATCACAAGGAAAAGACATTCTCTCTTTTTCTGCGGGTGAGCCAGATTTTGACACCCCCCAAGTCGTTAAAGACGCGGCGATTCAAGCAATCAATAAGGGTTTTACCAAATATACTGCAGTCGCTGGAATCCCTGAACTCTTAAGTGCAATCAGCGAAAAACTCAAACGAGATAACCATATAGAATACTCCACAAAAGAAATCGTCGTGAATTGTGGTGCTAAACATTCCCTTTTTAATGTCTTTCAAGCTCTCATTGAAAAGGATGATGAAGTGATTATTCCTTGCCCCTATTGGGTAACCTATCCCGAACTTGTTACTTTTAGTAATGGTAAAAATATTTTTATCCAAACCACACAAGACAATAATTTCAAAATTACCAAAGAGCAACTTCAAGCCGCTATCACTCCCAAAACAAAAATGCTTGTCCTCACAACACCTTCCAATCCCACAGGAATGGTGTATTCTAAATCAGAGCTAGAAGAGATTGCTTCCGTCTTAAAAGATACAAATATTTGGCTGCTTAGTGATGAAATCTATGAAAAATTGGTTTATGATGGCACTTTTGTTTCGCCTGCTAGTCTTAGTCAAGATATGCTTGAACGCACAATTACCATTAATGGACTTAGCAAGGCAGTCGCAATGACAGGTTGGCGAATGGGCTATGTAGCCAGCAAAGACCAAAAACTTTGCAAACTTATTAATACATTACAAGGTCAATCTATCTCCAATATCAATTCTATCACGCAAAAAGCCGCAATTGCTGGGCTAAATGGTAGTGCAGACAAAGAAATTAAGATAATGCTTCAAGCCTTCAAAGAGCGGAGAGATTTTGCCTACGAAAAACTAAATGCCATTAAGGGCTTAAAAGTCAGCAAACCCGATGGAGCATTCTATCTTTTTGTCCATTGTGCAGAGATTTCTAAAGATTCAATGCAGTTTTGCAAAAACTTGTTAGAATATGCTGGTGTGGCTGTCGTTCCAGGGATTGGCTTTGGAATGGACGGCTATTTTAGATTCTCCTTTGCCACAGATTTAAACAGCATTGAAAAAGGAATCCAAAGAATCAAAGACTACTGCGAGAAGCTTTAAACTCGCTTATTTATGTGGGATAGCGTGGGATTCGTTGTCTCGTCCTTGCAAGATTCCACTTGTGGATTCATAGCAATCCATAACCTTACTATGGAATCTTAACTCTTTTCTTGTGTTTCTCTTTTAACTTACGCACTTTGCGGATAAAGGTGAGAAGGGGGGGGGGGGGGGGGGGGGGGGGGGGTGGTGGGGGGGGGGGGGGGGTGGGGGGGGGGGGGGGGGG
>NZ_JAIEFA010000003.1 GCF_029067145.1 Helicobacter sp. | reverse complement strand
TTTGTATTCTTTCGATTTTTCAGTAAAAAATGGCTGAAATTGTATAAAATTTAAGATTATAATAATTTTAAATTGTAACTTTCTGTAAATATTATCATTACTTTATCGTTTTAGGAAGCAGAAATTAGCACAAATTAAACTGCTCCTTTTAATCAAAAAAGAAAGAATAATTAAATGTGATAACATAAAGACAAGCCACATCTTACAAACTAAGCTATGGCATTCAATAAGCTTTAGAACTAAAATCAATCTTTCATTTCTCTAGCCACATCCTCAATCATTTTCTCTAAATCCATTACCAAAGAAACATTTTTATCCTCTAAAGCCTCATAAATTCTTTCTCTTACTCTACAAACTGCATTGACTAAAACATTAAAGCTTTCTTTGACATTAATCTCGTATTCAAGATTATTGCAAGAAATTTTAATACCCTCTTGATTTGCTAGAAATCCAATCTCTGAATGTTGATTGATTGCTAAAGATAAAAACAATTTTCCCTTTTTGTGTATGATTTCTAAAATCATTGTGTCTCCTTGTTTTTGATTGATAGAACATTAACTCTCCATAGCTTAGTGTGTGCTGTGGTGTAAGTTAAGAAATAAAAAGTTATGATTTTAAAAATCAATGAATAAGGATTGGTATGCTAAAAATAACCATTGTTACTTTATTGTTCTCTGCATTATTAAGCGCAAATGCAATAGACTCTCCCAAAGAAACTAAGGAAAACTTGGTAAAAATAAGCCCTTATCCACAAAAAGAAATCTGTGTTGCAAATATTACCGATGTGAATCGGAGAGGTTGTTGCTCTAGGCACGGCGGGGTATGTGGCTGTGAGGGTAAAAGAGTAAAGTGCTGCGATGATACTTTAAGTCCAACTTGCAAATGTGGAGAATAAAATGAGAACAGCTTTAGTTACATTTCTATTTTTAGCACAAATTCTCTTTGCAGAGCAGGATTTCAATACAGCGAAGAAGCTACTCACTTCTTTTTACAAAGACAATCCTAGCTATCAAACCGACTTCTATTGTAACGCTCCTTTTAAGTGGGTTAAAAATCGTTTTGAGATTGTGCCTAGTGAAGCCTATACTCCAAGAAATGCTAAAACAAAGAAAGGCAAAGTTAATCAAAGAGCCAAAAGGGTTGAGTGGGAACATATTATGCCTGCGCATAACTTTGGACAACATTTACCTTGTTGGAGAAAGGGTGGCAGAAAAGAATGCCAAAACGATGCAACCTTTAAGAAAATGGAGGGAGATTTGCAGAATCTAGCTCCAGCCATTGGTGAAATTAATGGAGATAGAAGTAATTACAGATACGCAGAATCTACAAAGGATATGCAATTTACACAATATGGGAATTGCAAAGTCTTTACAGATTTTAAAGGCAAGAGATTCTACCCTGCAAATTATTCTAAGGGTTGGATTGCAAGAAGCTATCTTTATATGAGTAAGACTTATAATGTAAGACTCTCCGACCAAGAAAGAAAACTTATGGAAGCTTGGGATAAACAATATCCAATGAGTGAAAAAGAAAAAGCTTTTAGGGATTTTGTAAAAGAACAAGAGTAAGGATGTTTAAGTTTAAACCTAAAACAAGCTCGGCTGTCTCTTGCCTTTAAGAATCTTATAGAGGTGTTGCTCACTCAAGTCATATTTTTGTTGGAGACTTAGCATAATATGCTTTTTAGGGAAATGTTTGTTTAAGAGATTTTGATAATCTTCCCAAATATCCTCATCTCTTTGCACACTCTTATAGCTTGGAATATAAATATTTGCCCCACCAAAATCTTGTAAGACTTGCTTTAGAGTTGCACCACCTTTGATTTGCTCGTAAAGATGAAAGAAAATATCTGAATTGGTAATTGGGGATTCCATTAAAACTCCTTACTAATGGAATTTTAACAAATTTGTATCAATTTTTATCCCCCTTTCTTGCTCTTTGCCACTCCTTTAACGCAATAATTACCTTTTGGGCTTCTTTAATCTCTAAGGTATTAAGATATAAAGGACGTTTGCCAATGATTCTATCAATAAAATTTCTTAATCCTAGCTCATTCTTCACTTCTGCAACCTTGAAATACAAGCCTTTAATCATAGCAATTTGTGCTTTTGTGGCTTTACCGCTCTTGCAAAACTCGGATTTTAAAAGCACATTAAAAGGCACAGCATAACCAAATCTCTGGGCTAATTGGTAAAGCTCTTTTTCATCTAGCTCTTTACAGCTCTCTACACCAAACATATCGCTTAGGATTCCACGATAACATTCCTCACTAATGCCATTCTCGCTCTTTAGCGTATGAATCACTTTAATCAAATGTTTTTTCAAAAATGCATTATTCAAAGCTTTCTCCCCTTTCTCTTGCTAGATTATTTTTTATGCTTTCTTGAATTTCTAAAAAAATCTTTCTTAAATTTTCATCTTGACAATGGATTGTGAAGTTTCCACTAGATTGCTCTTTGAATACTAAAGTTTCTTGCCTTGTATTCTCTTTTTGAATTGGCTTAAACTCTGCCTCTGCTTTTACAGCATTAAACACCACGACTTGTTTTAAATTGCGCTCTTTATAGAGTTCGCGCATTCTCTCTAGTGTTTGGGATTGCGTGTGATTCCATTCCGCTAAAGCTAGGTTATGCTTAAAGACAATGACACAAGCAGCCTTATCTCCAACTTCTCTTAAGGCAACACGAGCAATTAAAGGAGATAAACGCGCAGGAATACTATCCAAGACTAATTTCCTTAAAGCCTTGCGCTTTTCAATCCCTACCCATACATTGGATTCCATTTTACAAATCTTTACTTTCGTGGATATTGCCGATAATTTCGGAATTTAAATAAATTGCTTCTTGTTTAATCTCTGTTAAAAATCCTGCTTCGTTTTTCTTGATAGTCTTAAAATCTACTTTATAATTTACGCATACAACACAATAATCCACAAAAGGTTTATATTCGCTTTCTCTATAATATCTAAGAATATCTCCTTCATAAATCTTTGCATTATTTAAATCTCTATACCCTGTCCAAAATTCAACTTCTTTTTCATCATCTCTTTCATCAAATTTAATAAAAGGAATCGCTCTATCGGCACAATGAACCTTAGCAGGTAAAACAGAACCTAATTTAGCTAAAGCAGGATATTCAATATACCCATTTTCTAATTTGCTCCACACCCTAAAATCAATGTCTTTAAGCTTCATTTATTTTCCTTTTGTAAAATATTATTCTTGCGTAGCTTTCTATTTTATTGGAGAGATTATAAATCTTTGTTGCGCTCTCTTCAAAAACTCTTAGCATTTCCCTTAAAGTGTCGTCATCATAAGTCTCCTCCCAATACCAAGAAGCTTTTTCTTTAATTTCATAAAGCGTATTAGAAAACTTATGAAACTCCTCACTTGCAAACTCATAATCTCTCTTTGTCATTTTCACTCCTTTATTAAAACTTCAATCAAGCCTACCAAAGCGGTAGGCTCTATTCAAGCTTTAATCAAACCAAACCCTTAGAGTTCCATCATTCTCAAAGTTCAATTCATCAGGTTTTTTGCCTCCAAAAAACCATATCCATTCAACTCCTAATCCAAACCTAAAGCCTTTGATGCCGATTAAGTCAATGTAAAAGGTGTCGCAAAAATCTTTTGGATTCTCCACAAAGCTATCCTCTAAGAGTAAATTTTCATAGCCAATAACCTCGCAAGTCTCCATTAAATCTTTAAGGATTAATCCCGAATTTCCCTCCAACTCTAAATCAGGACAAAACTCCAAATCCTCTGTCTCTGCATATTGTTTAAAAATCTGCTCTAAATGTTCTTTGTCTTTGATTCTAGTTTTTCCCATTTGTTCTCCTTTATCTCACCCTAAAGCAAGGCAAGGCAATCTCACTCTTTAGCTCCTCAATAAACTCTTTTAACACTTTTTCTTCTCTGATTTCTCTATCATAGCTTACAAGGCGAATCTCAAAGCTGTTTTCTTTGAGTGCGATAAAGAGTTCAATTTCTAAGGTAATGCTTTTGAGGCTTGCCTTTAGCATTTGAAAAGTAAAGGTGAGTTTGCTAGGAATCTCTACTTCCTCTTTTGCTCCACTCTTAATAGTGGTAGAAAGACAAAAGGAAGAGCTTGTGTGCTTTTGCACAGAATCAATCTTGCTAGAAGCACTTAAATGCGTGCTTAAATCTATCAAGTCTAATCCATTCATTGTATTTTTTCCCTCTGTTAAAAAGATATAAAAGCTTTTCAAAAAGGCTACAAAATCTCTTTGATTTAAAGGTTGATTGAGATTGCCTAAGAATGCTTGATAAAAAGGGTGATTTTCTAATTCTAGTTCCACAATTCTTTTATTGAAGCATTGGGATTCTTTGGTATGAAAATCTAAAAACGCACTGACTTTGTTAAAGTTATAGAAAATCTTAGAATTCTCTTGCTTGTATTCTTGCACTAGCGCAACAAAACTTTCCTTATCATCTACTTTTAGATTAAAGCCACGATTATTGAGTGGCTCTTTTAAAGTATCCTCACTCAAAGAATAATCTTTATGCACAAAGTGCAATCCATTGATTTCCGTGCTTGGAATGATTGTATTTAAAACTCTTTCTTTTTCCATTATCCTCTCCTCATTACGATTTGTTTGGGTTGTGTGCGTGTGGGTAGCATTTGCTCACTCACATAGAATGCACTTTTGATTTGTGGTTTAGGTAAGCAAACAGAGTTTGTGCCGATAATATTAATCGTGTTCTCTACATCACTAGGCTTAATAGTGAGCTTTAGGGTGATACTTGCGTTCTTTCCCTCAAAGCTCACAACTTCCATTGCTTTTTTCAAATTCGCAATGGCTTCACCTAAAAAAGCTCCATTCCCTAAACCTTTTAACGCTTCACAAAAAGAATCCATCTCTTCGCTTACAATTTCAGCATTTACGCGACTCATTTTCTATCCTTTGTGTTGAAATGAATGCAAAGTGTTTTTAAGAGCGAACAGGCAATTAGGAAAGTTTTGTTTATCAAAGCTAGGTTTCCTACTCTTGCTTGTGAGCTTTTAAAATGCTTTGCATTGAGGGATTACCCTCCAAGAAGTCTTAAAGTAAAGACTTCTTGCAAGGTAAGGCAAGATTATTTCTTGCCTTTTGCTTTTTGTTTCTTGATTGCCTTTTTATGCTTCGTGCGTCTTTTTCTCTTATTTTTGCTAATCGTGCTTGTTTGGCTTCTTGTTGTGGGATTGCCTCTCTTGGTTTGTGTTTGCTCTTTAGAGAAAGTAGGCAAAAGCGTTTGTGCTAAAGCAAGGGATAATGCCTTTAGTTTCATTGTGCATTCTCCAAGCTTTCAATCTTAGGCACGATTCTAAAGTTATCTTTGACTACTCTTTTAAGCCCTAGCTTGACTAAGGTAGAATCCTCTAGCTCACACACTGCGTCTTTGTCAATACTCTCTTCATACTTAATGCAATCAGAGCAACCATAACTTTTAAGTGCTAAGAGGAGTTTGTCTATCTTTTCTCTTACTCTAGGAAGTGAGACAGACTTCACAAGGCGATAACCAATCGTGCCAAAGGTAAAATCCTTGCTTCTTTTTTCTGCAAAGTCTGCTTTATTCTCCTCACAAAAGCTTGTAATACACTGCTCCAAATACTTTTTTTCATTGGAGAGCTTTTCAATTTCGCTACTTCTTGATTCCTTGATTCTGTTACACTCTAGTGTAACTTCTCCATTGATTCTTTCAATCCCTACACTAAGTTCTGCGATTCTCTTTAGTGCTGCATTTACATTTTCATAGTTTTGAATTTCCATTTATTCTCCTTTTAACCAAATTTTAAATTGATAATCCCAAGCTACAAATCCATATCTTGTAGCCACCGCTATTTTTACCTTTGCCTTTTTAATGATTCTTAGGCTCATTAGCGTTTCCTTATATCTACGATTCTATGCGTGCTTTTAGAGTAGATATATTCTCCTTTGACATAAAAGAAACGCTTAGAGTAATCACATTTCTTTCCTGCAATCATTTGGTTTTGCATTGCTCTCCTTTGTAAGCCTAAACTTCAAGAAAATATCGTGGCAATTAGGAAGAAACTGCTTGTTAAGTTTCAGGTTTCCTACTTGCCTAAGATATTTCTTAAAGTTTAGGCGTAATATTTGTGAATTTTTAAACTTTATTCACAACTTTTTTGGGTTTGTGTCCCCAAGACTTTAGACTTCTTTTTAATCTAAAGTATTGGAATCACTTTTGGCTTTTTCTTTTTCCATTTCAGCGATTGTCTCTAGGATTTTTCGCCATTTATCCTTATTGCGTGGGTGGGAGAGTTTCTTAAGCGCACACTTATAGATTTTATGAACGCGTTGCACACTTATCCCAAGTTCCCTCCCAATCTCTCTAAAAGTCATTTGCTATCCCAAATCACTTGTTTTGTGGAATCGTTTAAAAGCCGAAGCGATAACACAATTCATAGATACATCATTGCCTTAGTGGATTCTAAATCCTCTAAAGTCGCACTTTCTTTGCCACTTAGAGAAACTCTCGCAAGGGTGAGCCTTAGCACTCCCTCACTTTGTCTAAAGTTTCCACAGCCTAGCTCCCATAGTTTCCAAGCACAATTGGTTGGGATTCCACTTACTTTGCAAATCTCAATGTATTCCTCTTTTTGCAAACCCTTTAATTCATATCTCCCTAAGCAGCGATTCCTTAGTTGTGCTAACTCTTGCTCTCTTTTGCTTCCAAGTCTGCCACTGCTTAGAGAATCTGCAAGCCAATGTGTGCCTACTAAGATGAGTGGTTGTTTGGAGAAGTCCATAATGCGTCTTAGGGTTTCTAATACTCTCCACTTTAAGTGTTCTGCCTCATCTACGATGATATATTTTCCACATTTCTTAAGCTCATTTGACACCTTTAAGATTCCGCTATGATTGCTTTTAAACTCTCCTAGATTTAGCTCCTCACAAAGCTTTTTTAGAATGTCTTTGGCATTCATATCAGGCGTTGCCTCTATAAAGATTGCTTCTAAATGGCTCTTGCAATACTCTTTTGCGATTCTTGTTTTGCCTGTGCCACTTGCGCCTAAAATCACAGAGATTCTATCTCCTTGCATACTTGCAAGAAGCAATCTTGAAAAGATGCGTTTCACATCACTTGTTTCTATAAAATCTAAGTTGTTTAAGCCTTGAATCTTGCTTTTAACCTGTGCTTTCTCCGCGACTTCTTTAAGAAAAATTGCAAACTTCTCCTCCACGCCTGCGGCATATTTGAAGTCTGGATTGTTAAGATATTGACTAAGGTAAGTCTTTCTGATTCCAAGCTTCAACTCTAATTTGCTTTGAGAAAAATTTGCATCTTTTTCTCTTTGCTCTTTTAGATATGCTATAATTTGTTCTCTCATTAAATTTCCTTTACTCAAGCAAGTTTCTTGCTTGTTTGGGTTTAGGCTTTAAAAGCCTTTTAAAAAGTTTTAAAAACCCTTTAAAAGACCTTTAAAGTGCTAGTTTTTGCAAAATATCCCAATCATCTATCCTTTCTGCATTGTTGTTTGTATCCATTGGCAATTCCCAATTATCCTCTGCATTTTTCTCTATTTGTCTATTTAAGATTGCCTCTTTGACTTGTGTTTTAAGGGATTTTTGTGCTTTAGAATCCACAAGGTTTTCCACACCATTACGCAACGCTTCTCTTTCTTTTTGCTTCAAGCTCTCCGCTTCTAATCTTGCATTTCTGCGGATAAACTCGGAATGCGTTGCGTCTTTTTGCAAGTCTCTTATGCGCTTAATTGCGCTTTTATATTCTTTACTAATTGTTTTAAGCTGCTCTTGTGTGAGAGGATTTGCTTTCCTATCATAAGCCTTGCAGATAAACTCACCTTTTTCACTAAAAATAAAGGCTTCATTGGAAGCATTGATATTGACACGCACGAGCACCTTAGTTCCTGCTTCAATGTATTGTGTTGGCACATAAGAGTAAGGACGCATTTCTATGCAATTTTTACCCATAACTCTTGCCTTGCCTTCCTCTGCATAGAGTAGAAATTGCGTATAATCCACATTGATTTTTTGGAAGTTTGCCTCACTCCATAAATCCATTGGGCTTTTACCTTGTGCCTTGCTCCACTTGCGTGAAACCCTATCAATATTCCAATATTCCACCGCCTCATCTAGCAAGAATTGTGCAGCTTCAAAGGTTACAATGTGTTTTTGTTGGGTTTTGATTGGATTGCCTAATGCGTCTTTACTCTTGCGCTCTCTCTTAGGTGTTTGAAATTCTATTGCGCTTCTCTCACTGACATTTCTACCAATATAGCTACTAAGTGCGGTAATGTAGCTCCCTTGAATGGTTCGGAATCTCCTCTCCACTACTGCCTTTGCTTTACCCTTGTAGGCTGCGCTTCGCACAAATCTAATGCCTAATCCATCTACAAGCCCTTGCACTTGTTTGCTTAGATAGTCTTTTCCATTATCAAATTGAATAGCCTCTGGTTTGCCCATACTTTCAAAGGCTTTCCACATTAGTCTAACGACTGCATTAGAATCGGAAGTCTCACTAAGATAAGCTACACTTCTGCCGCTATGCACATCAATAACAGAGAGAATACTTGGGCGGATTTGTTTGCCATCTCTATCTAAGACAATGGCGTCAAGAGGAGAGCTATCTATCTGCCATAATTGATTAGGAAGCGTGTATAAATCCCTTTGCATTCCGTAGGAAGGTTCTTTATAAGAATCTGTCTTGTCTGCTCCATAGGTAATAAGCGTGTATTCTAAAGAATTTGCTTTGAAGTAGGAATCCAAGAAGCGATTCATTGTATTAAATGAAAACAAAGGCTCAATCTCGCGCTTTAGAAACTTTTTGTAAGAATATCCCACCACATAAGTATGTGCAATAATGTGCAATTCTCTCCATAACTGCATACGATTCAAATATCCACTACCCATTACACGCCACATCTTTACAACTTCCTCTTGCGCCCATTTTGGAAGTGAAGTTGTGCCTGTCTTTGCAACACCTCTTTTATCGCTTAATGCGCTTAAGCCTTGTGCTTTATACTTTCTTTGCCAATCAAAAAGCTTTCCTTGTGTGAGATTTAAGGTAGAATCCTCTTTGTTTTTAAGCTCTATAAAGTGTGCTACCTTGATTCCTGCACTCTTTGCACTTTCATAATCTAATAGGATTTTCTCTCTTTGTTTAGCTTGGGCTTTTTGAGAAGGAGTGAGGTTGTGCCAAGTGGTTGCGTCATTGTGTTTTGTCCCTTCGTCATTGCGAGAAACACGCAGTGTTTCGTGGCAATCTATACTCTTACATACAGAGGATTCCGCTATCTCACAAGTAGATAAATCATTCCTATAAAGAGTGGAATTGCTGCTGCTAGCAGTCCCACAATAATGCTTGCTAGCACAATCAATCCCTCTAGTGTGTAGAGTTTTTCCTTGAATGTTTTGAGAAGTTTTTTCATTGTTGTTTCCTTTACAATCCAATGTTTTAGAATCCTTAGATTCCATAACATTAGGTTGTGCCACCTCACCCATCTCCTCTAGCACATATTTCACAGGATAACCTTTTTCTATGGCTTCTACTTGTTCTTGGGATAAAGGGGTATTCCAAATTTGGAGAATTTTGCCTGCATAACCACCAACACCTTTAATATAAGTATATGAAAAATATTTCGTATTAAACTTTAAAATTTTTTTAGTTTGCGCTTGTTTTCTAACAGCTCTATCAGTTATACCTAAAGATTTCGCAAACTCTTTACTACTTATCCATTGTCCCATTTTACACCACTTCTTTAAATATTTTAGTTGGATAACCTTGTTCTTCTATCTCTTCAGAGCATTTTTGCGCTTCTTCCAAGCTATCGCAAAAGATGACATCATCTTCCCCAAATTCATTTAAATAAACAACTACAAAACCTGCTATTCTTTTTTCCATTACGCAACCTTGAATCCCTCTTTTTCTAGTAGCTCTCTTAATTCTTTAGACCTACCTCTTGCACCCTTATTTTTACCATTGGACATATCCAATAAGAGAAAATAGTCTTTTTCTTTAAGTCCTTTTGCTTTAGCCCAAGTGCGTAGCTTAATACCTCTTTTATTCATTTGTTGAGTGAGACAAGTAAAATCTTTTCGTATTTTTTTACTTTGCACAGCTACTCCTTTAATTTTTGTGTTATAATACTACTAACCACTCCATAAAAGGAGTGGAAAAAGTAGTTTTATAGCTCTAGTTTGAAAGTGATTTTTAACTTCCAAACTTTGAGCCTTACAACCACCTTTTTATACTTTAAAACTCGCATTTTAAAGCTCCAAAAGTGATATTCTTCCCGCCCACCCAAAACCACTTTTAAGTTTTA
>NZ_JAIEFA010000029.1 GCF_029067145.1 Helicobacter sp. | reverse complement strand
GAATAGAATAATGCTAAAAGGAATCTATGCAATTAGCGATACGCTTTTGACGCCAAAAGATAAATTGGAGCAATCTTTGCAAGCTGCTATTAAAGGCGGAATCGCATTATTTCAACTACGCGATAAAGAAAGTCGTGATGAACAAGTAGCAGAACTTTGTCCCAAATTGGAGCAGATTTGCAAGGATTCCAATGTGGTTTTTGTATTGAATGATAGAGTAGAATTGGCGATAAATCTTAAGGTTGGGGCTTTGCACATTGGAAAAAAGGCAGACGACACACCTTATACCTTAGAGGAATTGCGTCAAATTCGCGCAGATTATCGTGGAATCTTGGGTGTCTCGTGTTATGGAAGCTTGGAATTGGCTAAAGCAGCGACTGAAGCAGGGGCAGATTATGTTGCCTTTGGGGCTTGCTTTTGCTCTCCTACCAAACCGCAGGCTAAAAGAATAGATTTAAATTTATTTAAGCAATTTTCTATGCTGTCCGATTCTGTTCCAACTTGTGCGATTGGTGGGATTAATGCACAAAATATCGCACAATTGAAAGAAGCACAAATAGCGGCGTGTATTAGCAGTATTTGGCGAGGAAATATTGTGCAAAATGTTCAAAATCTTATTAAGAATTGGAATCGCTAACCTACGGATTCCAAGATTCGTAAGTTTTAGCGGTCTTTAAAGATAATGACTTCATAGGAGCTTTGTTTTTTGACGACAGATTTACTCGGCTGATTGGCTTTGAGCTTTTCTAGGCTAAGATGTAACTCTTCAATCTCTTTATCCTGCTCGTCTAGCTTATCTTTAAGACGCAAAATAATATCCACTCCTGCAAGATTGACTCCCAAATCTCGCGTCAAGCGTAAAATCATTTTGATTTTGTCAATGTCGCGTTGGGAGTAAAGGCGCATTTTGCCATCTGTTCTACCCGGTTCTACTAACCCCTCACGCTCATATTGTCGCAAGGTTTGTGGGTGGATTGCTAGAATCTTGGCTACAACGCTGATTAAATAAACCGGTTCATCATAACTATACATAAAATCTCCTTATAAGTATTTCTCTAGTGCGTCTTTGAGTTCGTTGGGCATAGAATCGCAATCGGGCAAAATAATGTTTGCCTCTAAATATAAATCACCATAAATTTTTGTCTTGCGATTTATTGCACCGAGTTCTTTCACGCGGAATCGCTGGGAGTTTTTAGTATTTTTTGGGATTTTTAGGGTAATGGTTTTTTGCAAGGTTTCAATTTCAATTTTGCCACCAAACAATGCAATTTTGAGCGGCAAATCAAATTTTTTTGTCAAATCATCGCCTTCTTGTGTGTATTGTGGATGAGGCGCGACACTGACTTTAAGTAGTAAATCTCCGCTTTGTGCGCCCATTGTTTGCCCCTTGCCCTTTAGGCGAATCGTTTCTCCATTTTTAATGCCCGCTGGAATCTTAATATCGTAATTCTTGCTTTGCACATTTACGCTGTGTTTGCCTCCTAAAATCGCGGTGGTAAAAGGAATTGTAACTTGTGCATTGAGGTCTAAGTTGGGTTGATTTCGCGTGTTTTTAAAGCCCGAATGACTGAAGTCAAACCCGCCATTGCTAAATCCGCCAAAGCTTGCATTGCCAAAATTTGCTCCTCCAAAACCCCCAAATCCTCCACTAAAAATTTGACTTAAAATATCGTCTAAATTCACATTGCCTTGTCCGCGAGCAAAATCGTGGAAATTTTGTCCGCCAAACATAGAATCTCCAAATTGGTCGTATTGTTTGCGTTTATTTGCGTCGCTTAGAATCTCATAAGCAGCATTAATTTCTTTGAATTTTTCTTCTGCTCCTGCATCTTTATTAATATCTGGGTGGTATTTTCTTGCTAAGCGACGATAAGATTTTTTGATTTCTTCACTGCTTGCGTCTTGAGAGACTTCAAGTGTTTCATAAAGACTTTTTGACATTTTATTTCCTTGAAAAATATTTAAAACTTTTAGCTTATTATATAATAAAACTTTAGCTTATGTCAATCAACTTTATAAGGATTTGGCAACTTTTCTTTTTAGTGTTATAATTGCAAATTTTCGGAGGAATTTATGCAATATCCGCTTTTGTGCTTAAGCGCAAGTGCTGGGAGTGGAAAGACTTATCAGCTTACAATGCGCTATCTAAATCTACTGCTTTTAGGAGCAAAACCTTCTAGTATTTTAACGCTTACTTTTACGAAAAAAGCCGCCCAAGAAATGGAAGAAAGAATTATCCATAACATTAAAGAGCTTTATGAC
>NZ_JAIEFA010000028.1 GCF_029067145.1 Helicobacter sp. | reverse complement strand
TTTATCTTTTTTATGATAAAATGCCTTAAAAGTAATGTAATTATACGCAAAATTTTTCGTATTGTCAAGGAAAAACAAATGCAAATATGCAAAAAAATTCGTGAAATTAGAGGCAATGAGTCTCAAAGTAGTTTTGCTGAACGCTTTGGTATTACTGCGAGGACATTGCAAAATTATGAATATGGTAACACTTCACCAAGCATTGATTTTATTCAAAAAATAAGCCAAGAATACGATATTGCTCCAGAATATTTTTTTGATTATGGAGAAAAATTGTTCCGCAATAGTTCCGCAATAGTTCCGCAATATAGTTCCTCAATGCAAAAAAAGGGTTCCTCAATATCTAAAACCAATATCACACACACTAATTCCTCCCCCAAAACCTTAAACGATGATTTTGTCTCTATCCCTTTCTATGAAGATGTAAGAGCAAGTGCAGGAAGTGGGGCATATAATGAAGCAGAAACAGCCGAGCAGCTAAACTTCCCAAAATCCTTTTTACGCCAATATTTCGGCATTATCTCTTTTGCAAATCTTTCCATTATTATAGGCAGTGGAGATTCTATGTTTCCTACTTTGCCTGAAAACTGCTATCTTGTAATACAACAAGGCAATGTAAAAGAGGGAGAAATTTGCGTGGCTAGGATTGAGGACGAACTCTATGTTAAACGCCTCCAAAAACTCCCAAAATTGAAGCTGCTTAGCGATAATAAAGCCTACGACCCAATAGAATTAGACGGCTCAAACTTTGAAATTATAGGGCGCGTGGTAGGGTATTTTAAAAAGACTTCACTTTGAGAATGCCTCTTAAATTTATGGCAATTTTGTGATGAATTTTGTGAGTGTGTTTAATAGCGTTTAATACGAGGTTTGAGCTACTTTTTTAAGGGCATTTTGTGGTTGATTTTGTGATGTTTTGTGAAAAAATAGCCCTTTTTGTGAAAAAAGTTTTCTTAATTTTCCATTTTAAATCAAAGTATTTTAAAGAGCAAACTACCATTTTAACGAAGCTCCAAGCCACTCACTCTATAAATTTTACACTTTGAAATAAAATACCCCCTTATAATTTGCGTAATTATAGATTGCTTTAAAGATTCTATTGTAAAGATTTCTGTATGCGGGATTATGGATTGCTTCGGCTATGCCTCGCAAGGACGAAGCAAGGTAGATTCTGCATTGTGGCTTGTTTCGTCCGCTTCGCTTCCCCGCAAGGACGCGGGAGTAAAGCGCAAGATATGTAAAACTAAAATTTCTTTTTTTTCACATCATCAAAAATTTTATTTGCGATTTCATCTACCGTATTACTAATATCTTGAGAATAGTTTGCGATTTCTACATTTTGCGAGTTGCTAGTTTCTAGTTGCGCCACTGCTTGATTAATCTGTTCGATTCCTAATGTTTGTTCTTTAATAGAATCGCTCATTTCATTAATACCTTGCACAAGAACATTCACATTTGCTTCAATCTCATTGAGTGATTTTCCTGTTCTTTCTGCTAGCTTTCTTACCTCATCAGCAACAACTGCAAATCCTCTTCCGTGTTCTCCAGCTCTTGCTGCTTCAATCGCGGCGTTAAGTGCAAGCAAGTTGGTTTGGTCTGCAATGTCTTTAATCACACTCACGATACTTTTAATATCCTCTGCCTGTCTCGTAACCTCTGAAGTTTTATCACTGACATTGTGCATAGAACTTGAGATTTCCTCCACAGCCGCGGCGGATTGCCCCAATGCAGCCGCTTGATTATGCGAACCTTCGGTAAGGTTTCTTACCGCTTGATTTAAGTCTTTTGCGCTTGCTTCTAGCTCCTTAGCAAAGCCTGATGAAGTGTGTAGCATTTCTTTAATACTCTCACCCAAAGCATTTGTCGTTGTTTCTACGCTTCCTTTTGCATTGGCGACAGCAGTCGTAAAATCCAAGGCAATATAAGCTTTAAAGACGCGTGAAATCTCATTCATATCGCTACCGATTTTATTTTGCAAGACATCTAGCATTGCATTTAATACATTTTTTAATTCTATCAGTTGTGGATTGTGAGGATTTTCTACGATTCTAGCAGTGAAATCCCCCTCCTCAATGGATTTTGCAACCTCAATAGATTGTCGCACAGCCTGCTCGTCCTCTGCCAAGCCTCTTTGGATTCTTTGGATATTTTGATTGATTGCAATTCGCATTGCTCCAATCTCATCTTCTGCCTTTGGTTTTGTAAGTACAGGAGGATTTGGTGTTTCGTGGTTAAGATATTTCAAGAAGTCAAAGAGTAAAACAGAAATACTATTGACGCGACTAAGCAAAGAAAACTTAATAATCATAAAAGATGCAAACAAGATGACCAAAAATAAAAGAATAATTCCAGCAATTACGATAAACTTTACCTTGTCGTTGGCTTCTGTGAAATCACTTTTTAATGCTTCAATCAAAATCCAAACATTTAATTGTGCATTATAATCTATATAACCATAATATTCTTTACCATTATTTTGATGCTGATAAAAAATTTCTGTCTCTGGTTTGATGTTTGCAAGATGAGCGAATTTACTTGGATTTCCCTCGTGCCCAAAGATGAATTTATCCTGCGTTTTATCAAAAATAACGATTTTTCCATTTTTTCCAATAGGGATTCCACTTAATTTTTGCGTAATGAGTTGATAAGAATTTGTCAAATCATAAGCAATAAATAAAATCCCCAAAGTCTCTCCGCCTGCACCAAGAATCGGCTTATAAACAGACATATAGTCCTTTCCGCCCAAATGCACCTTGCCATAAAAAGTCTTTGGATTGCTTTTTGTCATTTCTGCATAAGCTGGGTGAGAGCTTCCTAATGTAGTATTAATCATACGATTACCTTGCTGGTCTTTCAAAGAAGTTGCTATCCTAACAAAATCATTCCCATCTTTGACAAAAATTGTTGCCACACCTCCGGTTAAATTAGAAAAATTATCTACTAGCTCCGTATTGCCTACAAGATTAATTCCATTATAATAGAAGCTTGGCACATTCAAATTGCCATTTCTGATAGTTTCCCCGATTCTATAACTATTGCGCCCTTGTTCTCCATAAAGTGTTGTCAAATTATTTTCAAAAAGTTTTAATGTAGAATCGGTTTCACTAATAATTTGGTCAGCAACAACTTGAAAGTTACCCTCTACGATTGCAGCAGTTTGTCTTATTTGTGCTGCCATTTGTTCTTGAGAAAATTTGCTCATAGTGTGCGAGATAAATAATACAAGTGGTATGGTGATAATCAACGCAATGAGCGACTGAATACAGGAAAATTTCTTCCCCACAGAAAGTTTGTCCCACATCTTAATTCCTTTCCTTTGTTATTAAATTAGAATTTAAATTGTATCTAAAATATTTATAATAAAAATTAAAATATAATTTGGGCTTTTGTTATTAAAAAAGAAACTTATATCTTGTCCTTGCGAGATTCTTTCACTTGGATTGCTTCGGCATTGGCTCGCAAGGACGCAGTAGTAATCGTCTTTACAAAACAAAAGATTGCAAAGATAAAAACACATAGGCGCGAAGCCTATGAGAGAATTATTGTTTGAGTTGGAGCAAAGTGTTTAAGATTTGGTCAGAAGTCGTTACAGATTTAGAGCTTGCTTGGAATCCTCTTTGCACGACGATAAGCTGTGTTAATCCTCTAGACAAGTCTGTGTTACTCATCTCTAGCTTAGAAGCTTCAATGCTTGCTCTTCCACCCGTTCCTGCTGTCCCGATTGTCGCATTACCAGAGTTTGGAGATTCCGCATAAAGATTATTACCAGATTCTTGCAAGCCCTCATAGTTGGCAAATGTCGCGACTGCCACTTGTGCAAGGGCTAGGTTGCGTCCATTATCAAAGACACCAATCATTGTTCCTGTGCCATCAAAGTAGAAATCTTTGAGCATACCAGAAGCATAGCCATCACCTCCCACTTCATTGGCTTGAGATTCTTTGGCTGTGCTTGTAAGTCCATCATATCCACCGCCCGTTCCAAAGTCTAGGTTAATGGCTTGTGGAAACTTCGCTCCATTGTTTGGTTTAAACTGAATCGTAGAGGGGTTGAATCCTAACAATTCGCCTTGCTCACCAAAAGTTACATTTCCACCTTCAAGGATATTTGGACGCTGCGCAGTTGCACCTAGTAGTTCTGCTGGCTCTGGCACTGTGATACGCCAATTCCATTGATTACCTTGCACTTTGGTAAATTCAATCTGAAACTCGTGTTTGTTACCCAAGCTATCAAAGATTTCCACAGTTTGCCCATAGGTTGCCATTCGGATTCCACCAGAGCTTGTTACATTTCCACCTTCTACTAGCACACCTGTATTCATACCTTTCATTACTTGTTTGAAAAGCACATTTGTGGTATTGAGCGTGTCATTATAACCAGAAACAAAGATGTTGAGATTATCATAAGCCGAACCACCATTTGCCCAATCGTTTGTTGTGGTTAATCCATCTTGTTTATTGTTGATTTCAAATTGTCCTGAATTATTCAAAATCACGCTCACACTATAATTGCTTTGTCCAAAGCCTGCAGCAGCACCAGCAGCAGCTGCAGTAGAATCACCACCGAACGCTTTGACTTTGTTTGCATCTTGTTGGATTACTGCACGCAAATCCTCTGTGGTGCGGAATTGTCCAGAGGCAGAATCCGCGTCAGTTTGTGTGGTGTAGATGTATTTAAACGCAGTCGTTACGGTTTCCCAACTTTGTGGATTGACTCCTTGAGCATCAACAAAACCTCCATTCTGGAAGATTCCATTATCAAATCCACTTGCGCGGATATTTTTGTTTGTGCCATCGCCATCTAGCTGATTAAGGTTTTGCAAAATCAACATTCCATTTTGTGTGAGGGCTTCCACACCTGTTTTGTCCTTGACATTGTTAATCGCAACTTGTGCAGCCAAAAGATGAGAAGAACCAGAAATTGTGGCGTCATTTGTCCAAGTAATAGTTTGTCCATTAATAGTAACAGTGGTTGTAACAGGACCTGCGGCAGGGTTAGGGTCTAGCATAATGCGTTTGGAAGTAGCAGTTTGGTAGCTTACCCAAATCCCTTGTCCCTCTTGTAACATTAAGGCTTCCCCGCTGGCATCAAACATTACTCCCATATCTTGCTCTACTTCTAGTTGTTTGTCGTTGGTGTCATAGATTCTATCCAATCCACCTGCGATATAATTGTTTGCCGCTGTGCTATCTAGCGGGCTTGGGCAAGTGATGTTCTCTGTTTTTCTACCACTTGTGAGGTTGATATTTCCTGTTACATTGGCAGTTGCTTTTGCCGGGATTGTCATTCGTGGGTCAATCGTAATGTTTTTTACTGGACCTGTGGAATCCACGCGGTTTAACTCGCCACTACCGCAAGCACAATTAAGCTTAGACAAATCTCTCAACCAACCTTGCACAATAAAACCACTTGTGGTTACAAGATTTCCCACCGCGTCAAAAGAAAATGCGCCATCACGCGTATACATTCTGTTATATCCTGCATTGTTGCTGACGACAAACATACCATTTCCGCTTAAAGCTAAGTCTGCTTTCCTATCAGTGTTTTGCATAGAACCTTGTGAAAAAACTTTTGTTGTTGTATTAATTGATGTTCCAAGTCCTACAGAATAATCATTCACCCCACCATACCCTGCATAAGGAATCGTAGCAGAACGGCGTGTTTGACTAACCATTGTAGAAAAATCTGCACGAGAATATTTAAAACCATTTGTATTGACATTGGCAATGTTGTTAGACTCTACATCAAGCGCGACTTGATGCGCTTGCATACCGCTTACACCTGACCATAATGAACGTAACATTTGCAATCCTTTATTTAAAAAAGTATTTTGCAAGCAATAAAGCAACTTTCGTTCCACTTTTTATTTTTAATTAGTGTTCTTGCTTTGGATTCATCATTGCGAGGGCTTGGGTTTTCTGTCATTGCGAGACTTTGTAGAAGTTGTAGCAATTTCTTTGATGAGCAAGCGTCTGCCACTTCGTCATTGCGAGAGGCTTTGCCTCGTGGCAATCCAAATCTAAGTATAAAGAAAATAAACAATGGAATCTTAAAAGGCGAGATTCCATATTATAGATTGCTTCGCTCGCAATGACAAGGCAACAAAGCATAAGGTATGCAAAATTTTAGATTGCTTCGTCTCTCACTCTGTTTGTTCCTCGCAAGGACAAGTTGGTATGCCTCCTTGCGAGATTCCTCAAGGAATCGTGGCAATCTATAATGTTGAACTTAAAAAAAGCAATAGCATAGAATCTTAGAGGAAATGTTTAAAAATTTATAAATACATATTGTATTTTTTAAAATTTATGCTATAATTCCACGAAATTTTTACAAAGGAAAACAAAATGGCAAATTTATTGCACAATAATTACACACAAGAAACACTCGCATTACACGCGGGCTACACTTACGATACACAGCGCACCTTAAGCGTGCCAATCTACCAAAACACCGCTTATAGCTTTGAGACTTTGGAGCAAGCAGCGGCAAGATTTGGCTTGCAAGAATTGGGTAATATTTACTCCCGACTTACAAATCCCACTTACAAAATCTTAGGCGACCGCCTTGCTGCTGTGGAGGGTGGAGCATTTGGAGTTGTCGCTGCAAGCGGAACTGCTGCTATTTTTTACGCACTTGCCAATCTTGCGCAAAATGGCGATAGTATTGTGTATTCTAACAAAATCTATGGTGGCATACAAACTCTTATTGTCCATACTTTAAAGAGATTCGGTATTCATTCCAAAGCCTTTGATATTGATGATATTGAGGGAACTTTGGAAAGCGCAATTGATGAAACAACCAAAGTCATTTTCTTTGAAAGTCTCTCCAATCCGCAAATTTCTATCGCAGATGTAGAGAAAATCGCTAAAATCGCCAAAAAACACGGAATCGTTACGATTTGTGATAACACCGTTGCCACTGCATTTTTGCACAAACCCTTTGACTTTGGCGTAGATGTCGTAGTGCATTCGTTAAGTAAATATGTCAATGGTCAAGGAAGCGCGCTAGGAGGGGCTGTGATTGAGCGCAAAGGATTAAATGATTTGCTTGTCAATAATCCCCGCTATCCCGCCTTTAACACTCCAGATGAAAGCTATCACGGGCTTGTTTATGCTTCCTTGGCAGGTGCGTTGCCAATCTTTGGAATCCGATTAATCACCGAATGGCTAAGGAATATCGGCGCGACACTCTCTCCGCAAAATGCGTGGATTATCCTACAAGGGCTAGAAACATTGGAATTGCGAATCAAAAAACATAGTCAAAACGCACTAGAAGTGGCGCGATTCCTCCAAACTCACCCAAAAGTCAAAAATGTATTCTATCCCGGCTTAGAAAACAATCCTTACCATTCTTTGTTGAAAAAATACTTCACAGATTCCAATGCAAGCGGTCTTTTGAGCTTTGAAGTAGGAAGCTTTGAGGAAGCCAAAAAAGTTTGCAACGCATTAGAAATCTTTGCAATTGTCGCAAATATAGGGGATTCCAAATCCCTTGTGATTCACCCTGCTTCCACAACCCATTCACAATTAAGCGAAGCGGAGTTAAAATCCGCAGGGATTACACCTTGCACGATTCGTCTAAGCATTGGTTTAGAATCCCCACAAGATTTAATTGCGGATTTAAAACAAGCATTAGAAAAATAAGGAGTTTTATGCCATTAGTCATTCCAGAGGACATTCCAGCCTTTTCACTTTTAAAACAAAATGCGTTCATTATGGGCTGCAATCGCGCGAAATCCCAAGATATTCGCGCTTTGGAAGTGTTGATTTTTAACCTTATGCCTACCAAAATAGAAACAGAAAATCAGATTCTCTCGCTCCTTGCAAATTCTCCCTTGCAAGTCAATATTACCCTGCTCTCTACTGCAAGCTACATTGGCAAAAACACGCCAAAATCGCACCTAGAGCGATTCTATGTTGATTTTGAAACGATTAAGAATCGCGAATTTGATGGTGCGATTGTTACAGGCGCGCCGATTGAACATTTGGAGTTTGAGGAAGTCAAATATTGGAAAGAATTTACGCGCGTAATGGATTTTTTAAAAACAAATTGCACAAGCACTTTGTATCTTTGCTGGGGCGCAATGGCGGGTTTGCATTATTTCCACGAAATCCAAAAAGTCCCGCTAGGTTCCAAACTCTTTGGCATATTTGACCATTATTGGGTAGAAAAAGACTTGCTCTTAAATGGCTTAGATGAAATTGTCAAGATTCCACATTCGCGACATTCGGGTATCAATGAAGCACAGGTGCGCGCAAATAAGAATCTTAAAATTCTGCTTGAGGGAAAGTGTAGCGGGATTGCCGCGCTCAAAGATGAAAAAGACTTTTTTATTTTAGGACACCCCGAATACTTCAAAGAAACTTTGGATTTAGAATACAAACGCGACTTAAATGAAGGCTTAAGGATTGCCCCGCCCTCTCATTATTATGATGATGCAAACAATCCTTTATTTATTTGGCGTTCCTCTGCAAGCGTGCTGTTTTCAAATTGGCTTAACTTTGCCGTCTATCAAGACACACCTTTTATTCTGCATTAGGCTTCTCGTAATACACGAGATTCCGCTTGCGCGTTTCAAAATCCTCTGAATCCTCACTTAAATAGACAATATAATGCCTATCCTCATAAAGCCCGCGAATATTTTTCATTTCTCCTTGAATGCTCAAGGTATAATCTTTTGCCAAAAAAATTTCCCCCATTGCGCGCCCAAAGCTTGGGACAAAAAGCAAAATCACACAACCCAAAAGGACGACAAACAAAAACTTAAAGACTTTATCCACAAAGGGAATCACAAAACCGATTCCAAAAATGGCAACAAGAATAACAAAGGCGTAAGGATTAAAAACATTGAAAAAAAATGGATTAAAAAATACATTGATTCCATAGTATTGAATATACCCACTAAAAATTGTTGCCCAAAAAACAGCAAAAAGCAAAAAAACTAACATAAAACTTACAAGCACAGAAGAGACAATTTTCATTCATTCACCTAATACATTTAAGATTAAAATTTGAGATTTTATAGATTTTGGAAGGTTGAGATTCTGCTAAACCTCGTTTATCCAAAACCACCATATCCACCTTTTGCAACGCAAAATCCAAATGAAACATTTGATGGTGTGCATTCGCAGAGCTAGAATACAAAAAAGGAAAGAATCGCAAAAAATCCGCGTGGGAAGCCTCTTGCAATCTATGCGGTTTGACGACACGAATCGCAAGTTTTGTATTCTCATTGCTTGATAAGGCGTGTTTGCCACTATAAATAAAAGTATTTTTCGCGCTCCTGCGCACTCTATTTTTATATTTTTGGGGAATCCTCACAAGATTTTTAAGCTTGCAAAAAGAATCTAAGGTTAAAAGCGTATTTTGACTTTTCAAACGCCCCTTAATCGCATTAAGTTTCACAAAATCAGCACACAAAAACCCCGCTGTCGTATCGCTTTGAGCTAAAAAAATTGGCATAACCTCACAATCAGTGAAAAAATCCATTGGCTTTACCTTATTTGCATTTTACGCATCATTGTGCCAAATAATCCTGAATTGCTTTTGTTAGATTTGGATTATGAGATTTTAACTCACTAATCGCACAAACCGCCACGCGTGCAGCTTCAATAGTCGTAAAATAAGGCACATTATGACGCAAAACTTGCGTGCGAATTTTATCTGTGTCGTCCTTGCTTGAAGCTTCATCGCTTGTATTAATTGCCAAAGCAATTTCCCCATTCGCAAGCATATCGCCAATATTTGGACGCCCCTCGCTAATCTTTAATGCCTCCTCGCAAGCGATTCCAGCATTTTTTAGAATCTCTGCTGTGCCTTTTGTCGCACAAAGATGAAAATTAAAATGCTGCAAATCTTTTGCAAGCGAAACCGCTTGAGGCTTATCAAGACTGCGAAGAGAAATAAAAACTTTTCCTTTTGTAGGAAGTGAATTTTTGCAAGCCAACTGACTTTTGGCAAAACTTAGCCCAAAACTCTCGCTAATCCCCATAACTTCACCGGTTGAGCGCATTTCTGGTCCTAGCACCATTACCGCACCACTTAACTTATTAAATGGAAAAACAGATTCTTTGACTGCGATATGTTTAGGAGTTTTGGGTTTATATAAGCCATTTTTAAACTCGGTTTTTTGGAATTTATCATAACGCGCGAGTGCAGATTTCAAGTCTCCATTCACCATTACATCGGTGGCAACCTTTGCAAGCGGAATCCCAGTCGCTTTGCTTACAAATGGCACGGTGCGACTTGCGCGAGGATTGACTTCAATAAGATAAAGTATATTTTCAAAGATTGCGTATTGCGTATTCATTAGCCCTACTACTCCTAGATTTCTAGCAATCTTTGCAGTTGTTTCCTCCACCTCTCTTATGCGCTCCTCTGATAAGCTAATCGTGGGCAACGAACAGGCAGAATCGCCGCTATGGATTCCCGCCTCTTCAATGTGCTGCATAATCCCTGCAATATAAACTTCCTTGCCATCGCAAATAATATCTACATCTAATTCAATGGCATTATTTAAAAATTTGTCAATAAGCACAGGGCTATCCTCGCTGACGCTCACCGCCTCACTCATATAGTCTTGCAATTCATTCATATTATAAACAATCCGCATTGCACGTCCGCCTAGCACATAGCTCGGGCGCACAAGCACAGGAAATCCTATGTCTTGAGCGATATTAATTGCTTCCTCTTTCGTATAAGCTGTGCCATTCTTGGGCTGAATGAGTCCATTTTCTTCTACGAATTTTGCAAATTTTTCTCTATCCTCCGCAATGTCAATGGTTTTTGCGCTTGTGCCGATGATTTTAGCACCAATGGTCGTAAGCTTCTTAGCAAGTTTCAAAGGTGTCTGCCCACCAAAATGCACGATAATTCCGTCTGGTTTTTCGCGCTCAATCACACTGCGCACGTGCTCAAAAGTAATGGGTTCAAAGTAAAGCACATCACTGATATCATAATCTGTGCTAACAGTCTCGGGATTACAATTATACATAATGCTTTGAATGCCCATATCGCGCAAAGCAAAACTTGCATGCACGCAAGCATAATCAAACTCTATTCCTTGCCCAATGCGGTTAGGTCCTCCACCGATAATGAGCACTTTTTTCTTATTGCTTTGTGGAATCTCTGGAATAAACTCACATTCAAAAGGAATCGTAGAATACAAATATGCGGTTTGAGTAGCAAACTCTGCCGCGCAAGTATCCACTTCATTGTAGCTTAAAGCAATCTTTGCCTTTTGTCGTAAAGCATAAATATCCTCTTCGCGCAATCCTAGCGATTCGGCTTTATTTACCAAAAAGGCAAGCATTTTATCACTAAAGCCATATTGTTTGACTTTTCTTAAGAAATCTGCATTGTTGAGCCTTTCAAAAGAAATTTGTTGCTCTAGCGCAATAATTTCTGCAATTTGATGGAGAAAATAGGAATCTATTTTGCACCATTTTTGCACTTCTTCTACGCTGATTCCGCGACGAAATGCGTCGGCAATATAAAGCAATCTTTCAGCATTTGGGCGGCGCACTTCGTGTTGAATTTCGTTTAAATCACTGCTTTTGGGCGTAAAGCCAAAGATTCCTGTTTCTAGGCTATTGAGTGCTTTTTGCAAGGATTCTTTGAAAGTCGTGCCAATCGCCATAACTTCACCAATAGATTTCATAGAAGTTGTCAAGGTAGAATCTGCTTGTGGGAATTTTTCAAAGGTAAAACGAGGAATCTTTGTTACAATATAATCAATACTAGGTTCAAAGCTTGCGGGCGTGCCTGTGATGTCGTTTTTGATTTCGTCTAAAGTAAAACCTACTGCAAGCAAAGTTGCGACTTTGGCAATTGGATAACCTGTCGCCTTAGAAGCAAGCGCGGAGGAGCGTGAAACGCGTGGATTCATTTCAATCACGGTCATTCTGCCACTGCTAGGATTAATGGCAAATTGCACATTGCTCCCGCCTGTATCCACACCAATTTCACGTAAAATGGCAAAGGAAGCATCACGCATTCTTTGATATTCCTTATCAGTGAGCGTCAATGCTGGAGCAATCGTGATAGAATCCCCTGTATGCACTCCCATTGGGTCTAAATTTTCAATGCTACATACAATAATGCAATTATCCGCTCTATCGCGAATCACCTCCATTTCGTATTCTTTCCAACCCAACAAGGATTCCTCAATCAAAATCTCGCCAATAGGACTAATCTCTAAACCATTTTGTGCTAGATTTTTAAATTCGTCAATATTATAAGCAACACCGCTTCCACCGCCTGCTAAGGTATAACTTGCGCGAATAATAAGCGGGAAACCAATTTCTCTTGCCGCGTCTAACGCCTCTTCAAGCGTATAGGCATAACGAGATTTTGGCAAATCCATACCGATTTTTAGCATTGCCTCTTTAAAAGCCTGCCTATCCTCGCCTTTTTTAATCGCTTCGGGCTTTGCGCCAAGAAATTGCACTCCTTGAAGCATTCCTTTTTCAAACATACTCATTGCGATATTCAGTGCCGTTTGTCCGCCCATAGTAGGCAAAATCGCATCTACTTTTTCTTTTTTAATAATATCCGCAACCACCTCTTCAGTGATTGGCTCAATAAAGGTGCGATCTGCAAATTCTGGGTCTGTCATAATCGTTGCTGGATTGGAGTTAATCAGCACGACTTTATAACCTAACTCTTTAAGTGTTTTTGCAGCTTGTGTGCCTGAATAGTCAAACTCGCACGCTTGTCCAATGACGATTGGTCCTGAACCAATCAATAGAATTGTTTGAATGTCATTTCGTTTCGGCATAGAATCCTTCTTGCAATTTTGGGTTAAAATTTCGTAATTCTAGCGTTTTATGACTTAAAAATTTGAGGGAAAATTCTATTTTTTCCAATTTTGCAAAAAAGGTTGGAGCTGATATAAACTTGCCTTGCAAAACGCGCTTCTTGCAATGCAAACAAGTTGTTTGGCGGATTCCTCTAAATCCTCATTGATAATCAAATAATCAAAACTCGGTAGATTCTTTACTTCGTCTAGCGCATTTTCTAATCGCTTTTGAATCACCTCTGCACTATCGCTTCCGCGCCCGCTCAAACGCTCTTTTAAAATGCTTTTACTCGGTGTTGTGATAAAAATGCTTGTCGTTTGATTTGGAAAAATTTTTTTAAGATTCGCTTGTCCTTGCACATCAATATCAAAAATTACAAGCTTATCCTCTTGTAATGCCTTTAAAACTTGCATTTTAGAAGTGCCATAATAATTCCCATGCACTTGCGCCCACTCCAAAAATTCTCCCTTTTGGATTCCATTTTCAAAGGCGTCTTTTTCAATAAAATAATAATGCACGCCCTCTATTTCGCCCTCGCGTTTCTTGCGCGTAGTAGAGGAAATAGAAAAATAATGGTTAGGAAACTCTTGTGCTAAAACCTTATATAATGAGCTTTTCCCCGCCCCACTAGGACCAGAAAGAATGAGAATTGCTCCTTTGTATTTCATAGCATTTAGTCTTTTTTGGGAAATTGAATATTAATACTAATGGACGCACCACTTAACAAATCTTTTAAATTTTGGGACTGCAAGGCTTGCAATGCACCAATGAGAGACTCTAGCGAATTGGCTTGAATATTGCTTGGCAATGCGGAATCCTCTGCCACACTTGCGTTTGGCACGATTGGAGCGGGATTTGGGGCTTTTGCAATAGGTTCTCCTAAGGCTTCGCTCATTCCCTCTGCACTTAAGCTATCAAACTCATCTAAGCCCTCCAATGCCACGGGTTCCTCCTTTGATTCCTCCTCTAAAGGCAAGTCTAAATCTCCTGTCAAATCCACTTCCAAATTCTCGCTTAAATCCTCTGTTATGGAATCCTCCGCATTCTCTGATTCCACTTCATCGGCTTGCGCCATTTCAGATTCTGCCCCCATATCAAGGTCTAGTAATTCTTGAGATTCTTTCTCTAATTCCTCTTGCGTTTCCTCTTGGGATTCTAAATTTAAATCACCTAAATCCGCTAAATCACCCAAATCATCTTCTGTGGATTCCGAAGCTTCCGCAGTTAAATCAGTCAATGAATCCGCTGAATCCGTAGATAAATCCAAGTCTCCCAAGTCGGAATCGGATACATCATTGGAGCTAGATTCCAAATCTCCCAATTCTCCTATATCCAATTCAGAGGCACTAGAATCCGCACTTTCCTCGCCCTTATCTTGCTCCATTTCCTCTGTTGTCTCTGCCGCTTTTTCCTCGCCTATTTCCTCATCAAGTGCAGGCAACTCTAAATCCGCGTCTGCTAATAAATCCGATTCCGCATTTTCTAGGCTTTCTGCTTCTTTTGTTTCGTTACCAAAATCCAAATCCAAGTCTAAATCTGCTTCTCCCTCTCCGCCTGTTTCTGCGAAATCCGCGCTATTACCCTTAATATCATCGCCGCCTAAGCCTTCTAGCTGCACATCAAAATCCTCGCCTTGAGATTCCAAAGATTCCTCTTTAGAATCCTCTGCAACTTCAATATTATCAAGCTCTGCTTGCAAATCGCCAAAGTCCAAATCCTCACTTGCACTAGAATCACTGCCCAAATCCATTTCCTCGCCCAAATCCGATGAAGCCTCTGCTGGTTCAGGCAAAGCCTCCTCATTTGAGAGTAAATCCTTAATTTCCTCCACATCGCCTTTGTCTAGGACATTTAAATCCGCGGATTCTTCTTCAGAATCGTCTGCACCGAAATCTAACTGCGCGTCCCCATCCTCTGTCGTGGCTTCCTCTATCCCCTCCTCTGCGCCAAAATCCAATGGAACATTTGCATCTTCTCCTGCCTCTTCTATGCCCTCTTCCATTGCATCGTCTGCACCGAAATCTAACTGCTCCTCTCCATCGCTAGATTCTGCATTTGACTCCTCATCGTCTAATTGTAAATCATCAAAACCTGAAAGGTCTAATTCATCATCTAAATTATCCAAAGATTCCGCATCGTCCATCTCTAAATCATCAGAATCTCCCTTTTGATGAACTTGCTGATTATCAATTGGGGTAATCCCGGAAACCTTGCTCAAGGTTTTTACAAGGTCTGTGGGCAAAAAAGGCTTTTGAATATACTCATTGAAGCCCTCTAAACGTTCTGTGGATTTAGCATAAAATAAGCCGAATTTTGCTTCTGGATTTGCCGATTTGTAAGAGTCAAATAATTCTTGTTCAAAACATTCGTCATCTATCAAAACAATTTCTGCACCAAGCGTTAAATCAATCTCTGGAGATTCTTCCATTTCCACGCCAAGCTTAGATACACTTAGTGCTACAAGTTTGCTAATAATGGGATTCTTGTTAATAAGGTATAGTTTCATAAATGCTCCCTATTTGCTTTGTTTCGTCTTTTTAAACAAAGAGTTGGTAAAATTTTAACAATTTGTATCTTAATTTTACAAGGAACTTTTAATGTTTAAACAAGTTTTAGCAACGATTGGGGTTTTTATTAGCTTTTCTTGGGCGGATTCTCTCTACTTTATGCCCCAAGAACAAGATAAAGCCCTCCAAGCATTGATTTCTACGATTCAAAACTCTCAAAACACACTAGATGTTGCGATTTATAGCTTCACAAATCGCGAAATCAGCAAAGCAATCCGCGACATTGCCAAAAAAGGTGTAAAAGTGCGAATCATTTATGACAAAAAAAGCAATCAAGACGCCAACAAATCCACCATTGGCTATCTTGCAAAACTCAAAAATATTGAAACTTGCTTGCTAGAGGGAAAACTCTCTTATAATCGCAAATTTTATGGATTAATGCATATGAAAATGGCAATCAGTGATGAAAATTCTCTGATTTTAGGTTCTGCAAATTGGTCTAAAAGTGCTTTTGAGACAAACTATGAAACGCTTTTCATCACACAGGATAAAGATTCTATTGCGAAAGCTAAAAATGCTTTTGAGGGAATGTTTTTGGAGTGTAAAAAATATTAGGAATCTCCAAAGACTATTTGGAATCCATATTTAAAAAATACGCGTCCAAACGAAAAGAAAAGACTAATTCCGCGCCCTCTCTTTCAATAAGAATCGGAAAGCTAAAGCGCACGATTCCGGGTAAGGCTCGTGTCATTTTCAAAGATTCTTTGAGTTTGTTAATATTTTGCAAACGTCCGCTAATTACAAAACGTTGCTTGAAGTATTTTCCCTCTAAACTAGGCGCACCATCTGCAACTACACCGGCGTTTTCAAAGATAATTCTTAACTTCTCCTCAATTTCTTTTTGTGTGATTCTGTGTTCAAAATCTTCTAATATATGTGCATTTTGATTTTGATAATTGATAAGTTTTTGTCTTTCTGCATTGCGTTGAGATTCTATCTGCTCTTGCACATAAAGCTCCTTGCGATATTGTGCATTGGTCTTACGAAAAATATCTAATTGAGGTTTTACTACAGCCAAAAACACCCCAATAACCATAAAAAAATAAAAAACAAAAAAGAAAGTATTACGAATCCAATCAATCTGTGCAAAAAATGCTCTCACGGCTGCGCTTCCTCTTGTTGATTTAATTTACTAATGGAAACGAAATTATACCAACCATTTGGTAGCATATAGAAATCCGCGCGACTTTGATGAAAGATTGAGCGCAAAGGCACTTCTAACAAAAAGGTATAAATCTGCTTAGAAGGGGTTGTCCCATAAAGCGTTAATTGATATTGCTCCATTTGGATTTTATTCAATGTGATTTGTTCGGGAATCAAATCAAAGAGATTCTCCACGCTATCTTTTAGCATATTATTTTGACTAGCAATATAAGCTTCAAATTGCACTTTCTCTTCTTCTATAATCATCATTTCTTGGTATTCTTTGATTTCCTTGAGCATTCGTTGTTGCATTTCTATGGCGGCTTTTTCATTTTGCTGCATAAAGTATCCTTGCACTTTTAACATTGCAACAAAACCTGCAAAAATAAAAAGTGTCAAGAAAATATAGCCCCACCAAATGCGCGAAACTTTCTTAAGAATTGTTTTTTTGCCCGGTTGCGTGAAACTATAATTCATACTTGCCCTTTTGATTCAAAAAACTTATAGGATTCATAGCCAAGATTTGCTAATTCTTTAGCAATATCACAAGAAAGCACTTGCACCTCTAGCATTGTGATTTGTTGGATTTGTTGGAGTGTTTCTTGTGCAATATCGTGAGGATTGAAAATCACAATTTCATTGATAAACTCGCTGTTATAAAGCGTATTACTATAAAATTCACCCAAAGCAGATTGAATAAATTTTGCTGCTGTATTAATGCGTGAAAAATCATCTAAATCATTGCCTTTGTGGGAATCCTCACCACTTTCGTTTAAATCGTCCTCACTATCGTCATTTTTCAAGACTTTGATAAGTTCATCGTCATCACTACTTTCGCTGTCCAAATCCACCACATTTTCAATATTGCTCAATTCATTTTGCAAATCCGATTCAATATCTGTTTTTTGTATATCCTCTTCGTCCTCACTCAAAGAATGCTTAACAACAGATAATCCCAAATCAATCTCACTTTCTAAAACATAATAACCACCAAACAAAACTCCTGCATCTTGCTTGGTAACAATCAAAGTCATATTAGAACGTTGAAACAATACATAGAGTTTGCAAGAATCTTGGAAAGTATCTTTTGCCAAACGATACAGAATCATAAAAGGAGAAATCACAAAATCCGCGCCAAGCTTTAAAAAACGTTTTTTTGTCTCTGCGATTCCTTGATTAGGGACATAAACCGACCAATTATTGTCAAATCGCTTATAGACAACTTCGTTACAATTCACGCCGTGTTTTTCAAACTCACTTTCTTTATCGGAATTAATCACGCCTTGCGTAATAGACAAAGAAAGCGTGGAAACATAAGTAAAAGGATTTTTAGCGCGAATTTTTTTAATATAACGCACCGCTTGAATAGGTAACTCACCGGGATTTGTTTTAAACTCTTTTGTTTGAGTTTGCTGAAGCTGCCCTCTGCGGTAGAAATTCACCACAACACTGCATAATTTGTGATCCACTTCAATGCCAGCAATCACGGTGGCAAAAAAAGGGCGAATTGTTTTTATTAAATTCATCATCACTCCAAACTTAAACTCGCATTGCTAATAGTATGCAATTTTGGCTTAAAAAATAGCCTTTAAAAGCCAAAAAATATAATTTTTTCATAAAATATTGCGCAAGATTCCAAAAAATTTGCGTTTGAATTTATTTTTCAGAATCTAACTTTAGGATTCCTAATGTGCAGGCAAATGCGATTCTATCTTGTGCATAGAATCTTGTGTGGGCATAGAAGCATTAGAATCTTGCATTTTATGCGCCTTGTGAGCCATTGTAGGATTTTGCAAAAACTTAATGCCTTTTTCAACCATCAATGCACCAAAAATAACAATCGCAATGGCGGCAAGATTCATCGCAAGTTTGCGCACAAAGGGCTTATATAGAATCGTATTTGCCAAAAGCCCAAAGAGCAACAAAGGCACAATTGTCGCGATTCCAAACACCAACATCACCAATGCACCCTTAACTATGCTCGCAGAACCAGCCGCACTGAAAAGAAACGCATAAACAAAACCACAGGGAAGCAAACCATTAAGGATTCCTAAGATATAGAGACTCCAAGCACTTTCAAGATTCAAAGCCCTTTGGAATCGCGTTTGATACCATTGAGAATTTTGGAGCGAATGTTCTAAAAGTGTTAAGAATTTTAACTTGCCAAAGAGTGAAAACCCCGCAAGAATCATCAAAACACCTGCAATCAAAAAGAGCAAGCCACGCAAAGTGCCATTGAGACTAAACATACTTCCAAGCCCGCCAACCAACGCACCAAGCAGCACATAAGTGCTAATGCGTCCGAGATTATAAAGGAAGTGGAATCCCACAATACGCGCTTTGCTTATACTTTGATTTGCCAACTTTCCGCTAAAGGCAAGCACGATTCCGCCACACATTCCAATGCAGTGTCCAAAGCCTCCCAAAAGTGCAATACCAAAAAGACTGATGAAATCTAAATTTTCCATATTTTTCCTTACAAAAGCAGTAGAATCTTAAAATTACACTTTTTCCCACTCGCAGCCTTGAGGAGTATCCATAATCTCAATTCCGCTCACGCGCAAATCCTCTCGGATTTTATCCGCATTTGCAAAATCCTTTGCCTTTTTGTATTCCGTTCTTTTTGCGATGAGTGCTTCAATCTCTACGCGTCTTGCTTCGCTCACACCAAGTTTAAAGTATTCAAAAGAATCCTTCAAGCCCACGCCCAAAATTCTTGCAACCAAAGCAAGATTTGCCGCAATTTGTGGAATCTTATCCTTTTGCTTGTTGTCTAGCATTTCGTTTGCGTTTGCGATAAGTTCCTCTACAATGCTTAGGGCTTTGGAAATATTTAAGTCATCGCTTAAAGCCTCTAAAAACGCCTCGCTAAAAGCGTTTTTCTCGTTTTGAGATTCTGCATTTTGTGGGTTTTTGATTTGGGTTTGCGCCAATCGTTTTTTAAGCCGATAGATTCTATCTAGCCGCTTCTTGCTTGCGAGCAAATCCTCTTCGGAGAAATTTAACCCCGCACGATAATGTGTGCTTAAAAGATAGAATCGCAGAATCTCTCCATCGTAATTTGCCAAAGCATCTTTGATAAAAAAGCTGTTCCCAAGCGACTTTGCCATTTTTTCACCATTAATCGTTACAAAGCCGTTGTGTATCCAATATTTTGCGAGATTCTGCCCCTGCGCACAACGCGTCTGACAAACCTCATTTTCGTGGTGAGGAAACAGCAAATCCGCTCCGCCCCCGTGAATGTCAATTGCGTATTTGCCCTCTGTTGCCAAATGTTCTTGAATCATTGCGCTACACTCAATGTGCCAGCCCGGACGCCCCTTGCCAAAAGGCGAATCATAGCCCACATCACCTACGCCTTTGTAGCTTTTCCAAAGCGCAAAATCCTTTGCGTCGTGTTTTTGTTCGCTATTTTGGATTCTGCTTTTGGATTCCTCATCGGCGATTCTACCGCTCAAGCTCCCATAATCTGTGTCTTTATCCACAGACAAATAAATATCTCCATTGGGCGTTTGATAAGCAAAGCCTTTATCTAGTAGCGTTTGAATCATCGCGCAAATGCTTGGCAAACTCTGTGTAGCCTTTGGCTCAATATCGGCGCGCTCCACACCTAGAGATTCCATTTCGTCTAAATATTTTTGCGTGTAAGTCTGCGTAATTTCCTCTACGCTTAAGCCTGTTTGTAAGGATTTGTTGATGATTTTGTCATCAATATCGGTAAAATTTTTGGCAAAAATCACTTGGTAGCCCCGCTCACGCAAGAGTTTGCGCCACAAATCAAACACAATCGCGCTTCTTGCGTGCCCTAAATGCGAATCGTCATACACCGTCGGACCGCACACATACATACGCACTTCTTTTGGACTAATAGGCTTAAATTCAACTTTTTCTTTTAATTTGCTATCATAAATCCTAATCATCACTTTCCCTTATGAATTTTAGGGGAAAGTATAGCAGAAAATGGAGGGGATTAATACGATATTAAATGCTTAATTTTGGATATTCTCTATAAAATTTGCCACCGAGCAAAGCACCGTTATCTTTTTTATTTCTCCTCATTCCATCAGCACCCCAAGCCCCCCACTGCTTAAAGAAAAAAGCAACATTTTGTTCTTCGCATTGTTTTTTAATATTCAAAACCCAAATTTCACGCATTAATCTTGCATTAAAACCACTCTCTCCCCCAACAATTACCCAATCAATCCCCCCTAAATCAATCCGCCCTAAATCATTTAATAGAGGCTCACAAGAAATCCACTTAATTTTTGCAGGTAAATCTCTTATAAAATTTACCCTTTTTTTGACTTGTGCTGACTCAATTGTAACGCCAAGCCATATATTATCTGGTATCTTTTTATCCAAAAAATAATTTCTCATTTGCTGAGGGCGTTTTGTGAGAATCTGATATTGATGGTGTGGAGTTTGCCAAATAATTTGCATAATTTCATCTAAAAATGCAACTTCCATTTTTTCGTGAAACAAATCACTCATAGAATTAACAAAATAAAGCGTAGGTTTTTTATTTTTTAATGGCTCATCGAGACGATGTTTAAGCATTTTAAATTTAAAGCCATCTTTATAATCTTTGTTCCCCATAGCTTGTAGTCTCTTTGCCATCACTTCTGCATAGCAATTCTTACAACCATCACTTACCTTATCGCAACCAATAGTAGGATTCCAAACAGCCTGCGTCCATTCAATTTTGGTGGGTTTCATTAAAAATTAAACCTCCCTTGTCGTATCTTTGGAATCCTTATTAGATTTTCTAATTTTATATCCTTGCAGTTTCTAATTTTCTTATTTTTCTTGGTATCAATTACTTCAATTTCTTTATTGTATAAGACTTCTCTTAAAGAATCTTGTATGACTTCTATTGTTGCTGGCGTATCGTTAATTTCATTTTTAATAAAATCTCCAAAAGTCTTATTATTATATTGTGTAATCTTTTCCTGAATTTGTCTTTGTATAGATTTTAAACTTTTTTGTTTGTCTGATTCTGCAAACAAAAATAGATTTAGCGTCTTTTTATCTTTACTTGAATATCCGAACATATCAAGCCCTTCACCTCCATAGTGGATAAAAGCATTATGATTTTCATAGTGAAGTTTTACCATCTCGTTTCTTGCTATGGGGTGGTTGCTAAAATGTAATAACCAATAAGCCCTGTGTGTGTTCTCACCTTTAACAAAAAATGGTGTGTAAAAATGGGGATTAATTTTTTTGATAATGGAATCTAATAA
>NZ_JAIEFA010000027.1 GCF_029067145.1 Helicobacter sp. | reverse complement strand
TTATATTATAGCTAAATTTTTAGCTATAATATAAGTTTTATTGAAATTTTGTATTGAATTTTAATTTCAAGGTAACATTTATTAAAAGGTAATTCCTAAATGAAAGATTTTGAACAAATCCAACAAAATCTTGTCCAATTTATTGCAACCAAAGTTCAAGCAAGGGGATTCCAATCCGTTGTTTTTGGGTTAAGCGGTGGTATTGACTCTGCAGTCGTTGCGCGTCTTTGTCAGCTTGCTTTTCCAAATAATCATCAAGCCCTTTTAATGCCCTCCAAACAATCCTCTCAAACAAGCCTAACCCACGCATTAGAACTCTGTGAAAAATTTAATATTTCCTATCAGATTCTACAACTCCACCAACCCCAAAGTGCTTTTGAAGCAACTTTGCAAGGATTAGATTCTATGCCCCTACGATTAGGGAATCTTTGTGCGAGATTGCGTATGATTTGCCTCTACGACTATGCTTTTACGCATAATGCTTTGGTAATTGGCACAAGCAACAAAAGTGAGATTCTGCTTGGTTATGGCACAATCTTTGGCGATTTAGCCTGCGCAATAAATCCTATCGGCAATCTCTATAAAACAGAAATTTACGAACTTGCGCGTGTTTTAGGGATTCCACAAACTATCCTAGAAAAAGCACCGAGTGCGGATTTGTATGAAGGACAAAGTGATGAGACAGAATTAGGTTTTCCTTATGCAATCTTAGACAGAATTATGCTACTATTAGATAAAGGCGCAAAAGACGATGAAATCTTGCAACAAAACCTACCGCAAGAGGCATTAAGACTCGTCAAAGAAAGAATGGCTCGCTTTGATTTTAAGCGTAAAATGCCAGAAATTGCAAATATTTAAAGGAAAAATTATGCGAAATATCCCTTATTTTATCCCCGATATTACAGAAGCAGAAAGAGACGCGATTCTCAATGTATTAGAAAATCCAAGTCATAATATTGTGCTAGAGCTTGAAGAAGAATTTAAAAAATACATTGGTATCAAACACACAATTTCAGCTGTTAGCGGAACAGCCGCTTTTCATTTGTGTCTTTTTGCAATGGATTTAAAACGAGGAGATAAAATCTTATGCCCTGTGAATTGCCACCCTAGTTTTCCAGAGATGATTCGGCATTTTGATGCAGAACCAATTTTTGTAGATATTGAAGAGGATACCTTTCTCATCTCCTTGCAAAAATGCAAAGAAACATTAGAAAGAATCGGAAACAAAAAATTACGCGCAATTATCATTAGCCATATTGCAGGGCAAGCTTGCGATATAGAGCCTTTTTACGAATTAGCCGAGCTTTATAATATTAAAATCATTGAAGACGCAACGATGGCGTTAGGATTAACGCATAATGGTTTAAAAATAGGCTCTCATCATAGTTTTGCAAGTATTTTTAGTGTCGTGCTAGATTCTGCAAATCCTGTTGCACAAGCCGGTATGCTCACGACACAAGACGATGAGCTTGCCGCACAGGCAATACTTCTGCGCTACCACGGAGTTGTGAGTGAAAAAACTACCAGCACGCGTCCGCAATATCTCTATGATGTCGTAGGGATTGGCAACAAATACAATATTAGCTACCTTGACACCGCACTTTGTCTAAGTCAGCTTAAGCGTATTGATTATATCATCAAAAAGCGTCAAGAGATTGCAAAATACTATATTCACGCATTGCAAAACGCTCCTCATCTTGTAATGCCAAGTGCCAAAAGCGAGCATATTTTCTTTCATTTTATCATCAAAGTAGATAAGAATCGCGACCATTTTGCGCGCGAGCTAAAGGAATGCGGCATAGAAAGTGCGCTTCATTTTGTACCATTGCATTTATTGAGCTATTACAAAAACAAATACAAATACAAAATCAGTGATTTTCCTGTCTCTCTTAAAAACTATCAACAGATTTTGAGTTTGCCTATTTATAGCGCAATGCAAAAAGAAGACATAGACTATGTTTGCAAGCAAGTTTTGCGCCTTGCAAGCGAGCGTGTTTAATGCGTAAAATTGAAAAATATTTTTTTGCACCTAACCCATTGCAAAAACTCCTCTCCTTTTGCCTTTTGCCTTTTAGCTTCATTTACTGCATTATTGCCACTCTTAAGCGCAAATTCGCGCGCTTTTATGATTTTGGGATTCCAATTATTAGTGTGGGGAATCTTGTTTTAGGTGGGAGTGGCAAATCACCTTTTATTATAGAAATTGCTAAAAATTATCCAAATTCTTGCGTGATTTTGCGTGGATTTGGGCGTAAAAGCAAAGGATTAAAAGTCGTCAGCATTCAAGGCAATCTGCAAACAGATGTGCAAATTGCGGGTGATGAGGCGATTATGCTAGCCAAAAGCCTGCCTCATTGTAACGTGATTGTCAGCGAAAATCGTAAAAATGCGATTCTAAAAGCTAAAGAATTAGGAGCTAAGATTGTCTTTTTGGACGATGGATTCCGTTTTAATTTCAAAAAATTAAACATTATCTTAAAGCCTAAATTAGAACCTTATTTTGACTTTTGTATCCCAAGTGGCGGGTATCGCGAACACAAAAGCGCCTATAAGCAAGCTGATATTCTCGCAGAAGAGGGTGTAGATTATGAACGCAAAGTCCAACTCCTCTACCCTACCAAAAGAATGTTACTTCTTACAGCGATTGCAAACCCTTCGCGACTAGATTCTTACTTACCCAATGTAGTAGGGAAAATCATCTTAAAAGACCACTCTTTTTTTGATAAAACCAAAATACTAGAAGAATATGCGCGTCTTAGTGCCACTTCTCTCCTTGTTACGCAAAAAGACGCAACAAAACTTGAGGAATTTGGCTTGCCTCTTTCTCTCTTGCATTTAGAAATGCACATTAATCCCATAATCCAGCAAAGCATTCAAGACTATATTGCAAAAGAATCGTAATTGCCATTGCGAAAATGCGTAACATTCGCGGTAATCTCAAATCTTGCCTTTATCAAGCTTGAATCCTTACAGGAGGAGCATTCTTAAGATGAATGCTTGAATAAGCTTAGAAATTTGCGCTTGTAGCGTCTAACTTCCCTTGCATTAAGTGAAAAATAGATTCCACAAGCCAAAAGCAAACAGCAAGCAATAATCAACGCCAAAGGAAAAGGCGTATTCGCTTCTACCGCTCCTACGACAAAAGAAATCGCCCCTGCAAAGACGAATTGCACCATTCCCAAAACAGCTGAAGCACTTCCGGACATTTGTTTGAAACGCGCCATTGCAAGCGTTGTCATATTAGGAGCGATAAAACCATTCATTCCAAGCACCAAAAACAAAAGAATCTCAAAGGGCAAGAATCCCAAATCCAACCAACCCACTACAAGCAATACCAATGCAATTCCAAACATTGTCATAAACCCATAAGGCAATACTGCGTAAGGAGAATATTTGCGCACAATTCTTGCATTAATATTGGCAAAAATCATAAAACTAAGTGCATTCACACCAAAAAGGATTCCATAGTTTTTTTCGCTTAAACCAAAATATTCGCGAAAAATAAACGATGAGCCTGTGATATAAGCAAAGATTGTTGCCATTACAAGACTAGCGGATAAAACATAAATGCGGAATCTGCGGTCTTGCAAAATATGAAAATAATTCATTAAAACAACTTTAAGCTCTGGTTTAACTCTCTGCACAGATTCTTGCTCTTGGATTCCAAAGACGATAAACACAAGAAGTAGAATCCCAAGTGCAAAAAGCGTTGCAAAAATACTTTGCCACGGAAAATAATCTAACAAAAATCCGCCAAATACCGGAGCTAACATAGGGGCTAGCTGCATTACAACCATCATCAGCGCAAACGTGCTTGCAGCTTCTTTTAATTCAAAATTATCATTGATGATTGCACGGGCAATCACTACACCCGCACAGCCGCCTAGTGCCTGCAAGAAACGAAAAATAATGAAACTATCCACAGAATCAAAACTAATACACGCAAGGCTTGCGACAATAAAAAGCGTGATTCCAACATACAGAGGTTTTTTCCTGCCATAAACATCACTCAAAGGTCCATAAAGCAACTGCCCAAATGCAAAAGCAATGAAAAAAACTGCAAGAGAAAGCTGCGTATAAAAAGGCGTAGTCTCAAAACTCCTCTGAACCTCTCCAAGTGCAGGCAAATACATATCTGTAGATAAAGGAGCAAGACTAGACATAAAAGCCAAAATAACAATCAACCTTGTTTTCGCAAAGCCTTGATAAGTCGTAGCTTTTTGCATAGAAAATCCTAAAGTTTTTGATTTTAAAAAATGATTATAATACTTAAAATTTTAGAAAAAAATTAATTAACCTTTTGCATATTTTTATTTATAAGATTCCGCAAAAAAAATCAAAATCTGTAAAAAATCTTGAAGAAAATTAGACTAAAAACCCGCTTGAAACAAAAGAGTGAGAGCGTCAAATGCACTCAAAAACTCGCGCTTAAAATGCAAAATGATTGCAGGAACGATTACAATTAATACGGCAAAGGCGACTGCGATTTTGACAGGAAACCCAATCGCGAGCAAATTGAATTGCGGGTGGGCTTTCATAATCATACCAAAAATAATATCCGATAGCAAAATCAACGCAATAATTGGAAAAGACATTGTAAGCCCAATAACAAAAAGGTTTGCAAAAGACTTCACGATATATTCAATATAATTTTGAGTAAATAAAAAGCCGCCCAATGGAATCTCTTGAATACTCTGCGCAACAAAATAAAAAAATAGATGATGATAATCAAGTCCTAGCGCAATCAACAAGGCAAGAAGTGTAAGCAGCTGCCCTACGATTGGTTTTTGCGCTCCTGTAATGGGGTCATAAGCGTTTGCAATTGTCAATCCCATTGCAAACGAAATCAATTCCCCACCAAAAGAAATCATACCAAAAACAATTTGCAATGCCATAGACGCGAGGAATCCCAACATAATTTCAGAAAGTCCTGCGACAACAAAGCGCAACATTGTCCAATTTGCTGGTGGCACAACATCTAAAAGAGGAATAAAAAGAATCGTAAGCCAAAAAATTAGCGCGCCTTTAATAGAATTGTTAATCATTTGATTTTCAAAAAAGGGAAAGAAAGCAATGATTCCAGCAAAACGCAAGAGCAAAAGCAAAAAGTTTGCAACATTTCCTTCGGTGAGATAAGCTAAGAGTTCCATACTTAAAACTTTTTCAACTCTTAATGGGAAAGAAAGCTTTATTCAAGGGCTTTAAGAGAAGCGTGTTCCAAACGATAAGAATGTAAAGCCTTCCTTGCAAGAATCGGGTCGTGCGTAACAAACACGAGCAACGATTGCGTCAATCTCACATAATCGAACAAAAGCTCCATTACGCCAAAAGCCGTTTCTCTATCCAAATTTCCCGTTGGTTCATCGGCAAAGATAATTTTAGGTCTTTTAGTCAAAATCCTAGCAATAGACAGCCTCTGCTGCTGCCCTCCGCTTAATGCACTGACATTTAATGGCAAAGTTTCCAAGATTCCAAACAAACTTAAAAGCTCGTGGTCAATCTTTTGATTACTCAACAAAGAAGCAACTTCTAGGTTTTCCTCTGCGCTAAATCCCAAAAATAAATAATGTGATTGAAAAATGATTCCGATTTCATTGCGTCTTAGGGCGAGCAATTCACTTTGCGGAAGTTGATAAATATCCTTGCCCAGAAGCTTCACAACACCACTTTGGGGCTTTAAAAAACTAGAAAGAATGTGCAAGAGCGTGCTTTTGCCACTCCCGCTCACACCCATAATAGAAAGCGTTTCTCCTGCATTCAAGCTAAGAGTTACATTTTCCAAAATAGGAGAATCATAGCCAAAACAAAGGTTTTCAGCCACAAGAGAAGCCAAGCAGAGCTCCTCAAACTAGCCTAATTGTGCTGCAACTTCATCTGCGAAGCTACAAGCTTGTTTTGTGATTCCCTCACCAAGCTCAAAACGCACATATTCCACGACTTCAATAGAATCTCCGAGTTCTTTAGATTTATCCGCCAATACTTGTGCAATTGTTTTCTTGTCGTCCATTACGAAGAATTGTCCAAGCAATGTAAGCCTTTGGTCTAAAATTGTGGAATCTGCCTTGAATCTTTCTAATTGTCCGGGCAAAATTTTATCCCAAATTTGCTCCGGCTTGCCCTGTGCTTTTAATTCTGCTTTCAGTGTTTCCTCTTGCTTTGCCAAGATTTCATCGGTTAGCTCTAATTGGCTAATATATTGCGGAATCTTATGCAAAGGTTTTCCGAGCCTTTTTAGCTCTTCATTTTCTTTTTCTAGCTCCGCAATAATCGCTGTTTTTTCGCTTTTAATGAAGTCCAAATCAAAAGAATGATAACTAATCACTTGTGGTTTCATCGCAGCTGCGTGCATACAAAGATTCTTTGTAAAATCCGCCAATTTAGCCGCATTAGCTTCATTTTGGCATTTTAATGCAATAATAACACCCACGCGCCCATTAGAATGCACATAAGCATTAACGATTCCACCTCCTTTTGCTTCAACTTTCGCGATTCTGCGCACAACGATATTTTCACCAATTTTTGCAATTTGAGACTTTAGGTATTCTTCAAATGTTGCTCCCTCAAAGTTAAGCGTATGCAACTCCTCTACATTGGAGATGTTAGAATCTTGCACCATTGCGATTGTTTTTGCGCTCAATTCTTTGAAGCCATCATTTTTAGCCACGAAGTCTGTTTCAGAGTTGATTTCTGCCATACTTACCTTTTTGAAGTCAGGAGACACTTTAATTGCGATACTTCCTTCTGCTGCTACTCTATCAGCTTTTTTTGCTGCTTTACTAAGTCCTTTTTCCCTTAAATATTCTACGGCTTTTTCTAAATCGCCTCCCACTTCTACAAGGGCTTTTTTGCAATCCATCATTCCCGCGTCTGTCATATCGCGGAGTTGTTTTACGAGTTGTGCGCTAATCTCTGCCATTGCCTCTCCTTATTCTGCTTCTATACTCTTAGCGAAATCTTCTTCGCTCATTGCTTCCTCAATCACCTCTTGTTTTTCTTCCTCGCTTGCTGGCTCTGCTACTTCTTGTGTCGGTGCTTCACCGCCAGCGATTGCGCGTCCTTCTGTAATAGCCTCTGCCATCTCTTTGCAGAATAGTTGAATAGAACGAATCGCGTCATCGTTTCCGGGAATTGGATAATCCACCATATCAGGGTCGCAGTTTGTATCCAATGGCGCAACAACAGGGATTCCAAGTCTTCTAGCCTCTGCGACTGCAATTTTTTCTTTTGCCGCATCAATCACAAAAATCATATCCGGGGCTTTTTTAAGATGACGCACACCACCCAAATAGCGCGCCAATTTTTCTTTTTTGCGTTGAATCATTAGTTTTTCTTTTTTGGTTAGCAAGTCAATTTGCCCGCTAGATTCCATTTCCTCAATAATTTCAAGCTTGCGGATAGACTTTTTAATCGTAGAAAAGTTTGTCAGCATTCCACCAAGCCAGCGATAATTCACATAAGGTGCGTTAATGCTATCGGCGTATTGTTTGAGTGTTTCACTTGCTTGCTTTTTTGTTCCTACAAACATTACCACTTTGCCCTCTGCTGCCGCATCACGCACGATATTATAAGTGTAGCGGAAATAACGCAAAGTTTTTTGCAAATCAATAATATGAATATTTTTGCGCACACCAAAAATGTATTTTTTCATTTTCGGATTCCAACGTCTTGTTTGGTGTCCAAAATGCACACCACATTCCAAAAGGTCTTTCATTGTTACCATAGTGTCTCCTATTTGTTGTTTTGGTTTTCCCTCCACGCTCCTTCAACGCTATTAAGCGCAACCTAAACTAGGATTAGCGTGTGTGAGTTTTGATAAAATAAAAGGCAAATATAATACTAAAAAATTATTTAAATTTAGCTAAATTAAAGTTCTTAAGACAAGATTCTATGTTGTGATTTGCAAATGTGGGCAATGCTATGCAGCTACGCTTCGGCTTTGCCTCACAAAGACGCGGTTAGCAAGAATTCAAATTGCTTTGTTGTGCGCAGAAACTTTAAAATTTGCAAAACACATTCCAAAGAATCGCTCGCCCAAAGCTCCCGGTGAAATCAAAGTGCGGATTTTAGAGCTTTGCGTCATATAATGCTCTAGCCCAAAATGTGCAATATACCATTCGCACATTTTATCCAATCCCATATCCACAAGCGCGCGATTCTGCACACAGAGGAAGCACTCCCTCCCACCAGCACGCAAAAATGCCTCACGCCAAAGTGCAAAATTCACATCATAAGTCAAATCCACTTTACCAAACAATCCTAAAAGTGTGGAATCGCAAAGCTTAGAAGCGGGATTTGGAAAGAAATTTTGCGTTTGGTGCTGCGCATAAAGTCGCAATGAAAAGGCATTTCTAGCCATAAGCGCACCATAATCAAACCCCAAAAACAACCATTTGGGTGCAACTCGCGCGAGATTCTCTACAAACTCAAATGCGCCAAGCGGAATCTCGCCAATCTCCACATCAAAAGTCTTTGCAAGCTCTAAAATTTCCTCATTGGCTTCCTTAAAAACCAACTCCCCACCCTCTACAAACGCCATTTCTCCTTTAAAAACTAGCTCGCAAGCAAAGGCATCCAAAAGCTCATTGCTTACAAATAATGCGATTTCTACACCGCCCAAATCTTCTAAACTTGTCGCAGTTTGCAACTCCATTCCAAGTCTTTGGTGAAAATTCTCCTTTTGGATTCTTTGCAATTCAATCAAAGGTTCTAAAGTCCAAAACTTCACATTTTCTTCCCCTCTTAAGTGTAAAAACTCTGCAATATCTGCGATTAAATCACCCTTTTCACTGCCAATTTCTATGATTGCGATTCTACCTTTTTGTGTCTTTAGAATCTCTTGCAAATAAAACCCTAGAGTGAAGCCAAAAAACTTTCCTACACTCACATTGGTATAAAAGTCCCCTGCCTTGCCCACGCGCACTTTGCGATAATAACCCTCTTCACCATAAAGCCACATTTGCATAAATCCACCAAAGCTTTGTGATTCCATTGCAATGCCTCCTTGTATCAATGCTTTAACTTGTAATCTTTTGTATTAATTTGGGCTTAATTCGCTTCCACATATTACGCTTTTTCATTTTTATTATCCTCGCAATGCAAGTAATCCACAATGCAGAATCTCACTTTGCCAAAATCATAAATTACAGCACGAGCGTTCGCAACAATAAAAGGACAATGCGACCTTACACATACAGCGAACTTTCAAGCTTTGTGATTCCATTTTCTCCACAAACACGGCAGTTTGGATTGCGTTTGATAGCAATTTTGCGAAAATCCATTGAGCGAATATCGCAGGTAAGTAGCTTGTCAAAAAGCGGCTCTCCGACACCTGTAATAATCTTAATCACCTCCGCAGCCTCCAACACACCAAACAATCCAGCCACAGCTCCTAGAATCCCTACACTTGCTCCTGTTGGCATTTCTCTCTTTGGTGGGGCGTCAAACAAACAAGTATAACACGCGCTCACTTTCGGCTTTACGCTCATCACCTGCCCGCTAAAATGCAAGGCACTTGCGCGAACCAAAACTTTATCAAACAACACGCACGCGTCATTAATGAGAAACTTGGAGCTAAACGCGTCTGCGGCTTCAACTACCAAATCATAATCCTTCATCACCTCTTGGATATTTTCTGCATTCAGACGCTCTTTGAATACTTGCAGATTAAGGCTAGGATTGAGTGCTTTAAGCTTTTCATAAGCAGAATCCGCCTTATTCTTGCCCAAATCCTGCATATTGTGCAGAATCTGCCTTTGCAAATTGCTTAAATCTACCCCATCACCATCGCAAATGCCAAGATTTCCCACCCCTGCTGCGGCGAGATAATAAAGCACGCCAGATCCAAGTCCGCCTGCTCCTATGACAAGCACACGGGCATTTTTAAGTCTTATTTGCCCCTCTATTCCAATTCCGCTTAATAAAATGTTGCGGTTGTATCTCTCTAAGTCTTGCTTGTTTAATTCCATTGATTTTCCTTAAATTTTTGATTCCAAATTTCAAGCGCAAACAAACTCCATAGCATTTTTGCGCGTTTTTCTTTAGGATATTTGTGCGGCGCATTGCAAAGCGATTCTATCCTATTTTTAGGCAAAAACATTTGCGCAATTTGAGGTGCTTGCAAAGTATCCAAAACGAGCTCTTTTAGCTCTCCCTCTATCCACGCACTAAGCGGAACTTCAAAGCCTCTTTTGGAAGCTTGGACGACTTCCTTATCCAAATACTTTTGTGCCAATCTCCTAAGCAAATATTTCGTCGTTTTGCCACGCACTTTTAAATTATCCTCTAAAGTCGGTGCAAATTCTACCAATTCCTTAGACAAAAAAGGCGAACGCGCCTCCAAAGAATGCGCCATTGTCGCAATATCCATTTTGGGCAACAAATCACACAAAAGCAAATTTCTAGCATCTAGAAGCAACATCTGCGCAAGGGGAGAATATCCGCCCTTAAACACCGATTCCACTTCCCTTTGAAACGCATTGAATCTCTCACTCCTAAAAGAATAGAATCCCGCAAAAATATCTGTGGTAGAACGCAAATAATATTCACCCAAATTCCGCTTATACGCACTTGCCATTTGCAAAAGACGATAAAAATAATTATAAAGGGATTGTTTTGTGCTAGGCTTTGGCAATCTCCCTGCAAGCGTGCTAAAGGGCAGAATCTTTGGCAAAAGCAAATGTCCCACATATCTCCTATAACCGCCAAAGAGCTCATCTGCTCCATCACCATTTAAAATGACACTTAAATGTTCCTTTGCGGCTTTTGCCACATAAAAACTAGGAATCGCGGAACTATCAAAAAAGGGACGCCCATAGGCTTGTAGGATTTTGGGCACATCTTGAATCAAATTTGTGCTAATCGTCAAACTTTGGTGCTTTGTGCCAAACTTGCGTGCAGTTTGTTCTGCAAGAGACGATTCATCAAAAGCGGCATTCTCAAAACGAATCGTAAAGGTGCGCAAATCAGGTTTCATTTGCGAAGCCAAAGCCACAATCAAGGAACTATCAATCCCACCACTTAAAAATGCTCCCACTTCCAAATCCGAAGACTCTATGCGTCGTGCAATACTTTGCTTCAATAGGCTTTCGCATCGTTCAAGCACTTCTTGCTCTTTAGTAATTTTGGGAAACTGATAGTAAGATTCTAGCTTGAAATAGGGCTTGATACTTAATTGAAATGTGTTTAAATCCAAGATTCCATAATGTGCATTAGGAATCGCAAACACTTGCTTATATGGCGCGCTATCCTGATAAAAAAACCCGCTTTCTAAATAAAATTTTATCGCCTCTTCATCAATTTCTAAAGGCGTTTCAAAAAATTTTAAGATTCCACAAATTGTATTCAACTCGCTTGCAAAAACTATTTTAGATTCTTGCTTGTAATAAAAAAGCGGTTTTTTGCCCATTCTATCGCGCGCAAAATAAAGTTTTTGATTTTTTGCGTCATAAAGGACAAAGGCAAACATTCCATCTAGCATACCTAGACGCTCCAAAAATGCTTCCCCAAAATGTGTCCAAAGCCCCAAAAGCGTTTCTGTATCACTATGCGTTTGAAAAGCGAAGTCCAAGCCCTTGCGCAATTGCAGATGATTATAAATCTCTCCATTCAAAAGGAGGCACAAATCCCCACGTTCCATTGGCTGGTGCGCAAGAGTGCTTAAATCTTGAATACTAAGACGCGCGTGAAAAAGCTGTAAGAACCCCCCTTGCGTTTTAGTCTCAAACGCTCCTTTATCATCTGGTCCGCGATGAGACATCAAGAAATAAACTTCCTCTAAAGGAATCTTAGAGAAATTTAATACACCAGCAATTCCACACATTTCTGCTCCTTAATGTAGCTGCAAGATACGCACAATATCGCCACTTGCACTCACTTGATTAGGATAATTTGCAAAAAGCAATATTTGAATCATATTACTTTTTAGATAATGAGTGTTTAACAGCAAGGAATTTTTACCAAAATTGATTTGCGTTAAGGATTCCTCTCCTTGTAAATCTATCTCTTGTGTATAAAAGCCCTCATAAAAACGAAGGGTTGTCTGTGGGGCAAAAGACATTTTCTGCGTGGAATCCCAAAAAACAAAAACATTTTTTTTGTGCGCTTTTCCGCTATCCAAATCCAAATTCATAAAAGTATTAATATTTGCCAATAGTGGCAGAATCCGCAAAGGTAAAACCCAATAAACCTTTGTCCCATTTGCCAATGTTGGCGGCTTGGATTCTAATTCCAATCCTTGCAAATAGGCATTTGCGCCTTGCTTATGCGAAAGGATTTCAAAGATTTGATTCCATTGTTTTGGAGGAAGAGTTTGCATAGCCTGCGCAATCTCTAGCGAGAAGTTATAAAACAATGTCAAGGAGGGGCTAAGCAGGATTTTAGCAATGGGGAAATTTGCTGCTCCCGAATGTCTCGCGCCATCAAGCAAGACTTGCGCCTTTGTAAAATATCTTAACGCATATCCATAATCCCACCACGACAACAAAATGTCTTGAGAGGTGAGTTTAGAATCCAAATCTTTAAAGGCTTGAATTTCTGCATTGGTTAGAATCGGGGGCGGAATCTGATAGTGTAAATTTGCAATAAAGAGCGCGATAACTGCGCTGCTAGAAAGCAAAACAATAGCAAAAAATTTCCTCAAAAGATTCAGAGCAATGAAGCCAACAAAAGCAATCCCCAAAGCAATCACGGGTGTCAGAAAAAAACTAAACCGCATACCAAGCCAAACAGAAGCCAATCCTAAAAATGCAAAGGGGGAAAGGAAAACAAAGAGATACAAAAGGGCTTGGAAGCTTGGAGGGGGATTTGCCAAAGATTCTTGAGAATCTTGCATAAAAGGAGAATGAGCGCAAGGAGACTTAAAAGTAGAAAATTTAAGAAGAAAAATCTTAAAAAGAGATTCCAAAAATCCGCCATATTTCAAACTCACCACCCAAAAGCCAAAAGCCAACACGCCAAAGGCTACGAATCCAAAAAGCGCAAGACAAAAAAGCACGAGACCGCCACTGCGCGTAAAGAGCACGGAAAAGCTTGTAGGCATTGTCTCTAGGATTCCATTCACGACAGGTGCATAAACATAAGCATTTGCGTGTTGTGTCGCGCCAAAAATATAGGCATTCATTTGCGCAAGAAGCGGATTTAAAGCCCCAAAACACACCGCATATCCCAAACTAAAAATAAGCCAAATCCAGAGCTTTTGGGGAAATTTTGCGATTCCAAACAAAAGTAAAACTAATGCCAAAAAACAAAAGGGTGAGGGTGCAAGAATAATCAAAAAAACCGCAAGGAGTGCGAGGGTTTTGTGAGAAATTACGCGTGTCTTTAAGAATTGTATTGCCTCTAGTAACACAAAAAGAATAAATCCCAAAAGCAGTAAATTTTGGATTCCATTATGCCACGCAATGGCTAAATAGCCAAAGATTCCAAAAAGCACAAGTGATTTTAAATATAAAGCCCTGCGTGTTAAGAATTGTAATAAAAAAATAAGGGCAAGTAGAGGTAAAGCCAGCAGCAACATATCTGTATCAAAATACCCAGCCACCACGCGCTGATAAAAACTAGGTAAAAGAATCGCAATCAAACTTGCAACAAAAGCCAAAAATTGCAAACATAATGGGAAATTATTGAATAGCAAAGATTCCACATTTGGCTGATTTAGTCCCCGCAAAACTTGCAAGAGATTCCATACAGCTTGCCTAAGAATCTGATAAATTAAAAGATAAAGTATAACTGCTGTGCTTGCGCTCAAAAAAACGCTACTCCAAGTCAGAGCAAATTCCAAACTCGTCCATTTTGCTAAAATTCCACCAAGAAGTGCAAGAAAATGCAAGGAGGATAATACATCAAAGATTTCTTTCCATTCCAAACTTCCACTTAGCAAAGCAAGAAAATCCCGCACACCCTTTGCGTAATGATAAGCATCCATTGAAGTAAGAATCAATGCTCCCTCAAAAAAATTTTGAGGGGATTGCAAATGCAAAAAATCAAGAAAATGGAATCCCAAATGAACACAACATAATACCAAAATGAAAAATAGATGAAAAAATAAAACAGCACTCCATTGCGGATTTTGAAAATTCAAAATATGTTTGATAGCTTTTAGCATTGAAGTTTCTTTATTAAGAAATTCATAAAAATATATTTAGCTCTATGGGTTTCCCTTTTAGGATATAAATCCTTGCTTTTTCCCACAAAAGAAACCAAACCTTGAAGAAATAAAAAGAAAAAACCTTCCAAAAATTCCAAAAAGAATTTTTGGAATGGAATCTTGATTATCTTTTTGAGAATTGCGGACTTCTTCTTGCTTTGCGTTTTCCGTATTTTTTACGCTCTACCACCCTAGAATCGCGTGTCAATAAACCTTTAGGTTTTAAAATGGCTCTAAAATTAACATCATAGAGCACCAAAGCCTTAGAGATACCGTGTCTTAGCGCTTCTGCTTGCGCAGAGTAACCGCTACCAAAAGCAACTGCAACAATATCCACACTTTTTTCTTGTTTTGTTAAAAGCAAAGGCTGCATTACTTTCATTTTGATTGCTTCATGACCACCTAACCAATCGTTAAGATTCGTTTCATTAATGCTTAGTTTGCCACTTCCTGGAGTTAGCCATACCTTTGCAATCGCTGTTTTTCTTTTTCCTGTTGCATAAATTTTTGCCATTTGTTAATCCTTATTTTGATTCTTTGGAAACTTGTGCGCTATGAGGATGAGTTGCATCACAATAGACTTTTAACTTTTTAATCATCATACGACCCAATTTCGTCTTAGGAAGCATACCGCGAACAGCCAATTTATAAAGTTTTTCTGGGTGCTTCTCTAGCATTTCTTGCAATGTTTTTGACTTCGTGCTACCAAAATATCCTGAATGCGTAAAATATTCTTTGTCCTCTAGTTTCATTCCGCTAAATTTTACTTTTGGCGCATTGATAACAACAACAAAATCACCGCAATCTACATTGGGTGTATAACTTGGTTTATGTTTGCCTCTCAAAAGTGTAGCAATTTCGGTGATGAGGCGACCAAATGTTTTGCCCTCCGCATCTAAAACAATCCAATCACGTTTAATTTCATTGGCTTTTGCCATTTTGGTAATATTCATAGCTTTACCTTTCATAATAATTTGCTTCTTACAATCCAAAATTAATTTTGGAATAAATTTGCAATTATATCGCATTATTATAAATATTTACTTAAATTAAGTTATATTTTATATAAATTAGAGATTTGATTGAACCTTTAAGATTTCAAAATGGTAGAGAACAAAGGTTATTTTCTACAATAATACACGAATGCGGGAGGAAAATTATTCCATACAATTTTGGATTTTTTAATTTCACTAAACATTTTATCTCCATAGATTCTTTTTTGGAATCTCTTTGCACCTGCTGTAGGTAGAATATAAGCAAAGGTAGTAAAATATCCTCCAGGATTTAGCGCATTGTAAATGTTTTCTAAAATACATTTTTGTGTTGCTTGACTTAAAAGTGCCCAAGGAATCCCAGACACAATCACATCAACAGAGGATATTTGCCTCTCTTGCATCATTGCCTGCAAGGATTCCGCAGAACCTAAAGCAATATCAAGATTTGGAAACCTTTTGTGTAATTTCTCCGTAATTTTAGGATTGATTTCAACCACAAACAAATGTGCAGATTTGGACTTTTTATGCAATATCACCTTTGTAAAAGCCCCCATTCCGGGTCCTATTTCAATGATATTAGAAGCCTGCTCAATGCCAATATTTTTTGTCATCATTTCCGCAAGATATTTAGAACTAGAGCATACAGCACCCGTTCGCTTCGGGTGTGCAAGATAATAGGACAACAATCAATCCTCCTAATTAATAAATTTATCTTAATTAAAAGACTTTACGAAATTTATTTTATATAAACATACAAATTTGTTTGAATATCTTAATCCCATTTTTGCCCTAATAAATTCCCATTTCTATCAAAAAACAATTCCAAACTATCGTTAATTTCAATCTCATAACCAAAACCCTTATAATCTACATCGGTAATATGTGAGCCGGGATACATTTGATGCACTTTGATAAAAATGGTTTGCAACGAAGCACCATAAGCCATTTCATTATTAGGATAAGACATATTATGAATTGGTTGCATTGGAGCAGACTGAATGGCATTATTTTCCTGTATATGTGGCTGTGTTGATTGCGTTGGCATTGAATTTGTTAGGGTGGTTGTAACTTGTTGTGTTGCTAGAGATTGGGTAGGTTTGGTTTCCTCCGTTGGAATATTAGGATTTGCCAATAAAACAGAGTTAAAAATAATATAGATAAAAAGTTTAGATTTCATTCAACTTCCTTGTATTTGAAAATTACACAAAAGTTTATAGTGATTTTGTCAATTTTTTATGAAGTTTTACCAAAGATTTCATCAAGATTCATTGTAGAATCACAGAGATTTCTATTCCCTTTTAATTCCTCCACTTACGCTTCCACCATTCCACTCTAATCTATCCCACATACGATTACATTTTGTCTAGG